>CAMQJB010000022.1 GCA_947002045.1 uncultured Collinsella sp.
TAAAAACCTTTTTTTATTTATAATTTTTTTAAAAAAAAATCAGCCCCCCACCGCCAACCCACCGGCCCCCGGCTGGGTTTTGTCGGGGGGGGCCGCTTGTCACTAGTGGCTATGCGGGCAGTTGGCGCAGCAGCCGCTGGTGGCGCTGGTGCTGGAGCCGCCGCTTCGCTGGTCGGTGTTGTAGAAACCGCTGCCTTCGAACTTAATGCCGCTGGCCGAGAACGTCTTGGATGCCGGGGCTCCGCAGCTGGGGCATACGACCTCGGGCGTCTCGGACATGGGGTGCTCAACCTCAAACACGTTGCCACAGCTCGTGCACTTGTAATCGTAGCGCGCCATAATACTTCCTTTTCAGCACAAAGCGGGCAGATCGCTCTGCCCGCAAAAATTCAAACAGCTGTAACTGTACCCCATATCGAGGGTTTTATCACGCTTCGCCCCAGAATCTATGGGTGCTGCGCAGGAGCTTCGCAGTTTTGCCCTCGGCCGCCGCAATGTCGGCCTCCTGCGCCTGCCATGTCCAGTTGCCCGTGGCCACGCCCGGCACGTTCATACGTGCATCGTCGCCCAGGCCCAGTATGTCCTGCAGCGGCATCATAACGAGCGGCGCATCGCTTGCCAGGGCGTTGCCCATGAGCTCGCTTGCCAATGCAATGCCGCTCGGCTCATCGCCGCCTGCAAAGGAGCGCGTGCACCAGCCGGCAAGCGTCGAGGTGTCGTGCGTCGAGGTGTACAGGATCTTGCCCGGTGTGGGATGAATTCCGCAGCGAACGTCGTAGTCACTAAACTCCAGCACGTCCATGCCGGGGAAACCGCAGGTCGAAGCCATGGCGCGAACGCCAGGCGTCAGATAGCCCAGATCCTCGGCAATAAAGTTAAGCGGACCCAGCTCGTCGTAGGCCGTCTGGAACAGGTCCTTGCCCGGTCCCGCAAGCCAGCGGCCGTCGGCACAGGCCTTGCCGGCGGGGATGCTAAAGTAGCTGTGGAAACCCAGGAAGTGGTCCAGGCGCACGCGGTCGTAGAGCGAAAACGCACGGCGCAGGCGGTCGAGCCACCAACGATAGCCGTTTTCCTTCATGTGATCCCAGCGGAAGGTGGGGTTTCCCCACACTTGCCCCTCGGGCGCAAAGTTGTCGGGCGGCGCGCCCGAAATCTCAATCGCCTTGCCGGTATCGGACAGCCAGAAGTTCTCGGGCTCGCTCCACGCGTCGGCTGAATCGTCCGAGACATACATCGGGATATCGCCGATGACCTCGATGCCCTTCTTGTGCGCATAGTTCATGAGCTCGCACCAGGCCAGGTCAAAGCGATACTGCATGTACGCCTGCAGCTCGGCCTCGTCGTGGAAGCGCTTGTCATCGATCAGATACTCGTTGTAGCGCGCGACATCTGCCGGCCAATCGTGGCGCGACAGCCCCTCAAAGTGCTTCTTTACCGCCATGTAGACGCAGTACTTCTCGAGCCAGTCGGCGTTGCGATGTTTAAACGCCGTGTACAGCGGGTCGGCATCCTCGCCGCCGCGGGCCTTCCAGGTGACGAAGTCGGCAGCCAGCTCCTCGTGGCTCTCGGGCAACAGGTCGATATTGCCTGCAAAGGCAGAGGGACCGGCATAGGGGGAGCGGAAGAAGTCGGTTGGATTGACGGGCAGGACCTGCCAGTAGCGCATGCCCATGGCGGCCAGATGGTCGATAAAGCGACGCGTGGGCGCACCGATTGTGCCGGGTTTGCCGTCATCGGTCGGCACCGAGGTGATGTGGCACACGACGCCTGCGCCGTGATCGAGCGGCTCCTGCAGGCGCTTCTCGGCATGGTGATAGATGATCGAAGAGCCCAGCGGGTATAGGTCGAGCGTAACCGTGCCGTTGTGGATTTCGCACTCGTGGCCGCTGATCACGTCGCTTGCACATTCGCCGAGCGCTGGGATCGTCACACAGTGCGAATTGCGCAGACTTCGGTTGATGATAACCGTTGCGGCCTCGCTGTCTTTGCCCGTGCGGGTGTAAGCCAAGACTTCGTCGTTGAGCGCAAAGGCCTTGATCTCGCCATCGACCATAAAGGGCAGCGCGCGGCGCGCGGCAGACGCGTTCTTAACGATGGCCAGCGTGTCGAAGTCGTGGAGTTGGTCCTTGGTCGGCAGTGTACGGCGGTTGCCAGGATCGGTGAGGCCCTCCAGGCCGTACTCATCGCCATAATAGATCGAGGGTACGCCCGGGAAGGTCATCTGCATGAGCGTCGCCAGCCAAAAACGGCTCTTGGCCAGGCCCATCGAGTTATCGTCCAGGCGCCATTTGCTGCGCTCGCTCTCGGGCAGCTGCGACTCATCTGGGCCGCCGCCGAGTACTGAGATGATGCGAGGACGGTCGTGGCTCGAAAGCAGATTGAGTGCGCAGGCCAGTGCCTCGCGCGGGTAGTTCTCGCGCAGGGTCTCGATGTCCTCGGCAGCCTGATATGCGTTCTTGTAGCCCATCAAAAAGCCGATGACCATGTCGCGGAAGGGGTAGTCCATGGCGGAGTCGAGCTCCGAGCCCTGCAGATAGCGACGCAGGTGACCATAGCTGATCTTGTTGGAGGCGTCTTCCCAGACCTCGCCGAGCAGCAGCGCGTCAGGTTTCTCGGCGAGCACGGCCTTTTTGATTTCGGCCAGGAAGTCATCGGAAAGCTCGTCGGCCACGTCCAGGCGCCAACCATGGGCACCGGCGCGCAGCCATTTGCGGATCACGCCGTCCTTGCCCAGGAGCCGCTCGCGCACCAGTTCGGAGCTCTCGTTGATGGCGGGCATGTTGCCCACGCCCCACCAGCAGTCATACGAACCGTCTTCATGGAAGTAAAACGCATCGCGCCACGGCGAGTCCTCGCTTTGCCAAGCACCGACGCCGGGATAATTGCCGTAGCGGTTAAAGTAGATCGAATCGTCGCCCGTGTGGTTGAAGACGCCGTCCAGGATGATGGAAATGCCGAGCTTCTCGGCCGCCTTGCACAGCTCCGTAAAGTCCTGCTCGGTGCCCAGGATCGGGTCGATCTTGGTGTAGTCGGCCGTGTCGTAGCGGTGGTTACTCGCGGCCTCAAAGATTGGGTTGAGGTAGATGGCCGTAAAGCCTAGCTCGGCAATGCGGGGCAGGTCATTTTGGATACCCTTGAGCGAGCCGCCGTAAAAATCCCAGGTCTTGATGGAGCCGTCCTCGGCACGCTCGTACTCGGGCGGTTCGTTCCAGTCCTCGACCATGCGGCGCTGGATTCCGTTGCGCGGTTTTTCGACCTCGGCAAGCGTGCGCTCGCGCCAGTTTTCGTCGCGGGCATAGCGGTCGGGGAAAATCTGGTAGACCATACCGCGCTCGTACCAAGTGGGACGGTTCTCGCGGTGCTTGTAGACGGTAATCTGGAAGGACGGAACCTCGGCGTAGTCGTAGGTTACGCCCTCGCCGCCCGTGCGGCCTTGCGGCGCGCCCAGGCGGACCTCGGGCTGACCTTCGATATTGCATATAAAGCTGTACCACACAAGGCAGGGTTCGGTGCACTCAAGCTCTACGGTAAATATACCGTCGCCCTCGTGCGTCATGGGATACAGAGACTCACCGATTTCATCGACCCAGGTACGCAGGGTAAGCGTTGCCTGGTTGGGGTCGGCATCCTCCAAAATCACCGAGAGCGAAACGGAAGTTCCAGTGGTCACAGCGCCAAATGGAATGCGAAACTGCGGCAGACGGCTGTTGTGAATCAATCTCATAATACGGTCCAGTTCAATAGAATCACGGCCTGCGGGCCATGGGCTTTACGCACAGAATGTAAGTATATCTGTTGTACACAGGCTGTATAAACAACATCCGTTTACCATCGGCGAACGGTTGTCCTAGAAAATCGTTTTACCACCCAAATTATGGCGATATTTATAAACGTCTATACCGATACATTTGTAGCCAAACAAAAGCACTTCGGTTTACTACGATGAATTGGATGATCTCAACCACGGTCATTATGTTGATATTAAAACCGCAGGTAGAAGCGTTGCCAATTTCATAGAATACTCTCCGTGGTCGGCCGGAGCCATTTTGTCGTAGTAAACCGGCCATTTTTTAATAGAGAAGTTCAACGCAAAAGAGGGTGCCTGGTTGGGGCGCCCTCTTTTGCTTTGAGGATTAAGTTTTAATCGTCCGGACTAGCGGCGCTTGCGGGTGGCCGTTGCCTTGCGGACGGAGGTCTTCTTGGTCGGGGCCTTTTCCTCGGCTGGAGCGGCGGGGGAGACCGGGGCCTCCTTGGCGGGCTCGGTCTTTGCCGTAGCCTTCGAAGCGGTCTTGACCTCGGCGGCCTTCGGTGCCGGCTCGGCCTTTACTGCGGGCTTGTCCTCGGCCTTAGCCTCTGCCTTGGGAGCTGCAGCCTTGGTCGTGGTCTTCTTGGCCGTCGTCGTAGAGCGCTTGCGCGTGGTGGTCTTGGCGGCCGGCTTTGCCTCGACAGCCGCCTCGGCCTTGGGCTCGGAGGGCGCCTCCTCGACCTTGGCGGCGGGCTTTGCAGCGGCCTTCGGGGTCGTCTTCGCGGCGGCTTTCGTCGTAGCAGCCTTGGTCGTCGTCGACTTCGCAGCCGTGGCCTTCTTAGCGGTCGTGGTCTTGGTCGCGGTCGTCTTCTTGGCAGCGGTCTTGGCCGGAGCCTTTGCCGCGGGCTCGGCCTTTACCTCGGGAGCGACCTCGGCCTCGGCGGCCTTTTTGGCAGCGGCGGTCGTACGCTTGCGCGTAGTCGATGCCTTGGCAGTAGTTGCCTTAGCGGCGCTAGTCTTGCTAGCAGCGGCCTTCGTGGTCGTGGCCTTCTTAGCCGTCGTCTTGCGGGCCGTCGTCTTCTTGGCGGCAGGCTTCGCGTCGGGCTTAACTTCGGCCTCGGCCGCCGGCTTCTCCTCGGCCTTGGGCTCCTCGGCGGCAGCGGACTCCTTAACGGGCGCCGCAGGCTCGGCCTCAGCGGCAACCGGCTTCTCCACAGCCGCAGCAGCCTCCACAGCCGCCGGCCTCTCAATCTCCGGGTGCATAAAGAAGTACAGGTCCAGATACTTGTCGGCCGAGCGCGTCCAGCTAAAGTCCTGGCTCATGGCCTGCGTGACCAGCTGGTTCCAAGCGTCGCGGTTATCCCAGAACAGGCGCGCCGCGCGGAAGACCGCGTCGCCCATCTCGTCGCCATTAAAGTTGCTAAACGAGAAGCCCGTACCCTCGCCGGTAAACTCGTTATACGGGATAACGGTGTCCTTCAAGCCACCGGTCTCGCGCACGATTGGCAGGGTGCCGTAGCGCATGGCGATGATCTGCGACAGACCGCAGGGCTCAAACTTCGAAGGCATCAGGAACATGTCGGCGGCGGCGTACATACGCTGCGACAGTGCCGGATCGAATTCGATGCGCGCGGCCATGGTGCCAGGGTACTTGTCCTGGAAGTAGCGCAGGCCGTCCTCGTAGTCGCGGTCGCCTGTGCCCAGCACGGCCACCTGAACGCCGCCGGACAGGATGCGGTCGAGCGCGTACATGACCAGGTCCATGCCCTTCTGGCGCGTCAGGCGAGTAACCATCACCATAAGCGGGCGGTCGTCGCGAACCTCGAGGCCTAGCTCTTCCTGCAGCTTGGCCTTGCACACGGCCTTGCCGGAACGATCGTCAATCGTGTAGTTGGCGGCAATGCGCTTGTCGGTTGCCGGGTCAAAGCCCGCCACGTCAATGCCATTCAAAATGCCCTGCAGCGCGTAGGAACGCTCGCGCAGCACGCCGTCCAGGCCCTCGCCAAACTCGGGTGTCTGGATCTCGCCCGCATAGGTGGGGCTCACCGTTGTGATGGCGTCGGCATAGTGCAGCGCGCCCAGCATGTAGTTGATGCTGCAGGCGTCGCAGCGCAGCTGCGAGGCGGCCGCCGGAATATGCGCCACACCCAGGATGTCCTCCATCACGGTGTCGCTAAACTGGCCCTGGAACGCCACGTTGTGGATCGAGAACACGGTCTTGACGCGGTCGTACAGCGGCAGGCCCTGGTAGAACTCGCGTAAGAACACTGGTGCCAGTGCCGTCTGCCAGTCGTTGCAATGCAGGATGTCGCACTCAAAGCCGGCCGGCAGGTGCTGCAGGCTCTCGGTGATGGCCTTGGAGAAGAACGCAAAACGCTCGCCGTCGTCAAAGAAGCCGTACGGATAGTCGCGCGCAAAGTAGCGCTCGTTGTCGATGAACATATAGGTGACGCCGTCGTGCTCGAGCTTCTCGAGTCCACAGTACTCATTGCGCCAGCCCAGGCTCACGTAAAAGTCGGAGAAGTGCTCCATCTGCGCCTTGTACTCGTCCTTGATGGTGGCGTACTTGGGCACCATCACGATAACCTCGGCGCCGGCGCGCACGAGTGCCGCAGGCAGCGAGCCCGCCACGTCGCCGAGGCCACCGGTCTTAACAAACGGTGCGCACTCGGCCGAGGCAAACACGATCTGCATCTTTTTGCTGGTTTCTGCCATATTGTCTCCCATGTTGTAATTCGAGAATAGCCGCCTGGCGCTAACCGGGCGGCTATTCTACATGTTACGAGCGATGTTGCGGTGCCAACGTTAACGCACGATGGTGGTGTCGGAAGTTAACGGAGCCTTGCCCAGCACCAGAATGTTCTCGGGCGTGCCGCGAAGCTCGGTATTGGTGGGGACCACGTTGTTCTTATCCAGGATGGCATTCTCAACGCGTGCGCCGCTCTTGATGATGCAGCTCTGGTTGATGATCGAGTTGGTCACCGAAGCGCCTTCCTCGACCACGACGCCGCGCGACAGGATCGAGTTGCGCACGGTGCCTTTGATGATGCAGCCGGCCGAGATGATCGAGTTGCACGCGTGGCTGCCGGTCGCATAGCGCGAAGGCGGCACGTCGTGAGCCTTGGTCAGGATCGGGCGCTCGGGGTCAAAGAGCTGATCGGCCACGGTCTGGTCGAGCAGGTCCATGCTGCGGCGGTACAGCGACTTCTCGCTAAACACGCCCACGACCTCGCCCTTGTACTCGTAGCTGCACACGTCGATGTTGCCAAAGTCGCCCTGGAGTGCCTCGAGCAGGTCCAGATAGTCGGCGGCCTGGTAGTGGTCGATAATCTCGAGCAGCGTCTCGCGGTTGACGATGCAGCAGTCCATAGAGGCGTTGTCGCCGTACACGACGCCGGCGCTCACGCCCGTCAGGCGGCCGTTCTCGTTAATCTCGAGTTTGGTCTCGTCGTCGACGTTGCGCGTGGCCTTGCAGTACACCACGGTCATCTGGGCACCGGAGTTCTCGTGCGCGTCGATGATGGTGTTGAGGTCCATATTAAAGATGATGTTGGTGCCCATCATCACAACATAGGGCTTGTCCGAGCGCTGGAACAGCGTCTTGTTGGAGATGATGTCGCGCAGCAGGAAGCGCATGCCGCCCTTGGTGGTGCCATACGCGTTGCCGGGCACCATGAACAGGCCGCCCTTCTTGCGGTCCAGGCCCCAATCCTTGCCCGAGCCCACGTGGTCGATTAGCGAGCGGTAGTTGCCCGGCATGACGACGCCGACGGTCTTAATGCCGGCATTCATCATGTTGGACAGCGGGAAGTCGATCAGGCGGTAGCGGCCCAAAAAGGGAACGGACGCGATGGGGCGGTCCTTGAGCAGGACGCTGCCGTAGCTCGAAGAGTAGTTAGCGGTGATATAACCGATGGCCTTGCGATTGATCATCGGATCATTCCCCCTTCCCGATAACGACGTCATTTCCAACGACGGCCGTATCCTTGGTGGTATCGACAGAGCCGAGCTTCACGCCCTCTTCGACCGTGGAGTTCTCGCCCAAAATAGCGCGGCAGATGTGCGCGCCGCTCTTAACGTGCGCACCCGGCAGCAGCACGGAGTCCTCGACCACGGCGCGCTCCTCGATGATGACATCGGTCGAAAGGATTGAGTGGCGAGCGGTGCCGTAGATCTTGCAGCCGTTGGAGACCAGGCAGTCGTCCAGGCGGCCGTCCGGGCCAATGTAGTGCGGCGGACGCGTGGTGATGTTGGACATGATGGGGAAGTGCTTGTCGAACAGATCGAACTCGGGGTTGTTGCCCAGCAGGTCCATCGAGGTCTCGTGGAAGCTGGCGATGGTGCCGACGTCCTTCCAAAAGCCGTGGAACTCGTAGCTGTACAGGCGCTTGCCCTCGCCGAGCAGCTTGGGGATGATGTCCTTGCCAAAGTCGTGGCTCGAGCGCTGGTCCAGAGCGTCCTCCTCGAGTGCCTCGATCAGCACGTCGGCCGAGAAGATGTAGATGCCCATGGACGCGAGGTTCGAATCGGGCTTCTCGGGCTTCTCGGTGAACTTGGTGATGCGGCCGTCCTCGGGGTCGGTGGTCAGGATGCCAAAGCGGCTGGCCTCCTCCCACGGCACGGGCATAACGCTCACCGTGAGGTCGGCGTTGTTCTCAATGTGCGTCTTGAGCATTTTGCGGTAGTCCATGCGATACAGGTGATCGCCCGAAAGAATCAGGACGTACTTGGGATCGTTGGCCTTGATGTAGTCGAGGTTCTGCGTAATGGCGTCGGCCGTGCCCGCATACCAGGCGCCACCGGTCTGCGTCTCGTACGGCGGAAGGATCGACACGCCGCCGTCGCGGCTGTCCAGATCCCACGCCTCGCCGGAGCCCACGTAGGCATGCAGCAGGTAGGGGCGATACTGCGTCAGAACGCCCACCGTGTCGATGCCCGAGTTTGAGCAGTTGGACAGCGAAAAGTCGATAATGCGGAACTTGCCACCAAAGCTAACCGCCGGCTTAGCGATCTTTTGGGTGAGTGCCCCCAATCGGCTGCCCTGTCCTCCTGCGAGGAGCATCGCGATGCATTCTTTCTTACTCATCGATTTCTCCTTCTGTCATCAATGTTCCTAAACCCATTAGCGACGGGCGCGGCGCAACGTCACGCCCGTCGAGTAATGCCGTGCTGGCATAGGGGAGCTCGTGCGCCTTTACGCGTGCCAGATCTCGTCGCGGTACTCGCGAATGGTGCGGTCGCTCGAGAACCAGCCGCTCGAGGCGGTGTTGAGCAGGGCCTTGCGGTTCCAGGTCTCTTGGTCGCCATAGCTACCGGTGAGCTTCTCCCATGCATCCACGTAGCTGCGGAAGTCTGCCATGACCAGGTCGGGGTCGTTGTTGTTCATGAGCTCGTTGTAGATGCTCTCGAAGTTGCCCGAAAGACCCGCAAAGGTGTTGTCCTTGAGCTCGTCCATCACGCGGCCCAGACGGTCGCGATCGTTGTTGAGCGTATACCACGCAAAGTAGCTGTTCGATGCCCAGAGCTGCTCGACCTCGGGAGCGGTCAGGCCAAAGATGGCCTCGTTCTCGCGGCCGGCCAGGTTGGCGATCTCTATGTTCGCGCCGTCGAGGGTGCCCAGCGTAATGGCGCCGTTCATCATGAGCTTCATGTTGGACGTGCCCGAGGCCTCCTTGCCGGCCGTGGAGATCTGCTCCGAGATCTCGGCGGCAGGGTAGATGAGTTGGGCGTTGCTCACGCGGAAGTTGGGGATAAAGCAGACCTTCATGACCTCGTTGACGCGCGGGTCGTTGTTGATGACCTCGGCCACCGAGTTGATCAGGCGGATAGTCTCCTTGGCAAAGGTGTAGCTTGAGGCAGCCTTGCCGCTGAAGATGAAGGTCGTCGGCGTCACGTGGAAGTTGGGATCGGCGATTCGACGGTTGTAGATGTCCATCACCTTCATGATGTTCATGAGCTGGCGCTTGTAGGCGTGGAAGCGCTTTACCTGAACATCGAAGACGGTGTTGGGGTCAATGACCAGACCGGTCTCGGCCTTGACGTAGGCAGCAAGACGCTCCTTGTTGGCGCGCTTGGAGGCACCCACGGCCTTAAGGAACTCGGTGTCGTCCTTAAACTCCTTGAGCTTCTCCAGCTCAAAGGCGTCCTTCAGCCAGCCGTCGCCAATGGCCTCGGTCACGAGCTTGGCGTAGGTGGGGTTGGCCTCGGCAAAGAAGCGACGGTGCGAGATGCCGTTGGTCTTGTTGTTGAACTTTTCGGGCGTCAGGGCATAGAAGTCCTTGAGCACGATGTTCTTGATGATGTCGGAGTGAATCTTGGCCACGCCGTTGACGCTGTGGCTGCAGATCACGGACAGGTTGGCCATGCGAATCTCGCCGTCCCATAGAATGGCGGTCTGGCGCAAACGCTCCTGCCAGCCCTCCTGGGTGGTGTCGAACGACTCGTGCCAACGACGGCTGATCTCATCGATGATCTGATACACGCGGGGGAGGAGCTTGGAGAACGTGCCGATGGGCCACTTCTCCAAGGCCTCGGGCAGGATGGTGTGGTTGGTGTAGCTCACGACCTGCGTCACGATGTTCCAGGCGTCGTCCCACTCGAGCTTCTTCTCGTCGATGAGGATGCGCATGAGCTCGGGGCCGCACATGGCGGGGTGCGTGTCGTTGGTGTGGATGGCCACAAACTGCGGCAGCAGGTCCCAGTTCTCGCCGTGCTCCTTCTCAAAGGTGTCGAGCAGGCTGTAGATGCCGGCCGAGACAAACAGGTACTCCTGCTTCAGGCGCAGCAGACGGCCGTGCTCGCCGGCGTCGTTGGGGTAGAGGATGGCGCTGATGGCCTCGGCCTCGGCGCGCTCGGCGTCGGCCAGGGCATAGTCGCCGCGGTTGAAGGCCTCAAGGTCAAAGTGCTCCTCAACCGGCTCGGCGGCCCAGACGCGCAGCTTGTTGACGGTCTCGCCGGCATAGCCCACAACGGGGATGTCATAGGGAACGGCCAGGATATCCTGCGTGTCCACCGTGCGGTAGAACGTGCGGCCGTTCTCCTCAAAGCCCTCAACATGGCCACCAAACTTAATGGTCACGGCCTTGTCCTGACGACGGACCTCCCAGGGATAGCCGTGGGTGAGCCACTCGTCGGTGGCCTCGACCTGGCTGCCGTTGACGATCTCCTGCTTAAACAGGCCGTAGCGGTAGCGCATGCCGTTACCGTAGCCGGCAATGCCTTCGGCTGCCATGGAATCCAGGAAGCATGCGGCCAGACGGCCCAGGCCACCGTTGCCCAGCGCCGGATCGGGCTCCTGGTTTTCGATGACGGACAGGTCGAAGCCCATGTCGTCGAGCGCCTCGGCGACCATGTCGCGCACGCCAAAGTTGAGCAGGTAGTTGTCGAGCAGGCGGCCGATCAAAAACTCGATCGAGAAGTAGTACACGCGCTTCTTGCCCTCGGCGGTGACGCGGGCGTCACTCTTGGTGGCAACGGTGCGTGCCTTCTCGGCCACGAGCTTGGCCAGGGCGTTAAAGCGGTCCAGGTCGCTGGCGGCTTCGACGCCCTTGCCGCTGATGCTCATGACGGCATCGCGATAGAGCTCGGTAAACTCCTGCTTGTTGTCGAAGATCTTATTCATACGTTCCTTTCCCCCGGGGATGTTTCTCCCGGAACGGTTATGACTTGTATCCTACGCCCCCGCGGGGCGGGTAATTGCAGTGGTAACGCTTTTGTTACGCTTTCTTGGCAGGAGCCTTAACAGCAGCTGCCTTGGCCTTGGGAGCAGCCTTTTTAGTTGCTGCCTTTTTGGCCGTGCTGGACTTGGCCAAAGCCTTGGCAGCAGACTTGGCAGCCTTCGTCTTAGCCGGAGCGTTCTTGGCAGCCGCGGGCTTGGGCTTCACCGAGGAAGTACGCTTGCGCGTCGCCTTTTTGGGCTCCTCAACCACGGGCGGCTTGTAGCTACTGGGACCGCGGCGCTTGAGCACCACACCTGCCAGGCCGGGCACCTTAATCTCAATAGAGTCCATCTGCCCGTTCCAGGGATAGGGCTCGCTCGAGCAGGTGTAGGGCTCCTCACCGGCGTATCCGCTGCCACCGAACTCGGGACGGTCGGAATCAAAGATGACCTCCCAGTCGCCCTCGCGCGGCACGCCCACGCGGAAGCTCTCGTAGCTCGCCGGATCAAAGTTGATCAGGATCACCAGGTCGTCATCGACGTCCTCGCCCTGACGCACAAAGCTCACGATGGACTGCTTGGAGTTATCCGCGTCGATCCAGGTAAAGCCGTCGTCGGTGTAGCCGCGCTCGTACAGGGCGGGCTCGGCGGTGTACAGGTGGTTGAGCGCCTTGATAAACGCCTGATGATGACGGTGGGTCTCGTACTCCTCGGTCAGGAACCACTGGATGGACTCGTAGTAGCGCCACTCAATAAACTGACCGATCTCGTTGCCCATAAAGTTGAGCTTGGCACCGGGGTGCGTCATCTGGTAGAAGGCCAGCGTGCGCAGACCGGCAAACTGGCGCCACCAGTCGCCCGGCATGCGACCGATGAGCGAGCACTTGCCGTGCACGACCTCGTCGTGGCTCAGCGGGCAGATGAAGTTCTCGGTAAAGGCGTACATGATGGAGAACGTGAGCAGGCCGTGGTTGCCGGGGCGCCACGGAAAATCGGTCTGCATGTAGTGCAGGGTGTCGTTCATCCAGCCCATGTCCCACTTGTAGTGGAAGCCCAGGCCGCCGTCCTGCGGCGGATAGGTCACGAGCGGCCACGCGGTGGACTCCTCGGCCATCATCATCACGTCGGGATAGTGTGCCTCTACGGCGCAGTTGACCTGACGGATAAACGCGCTGGCGTCCAGATCCTCCTCGGTACCGTACTTGTTGAACTTCTTTTGGCCGGGATCGTCGATGCCAAAATTGAGGTACAGCATGCTGGACACGCCGTCCATGCGAATGCCGTCCACGTGGAAGTTCTCGAGCCAGTACAGCACGTTGGAGACCAGGAAGGAGCGGACCTCGCCGCGGGCGAAGTCAAACTTGTGTGTGCCCCAGTTGGGGTGAATCTCGTGCTCAAACAGCATGTGGCCGTTAAAGGTAGCAAGACCGTGGGAGTCGGCGCAAAAACCGCCGGGTACCCAGTCCATGATCACGCCGATTCCCGCCTCGTGGCATGCATCGATAAAGTGCATGAGCTGCTGCGGGTTGCCGTAGCGCGACGTGGCGGCGTAGTAGCCGGTCGTCTGGTAGCCCCAGGAGCCATCGAAGGGATGCTCCATAAGCGGCATGACCTCGATATGCGTATAGCCCATATCTCGCACGTAGTCCACGAGCTCCACCGACAGGTCGTCGTAGGTGTAGAACTCGCCACGCTGCGCGGGGAAAGGATCCATGGGGCCGGGGTAGTTGCCGTACTCGTCGGGCTCGCCCTGCGGCGCGTCGCCGTGGCGCTTCCACGAGCCAATATGCACCTCGTAGATGTTGAGCGGCTGCGACATGTGGTTGTGGCTGGCGCGGCGCTTGAGCCATGCGGCGTCGTTCCACTGGTAGCCATCGAGGGTCCACAGCACGCTGGCGGTACCCGGAGGGCACTCGGCCTTAAAGGCATACGGATCGGCCTTGTAGAGCTTTTCGCCCTCGTTGGTCTCAATGAGGTACTTATAGAGCTGACTTTGCTCGGCACCAGGAATAAAGCCTTCCCAAATAGAGCTCGTATGCACGGGCACCAGCGGGTTGGCCTGCTCATCCCAGTCGTTAAATTCGCCAATGACGTGAACGCTCTTTACGTCGGGCGCCCAAACGCAAAAACGCCAGCCGCGCGTACGGTTCTGCGTGTCGGGGTGCGCGCCCATCTTTTCCCAGCTGCGCTCCCACGTACCGATGCCAAACAGATAGACATCGTCTTTGGTGAGCTCCGGCGCATGCGGGGCGGCTTTACGGGTAGCAGGCTTTTTGGTTGCTGGCTTTAGCTTTTTATCGCTCACGTTTGATCCCATCATGACGCGGCAGCGTGTTGCCTTGGTGACTAGATGCGAAAGGTCCAAGGCTGCACGAATCGAAGGGACGGCGATAGTTCTATGATTCGTTCCACCTCGCGTGCTCGGTGGAACTTTCGGTAAAAACTACGATAACACCTGTACGTTACTTTTATGGACGAAAGAGGATTTGCGGGCGCGTTTAATCGGTAAGCGCCATGTTTATACCACTTGCAGAATTGCCGTGGTAAATCTCTTGACAGTTTTACCAATTAGCGTTTCTAGATTGTTAGGTTGACGTTTGGTAAAACGTTTTTAGCAGGTTGTTTACCCTTTGACATCGAAAGGCTTGTTTATGGACCACATCGCTGCCCCAAGTGTTGCTTTTATTTTCGATTGCGACGGCACGCTGGTTAATAGCACCCCCGTTTGGGCCTATGCCCAGCCCGAGTTATTGCACCGCCACGGAGTTGACGTGACGGTCGACGATTTTGCCCAGTTTGAGCATTTGTCGCTCGAGGACGAGTGCCAGGCCTACCACGACACCTGGGGCATTGGCGAAAATGGCGAGGAGCTCTACCGCGAGTTGAGCGACATCCTAATTGATGGCTACTCCAAGGTGCCGCCGCGCGAGGGGCTCCTGGCATTTTTGGAGCAGGCGCAGGAGGCCGGCATTGCCATGTGCGTGGCCACGTCCACGCCGGCCGAGCTGGTTGCGTCTGCGCTTGCGGGCGCTGGTCTCGATGCCTACATGGAGTTTGTGACCACCACGGGCGAGGCGGGGCGCTCCAAGCAGTTCCCTGACGTGTACGAACTGGCGCTGCGTCGTCTGGAGAAGCGCCATGGGCACCAGTTTGAGCGCGCGTGGGTGTTTGAGGACGCCGTCTTTGGCCTTAAGAGCTCCGGGGTCGCTGGCTTTAAGCGTGTGGGTATTTATGACCCGCACGGCCGTATGGAGCGCAACGAGGTTCGTGATAACTGCGAGATCTTTATCGATAGCTATGAGGATCTGGATTTGCCCCGCGTGCTTGCGTTTGAAGGATAGGCGAGAGCTGTGGCTTGCAAGGTATTAGTGGTGTGTGGCTCGCCCGTGGTGGCGAGCGCGGATCTGCTACGTCAGCTGGCGAGGGAGTGCGACCACGTTGTCGCCGTGGACCGCGGGCTCGACGCGCTGCTTGGTGCGGGACTTTGCTGCGACGTGTATGTGGGAGATGCCGACACGGTGAGTGACACAGGTCGCGCGTTGGTCGATACCGCCGAAGCCTTTGAGGTAGAGCGTCACGACCCCTATAAGGACTATACCGATCTGGCGTTGGCGCTCGATTCCGTCCGCCGTCGCTGGCCGGGTGCCGAAGTGGTTGCGACCTGCGCCACCGGCGGCCGTCCGGATATGGCCCTGTCTGTGCTAGGGCTACTGGCAAGCTATGCGGACGCCCCCGTCTGGATCGAAGAAGACGAAGTGACGGCCAGAATCCTGCACCAGGACGAGACCTGGACCATTGAGGGCGCCGAGGGTAAAACCTTCTCCATCATCGCCATCGCCCCAGAGACGGTCGTAAGCGAACGCGGTCTAGAATGGGAGCTAGATCACAGCGCCCTGGGCCTGTTGGCCGACACGGGCATTAGCAACGTCGTCAGGTCAACAGCCACGATCCAAGTCCACACCGGCACCTCCGTCGCGTACCTCTACAAGTAAGGGCCATAAGATCAGGGTTTTATCGGGACGGTGCAGAAATAATCGCCTAGCAAGTGTTTAACCGTCCCATCAGGGTTTTATCGGGACGGTGGATAGAAATAATCGCTCGAAGAGTGATTATTTCTGCCCCGTCCCAGGAAAACCCGTAAGTAAGAAGATCAACCCAAAAAACTTCTTGCACAACTAAGAATCTTCCCCTATAGTACTACCTCGTCACGGGGGCGTAGCTCAGCTGGGAGAGCGCTTGACTGGCAGTCAAGAGGTCAGGGGTTCGATCCCCCTCGTCTCCACCACCGTGAATGCAAAGCCTCCGGGAAACCGGAGGCTTTTTTCATATACAATCACCGCGCAAATCAAAGTGACGCCACACCAACACCCATACCCAAAAAAGTTGCGCAATTTATTTCCCATTTCTGTACATAGTTTGTTAACCCAACATAATTCCTTTTTGAATTTCACGTCGTCAGCGTTGTGGCTCGGGCGGTGCGTGTCAACAGCCGCACCTGCATAAACCTGCGTCAATGTGAACAAGTTTGCAAAATAACCCCCTTAAGCACTGCAAATGAACGATATGTTGCCGCGCGCGGCCTAAATCGGTTTCTAGCCGCCTTGTGCTAGGATATCTATCGTTACATGGGTTCAACTGCGCTCACGGCTTAACCGGTCGCGAAGCACGGGGCAGATCAGCATCCGGCTGTAACGGCGGTGCCAGAAAAACCACGAGCTCAAATAGCGTCGTCATGCGTATCGCATCGAATGTATCTGTTCTTGTCTATGTGCAGGCTGTTCTTTCGATTCGTTATTTTATGACAAAGCGTAGCAGTCCTACAGCTGTTTGCGCGTGGTCCAGTTTTGTTCCCGCTTGACTGGATCGCGCGCAGCCAGCTGGGGACGCGGTCATTTTTGCGATACACTTCCGCGTCTCTAGCAACTGCACTTTTACATACCGTTCACGGTGGGGCAGAGCCACGTGCTTGTCTAACTGGGCTCAGGGTTTGAATATGGAGCGCCTTCGCGCACAAGCGCCCTGGCGAAGCCATACCCAAACCCCGTGAGCCGCACGTAAGACAGCAAGGGGGGTGGTGCTCGTGTGGTATGTGATCCAGGTCATTAACGGTCGCGAAGACGTAATGCGCGAGCGCATCGAGCGCATGGTGCCGGTTGGTGCCATGCAGGAGCTCTTTTATCCCCAATTTCAAACCTAGATTAAGGTGCACGGCGAATGGGTCAACACGACCAAGCCGCTCTTTCCCGGTTATCTTATCTGCGATACGGCAGATCCCCGTACCGTGCAACAGTACCTGCTACGCATGGACGACTTTGCCCGGGTGTTATCCCAGGACGGTCAGTTTGTGCCGCTGGCAAAAGATGAGGTCCAGCTTATTGGCGGCTTTACGCATAGGGGAGACCGCGTAGTGTCCATGAGCGAGGCTCTAAAAGACGGCGACCAGGTCGTAGTGACGGCAGGCCCGCTGCTGGGCCACGAAGGCCTTATCAAAACCATTAACAGACGCAAGAGCACTGCTTATTTGGAGCTTGACCTGTGCGGCCGACGCGTAACCACCCGCGTTGGCCTCGCTGTGCTTTCAGCCGAGCAGCGCACAATGCGAAACCCTAAAAAGGCGATCGCCTAAGTGCAGGCGACCGTTTAAAGGAACAGGGAGGATCCCCGGGGGCGGGGACGTAGGCAACGGTACAAATAGGGAAGAGAAGAACTTATTTTGAACACTGAATCCAAGAGCGCAAAGCAAAAGGGAAAGTTGAGTGCCTTCGAACCGTACGCGCTGATGGTCTATGACTTTGCTGCGACCTTTTTCGCGGTGTTTATTGCATCGTGGGGAACGCAGCATTGGGCAACTTTTAGCGGAGCTGCCGGTGCATGTCCAGCAATTGCTGTGCTCGCGGTTATCAACGTCATCGTTTTTTGGTTTTTCCACATGTATAGCAGCCTGTGGCGCTATGCGAGCATATCTGAGGCTGGACGTATTGTTGCTGCTGTAACGGTAGGCTCAGTAATTGGCGACGTTATCTTCAACGTGATTTTTGGCAAAGGCATGTCACTTCGCGAGGATGTCATGGCTTGGGCCATTTTGGTCATCATCTGCGGTGGTGGCCGTTTTGGTATCCGCGCTATGTACGGCAGTCAGCTCTGGCGCTTTAAAAGCAATTCCGATGCGCATCTTCCGCGTACGCTCATCGTAGGAGCGGGGGAGACCGGCTCTCTTTCCATCAAACGTATGCTCAACGGAGACCCCGATATGGTCGGTGATCCAGTTGCCGTTGTCGACGATGACCCCAACAAGCAAAACCAGCGTATTCATGACGTTAAGGTCTGCGGTACTTGTGCCGATATTCCTACTATTGCGCACGATTGTGAAGCAGAACAGATTGTCGTGGCAATTCCGAGTGCCACGCATGAAGAGCGTCAGCGTATCTTTGACCTGTGCATGAAGACAGGTCTTAGGGTCCTCACACTTCCCAATGTCCGCGATATTCCGCAGGATGGTGTAGGCAGGGTTGCCCTTCGTGAGGTCGAGATCAGTGACTTGCTTTCTCGCGAGGAGAAGTCGCTTGACCTTAACCAGATGGGCTACGTTACTGGTAAGCGCATTTTGGTCACGGGCGGCGGCGGATCTATTGGCTCAGAGCTTGTACGTCAGCTGCTTCCGGCAAAGCCTGCGCAAATCGTGTTGTTCGACATTTACGAGAACACTACCTACGAGCTGTATCACGACATCATCAAGACCGCTCATGATCAAGGCACTGATATTCAAGTCTATATCGGCTCCATAACGCATCTCCCAGCGATTACCAAGGTCTTTGAGAAGTACCATCCTCAAGTTGTTTTCCACGCTGCAGCCCACAAACACGTTCCTCTTATGGAACACAACGCCCGCGAGGCAATCGAGAATAACGTCTTTGGCACGCTCAATGTCGTACGCCTTGCCAACAAGTACCAGTGCAGCCACTATGTGCAGATTTCTACCGATAAGGCCGTTAATCCTACAAATGTAATGGGCGCCACCAAGCGTATGGACGAGATGATCGTTCAGTATTATGCGGCCAACAGCGAGACCATTTTTACGGCTGTTCGCTTTGGCAATGTTCTGGGTAGTCATGGATCGGTTATCCCGCTGTTTAAGCGTCAGCTTCGCGAGGGCGGCCCTATCACCATTACGCACAAGGACATCACGCGTTACTTCATGACCATCCCGGAGGCTAGCAAGCTTGTCATTACTGCCGGCGCTTTGGCGCATGGCGGCGAGATTTTTGTATTGGACATGGGTGAGCCGGTCAAGATCTACGACCTTGCCATCAACCTTATTACGCTGAGCGGTCTTAAGCCTGGAAAAGATATCCAGATCAAAGAAGTCGGTCTGCGTCCTGGCGAAAAGATGTACGAGGAGCTCCTTATGGACAATGAGCAGCTCCTGCCCACTGAGCATTCTGAGATTCGCATTTCCACGGCAGAGGCCGACAAGATGGAAGAGATTAAAGACAAGCTCGAGAAGCTTCACGACTGCCTCGACAAGGATAACGACACGGTCAAGTCCGTTCTCGCCGAGGTTGTACCTACGTATCATCCGCAGTTTAACGATTAGGGACAAGGAGCCAAGATGGACATTAAACCCTTCGAGAATAAAGTTTGGCTTAGCTCGCCGACCATGCACGGCGATGAGCTCAAATACATTACCGAGGCATATGAGACTAACTGGATGTCGACGGTAGGGGAGAATATCAACGAAGTCGAGCGCCAAATGTCCGAGAAGATTGGTTGCGGCTATGCCGTTGCCCTTTCTTGTGGTACTTCAGCGCTGCATCTTGCCATGAAACTCGCTGGCATCAAGCCCGGAGATGAAGTGTTATGCAGTGACATGACGTTTGACGCTACGGTGAACCCAGTTGTTTATGAAGGCGGTGTTCCCGTTTTTATCGATACCGAGTGTGACACTTGGAATATGGATCCCGTCGCTCTTGAAAAGGCCTTTGAACTGCATCCGACTGCAAAGGTCGTTGTGGCGGCGCATCTTTACGGAACGCCTGGCAAAGTCGATGAGCTTCGTTCAATTTGTGATGCGCACGGGGCTGTCCTTGTTGAGGATGCTGCTGAGTCACTTGGCGCTACGTATAAGGGTCGTCAGACTGGTACGTTTGGTAACATCAGCGCCATTAGCTTTAACGGCAATAAGATAATTACCGGTTCCGCTGGCGGCATGCTTTTGACGGACAGCAAAGAGGCAGCCGATAAAGCGCGCAAATGGTCGACCCAGTCGCGCGAAGCTGCTCCGTGGTACCAGCACGAGGAGCTGGGTTACAACTATCGCATGAGCAATGTGATTGCCGGTGTCGTGCGTGGCCAGATTCCGTATCTGGAGGAGCATATTGCCCAAAAGAAGGCTATTTATAAGCGTTATAAAGAGGGCTTCAAGGGTCTGCCGGTTTGCATGAACCCCTACGACCCTAACGTTTGTGAGCCGAACTTCTGGCTTTCTTGTATGCTGATTGAGCCCGATGCGATGTGCAAGCAGGTTCGTGGCGAAAGTGAGGCGCTTTACGTAAGCGAACCTGGAAAGAGCTGCCCCACCGAGATTCTTGAGGCTATTGCCGCCATCAATGCCGAGGGCCGTCCCATTTGGAAGCCCATGCATATGCAGCCTATTTATCGCATGAATGCTTTCGTAACGCGCGAGGGCAATGGTCGAGCTAAGACCAATGCGTATATTTCCGGCGGTGCAACGGGCGCAGATGGCTTGCCTTTGGATGTGGGCGCTGACATCTTCCATCGTGGTCTCTGCCTGCCCTCCGACAACAAGATGACTCCCGAGCAGCAGGACGTAATCATCGAAGTTATTAGGCGTTGTTTTGAGTAGGCTTGGTAACGAGACGTTCTATCAGCGATATGGCAAACGAGTCATTGACCTGTGCCTGTCTCTTGTCCTGCTCATTCTCTTCTGGTGGGTACTGGCGATCGTGGCAATTCTGGTGCGCGTAAAATTGGGCAGCCCTGTGCTGTTCCGCCAGCCGCGTCCCGGCCGCGACGAGAAAGTGTTCAACCTATATAAGTTTCGCACGATGACCGACGAGCGCGACGCCGACGGAAACCTGCTGCCCGACGAGCGGCGCCTGACGAAGTTCGGCCGCGCCCTGCGCTCCACGAGCCTGGACGAACTGCCCGAGGTGTTCAACATCGTCAGGGGTGACATGGCGATCATCGGGCCAAGGCCGCTTCTAGTCGAGTACCTGCCCTACTACAACGACCGCGAGAGACTCCGTCATTGCGTGCGGCCCGGTCTCACCGGGCTCGCGCAGGTCAACGGGCGCAACTCCCTCAAGTGGGGCGAGCGTTTCGAGCTCGACGCTGAGTATGTGGAGAGCATCAACCTCGCCAATGACGTTCACATCTTCCTGAGGACGATCGGCAAGGCGCTGAGCCGCAGCGACGTCTCGGACAACACAGCCGCAACTGAAGGCAACTTCGCGGAAATCAGGTCCCGCGAGATCACAAGGGGGAAAGCAGCTGATGAGTAACGGAACCAACATCCTCATCCTGAGCGCGGGAACGCGCGACAAGGTCGTGCAGTACTTCAAGCGCTCGCTCGCGGGCCGAGGCAGGGTACTCGCTACCGACATGAGCGAGTACGCGCCCGCCATCTACGAGGCCGACGAGCACTTCATCGTACCGCGTATGACCGACGAGGGATACCTCGACGTCATACTCGAGATCTGCAGAGACTACGACGTCAAAGGTGTTCTCTCCCTCATCGACCCCGAGCTCTCCCTGCTCGCGAAGAACGCAGGCCGTTTCGAGGCCGTGGGGACCACGGTCATCGGATCCTCCTACGACCTCTGTGAGCTCGCGCTCGACAAGTTCGAGATGTTCAAGTGGCTCTCCTCCCACGGCTACCGCTGCGCACGCTCCTGGATGGATCGCGGCGAGTTCCACCGAGCCCACGACTGTGGCGAGGTCGGGTTCCCCGTGTTCGTGAAGCCCGCTAGGGGCAGCGCGAGTCTCGCCATCTCCAAGGTCTCGGACGCCGACTACCTCGACCTTATGCTCGCCCAGGGCGACGGGCTTATGATTCAGGAGTTCCTGGACGGCCAGGAGATCGGCGCCGACGTCTATGTGGACATGGTTAGCGGTGAGGTCGTCTCCATCTTCACCAAGAAGAAGCTGAAGATGCGCGCCGGCGAGACCGACAAGGCCGTCTCCTTCAAGGACCCCGTGCTCTTCGAGCTGATCGAGAGGTTCGTGAGGGAGACAGGCTTCAAGGGCCAGGTCGACATCGACGTATTCAATATCGGCGGCGAGTACTACATCTCTGAGGTGAATCCGCGCTTCGGCGGAGGCTACCCGCACGCCTACGAGTCCGGGTGCGACCACATCGAGCTTATCGTCAACAACCTCGACGGGGTGGCCAACAAGCCGCGCATAGGGGAGTATGACGAGGGGATCGTGATGATGAAGTACAACGAAATTATGACGCTGAGGGGATAGCGGCATGCGGGTCCTCTTTCTGAGCCAGAGCCCCATGGAGTCTGGGGACACCGGCATATACACCGATCTCCTTAGGACGTTCGCCGAGCACGGTCACTCCGTTTACGCTCTCTCGCCGAGAGAGAGGCGTACGGGCCTGCCCTCCGAGCTCGCACACGAGGACGGGATCAATATCATCCGCGTCGCGGTCGGCAACATCACCAAGACCAACCTGATAGAGAAGGGCGTCTCGACGCTCTCCATCGGAGTTAGGTACCTCGACGCCCTAAAGCGTTTCGCCCCGGGCGTCGATTTCGACCTAGTGCTCTACGCAACGCCCCCCACCACTATCTCGGGTGTCGTGGAAAAGGTTAAGCGCGCGACGGGCGCCAGGGCCTATCTCCTTCTCAAGGACATCTTCCCGCAGAACGCGATCGACCTCGGAATGCTTAGCAGGAGCGGTCCAAAGGCGCCGATATACGCTTTCTTCAAACGCAGCGAGAGAAAGACCTATCAAGCCGCGGACTGGATTGGCTGTATGTCCCCGGCCAACAGGGACTATCTGCTCGAGCACGAGCCTTGGCTCGACCCGTCGCGGGTCGAGGTCAACCCCAACGCAATTATCCCGCGCGACCTCGCCGGGGAGGACCCTGAGACCTTCCGCTCCAAGTACGGCCTGCCCTCCGACGAGAGAATCTTCGTCTATGGCGGCAACCTCGGAAAGCCCCAGGCGATCGATTTCTTCATCGAAGTGCTCCGCGAGAACGAGAAGGACCCCGCGGGGTTCTTTCTGATCGCAGGCAGCGGAACTGAGCGCCTCCTGCTCGAGGCCTACTTCGAGCAGGAGGCGCCCGCCCATGCGAAGCTCCTGGGGTCGCTCGGACGCTCCGAGTACGACACGATGTTGTGCGCTTGCGACGTCGGTCTCGTCGTTCTTGACCACAGGTTCACTATCCCCAACTTCCCCTCCAGGGTGCTCTCATACATGCAGGCGGGGCTGCCAGTTGTGACCGCGACCGACGAGGTATGCGACATGGGCAGGATCGCCGAGGCCAATGGTTTCGGCGTTGCCGGGTCGAGCGCCTCGGCGGAGAGTTTCTTGGAGAAGTGCCGCGCCCTCACCGATGAGCAAATTAACGATATGGGCAAGAGGTCACGCCTCTACCTAGAGGAAAACTACACGTCCAAGACAAGCTACGAGCTGATAATGGAGCACTTCAATGGATAACTCTACTGTTTTCAAAGACAAGACCCTGATGATCACAGGTGGCACCGGCTCGTTCGGCAACACCGTGCTCAAGCACTTCATGAACACCGACCTGGCAGAGATCCGCATCTTCTCTCGCGACGAGAAGAAGCAGGACGACATGCGCCACCGCCTGCAGGAGAAGTCCCCGGAACTCGCCTCCAAGGTGCGCTTCTTCATCGGCGACGTCCGCAACGCCCAGAGCGTGCGCGACGCCATGCACGGGGTTGACTACATCTTCCATGCCGCCGCCTTGAAGCAGGTGCCCTCCTGCGAGTTCTTCCCCATGGAGGCCGTGCGCACCAACGTCATCGGCACGGACAACGTGCTGCATGCCGCCATCGAGGAGGGCGTGGACCGCGTCGTGTGCCTGTCCACCGACAAGGCGGCCTACCCCATCAACGCCATGGGCAAGTCCAAGGCCATGATGGAGTCCATCATCTACGCCAACGCCCGCAACGGCGCCGGCCGCACCACCATCTGCTGCACCCGCTACGGCAACGTCATGTGCTCGCGCGGCTCTGTCATCCCGCTGTTCATCGACCGCATCCGAAAAGGGGAGCCGCTCACGGTCACCGACCCCAACATGACCCGCTTCCTCATGAACTTGGACGAGGCCGTGGACCTGGTGCAGTTCGCCTTCGAGCACGCCAACCCCGGCGACCTGTTCATCCAGAAGGCGCCCGCCTCCACCATCGGCGACCTCGCCGAGGCCGTGCAGGAGGTCTTCGGCCGCGTGGGCACCCAGGTCATCGGCACCCGCCACGGCGAGAAGCTCTTCGAGACCCTCATGACCCGCGAGGAACGACTGCGCGCCGAGGACATGGGCGGCTACTACCGCGTGGCCTGCGACTCGCGCGACCTCAACTACGACAAGTTCGTCGTCGACGGCGAGGTGGAGACCCAGGCAGACGAGTCCTACACCTCCCACAACACCGAGAGGCTTGACGTGGAGGGCACCATCGCAAAGATCAAGACCGCCGAGTACGTGCAGCTGGCCCTGGAGGGCCGCGAGCACGAGGCGGTGCAGTAGGGTGCGCGTCCTCGTCACAGGCGCGAAGGGGTTCGTCGGGAGGAACCTCTGCTGCGCGCTGAAGAACATAAGGGACGACAAGGACCGCCGCGCGAAATACCAGTCACTCCTTCCCCTCGAGGTCATGGAGTACGACATCGACTCCATGCCCAAGGAGCTGGAGGACTTCTGCTCCCGCGCCGACTTCGTCTTCAACCTGGCCGGCGTCAACCGCCCCAAGGACCAATCCGAGTTCATGGAGGGCAACTTCGGGTTCGCCTCCACGCTGCTGGACGCCCTGGAGCGCCACGGCAACAAGTGCCCCGTCATGCTCTCCAGCTCCGCGCAGGCGAGCCTGTCGGGCCGCTTCGAGGGATCGGTCTACGGCGAGTCGAAGCTCGCGGGGGAGGGCCTGTTCCGCAACTATTCCGAGAGGACCGGCGCCCCGGTGCTCATCTACCGCTTTCCCAACCTCTACGGCAAGTGGTGCCGCCCGCGGTACAACTCCGCCGTGGCCACCTTCTGCGACGCCATCGCCAACGGCCGCCCCTACACCGTCAACGACCCCTCGGTGGAACTGGAGCTCCTCTATATTGACGACCTCGTCGACGAGATGCTGGGCGCCCTGCTGGGGCAGGAGCACCGCTGCGGTTACGACGGGCTGGAGCGCATCGAAGGTGAGGATTTCTGCTACGTCCCCGGGACCGACGTGAAGACGCTGGGCGAGATCGTCTACCTGCTCGACAGCTTCCGAGACAGCCGCGAGACGCTGTCGGTGCCCGACCTCACCGAGGGTTCCTTCTCCAAGAAGCTCTGGAGCACGTTCCTTTCCTACTACGAGCCGGGGCACTTCGCCTACGGCCTCAAGCCCAATATCGACGACCGCGGCTCGTTCACCGAGTTCCTGCGCACGCCGGAGCGCGGGCAGGTCTCCGTCAACGTGAGCAGGCCCGGCATCACCAAGGGCAACCACTGGCACATGAGCAAGTGGGAGAGGTTCCTGGTGGTCTCCGGCACCGCGAGCATCAAGCTCAGGAAGGTGGGGGAGGACTCCGATGGAAACCCGTTCCCCGTCGACGAGTACATCGTCTCGGGTTCCGACATGCGCGCCGTGGAGATGATCCCCGGATACACGCACTCCATCACCAACCTGTCCGACACCGAGGACCTCGTGACGGTCATGTGGGCCAACGAGCCCTTCGACCCCGAGAACCCCGACACCTTTTACGAGTTAGTCTAGTTCGACTTAAGTAATAGAAGACTTTTGCCAAACGAATGTGACGTGTAATGAAGATCCTTCATCTTTGCCTTGCAAATTTTTATATCGACAACTATTCATATCAAGAGAACATGCTTCCAAAGTTTCATAAGAAGCTGGGCTATGAGGTTGAGATTATTGCCTCTATGCAGTCTTTTGATCGAAATGGGGTGACTTCTTTTATTGAGAAGTCCTCTTATTCTTATATAAATGAGAACGGTATAAAAGTCACAAGGCTTCAATATAAGCATTCGAATTCTCAATTACAAAGATTCCGCCATTATATTGGTACTAAAGGAGCGGTTGAATCTGCTTCGCCTGATATTATTTTTTGTCACGGTTGCCAGTTTGGCGACATGCCGGTTATCGTCGACTATGTTAAGTCTCATCCTGATGTCAAACTCTTCATTGACAGCCATGCCGACTATTCGAACAGCGCTACCAATTGGATTTCGCTTCATATCCTCCATAGAATCATTTGGCGTCATGAGGCTCAGCTTGCGCTCCCCTATACTGAGCGCTTTTGGGGTGTTCTCCCGGCTCGTGTCGATTTTCTTGAGGAGAATTATAGGCTGCCTAAGGAGAAGTGTGGGCTCCTGGTCATGGGCGCCGATGATGATGAAGTGAAGCGGGCTTCTGATCCTGCTTCGGTAGCTAAGGTTAAACAGCGCTTTGGTTTTTGCGATGATGATTTTATAATCGTAACCGGCGGAAAGATCGATGAGGCCAAGAGACAAGTCCTCGCGCTTATGGATGCTGTTGCCGAAATGGACGAACGCGTAAAGCTTCTTGTGTTTGGTCCTGTCGTCCCCACTATGAAGGCAGAGTTCGAGGAAAGGCTTTCTTGCGAACGCATCTCTTACGTACCTTGGGCCAACACTTCGGAATCTTATGATTATTTTTCTGTAGCGGATTTAGCTGCTTTTCCTGGACGTCATTCTGTTTATTGGGAGCAGGCAGTTGCCATGGAAAAGCCTTTGCTTATCAAGTATTGGGATGGTACTACGCATGTTGATTGCGGCGGAAATGTTGCTTTCACAAGCGGTGATGACTCGGAGTCCCTTAAGGCGGATATCGAGAGAATTAAAAGCCCCGACGTTCTTTGCGATATGAACGAGGTCGCAAAGATTTCGAAGAATCACTTCCTGTATTCGGACATTGCTCGAATGAGTATCGGACTTGAGACCGACAGGGCATAGCTTTGAAACTGCTTATCACATTAATTATTATATTTAATTTTGCTTCCAACTATCGTAGGGGCAGGTTTCTATCCTCTTCTACGGTTTGGATGCTCTGCTACTTCATGATTTTTGTCCTCTATCCGCTTACGGTTGACGAGCATCTCTATATAAATGCCTCGACAATTGATCTTTATGCCTTTATTGGCATCCTCGCTTTCACAGTTGGGGGAACAATTGGTCGAATGAAAAGGAGCGGAATACCAAGGCCATCAAATTCTGAAATTATTGCTCCAAATAAATCCGTTGCCTGGGTTTTATTCTGGATTTTCCTTGCCGTTAGCGTTGCGCTTTTAATCTCGCAAATTGGTGTAGGGGGTATCTCTCAGGTTTTATCTGGAAAAATGACCTCCAAGCAGCTTACTTTGGGGGATGGAGGAATTGGATCCTCGTTCACTTTTGCAATCCACCTACTCGTCCCGTGCGTTTTGGCTCTGTGGGTTACTGCAAATAATGAAAAAGACAATAGACGTGCGCTTATAGCTCTTTTGATATACATCGTTATGACCCTATTATTTGGTTTTACGCGACTCTTTTTAATTTCTATCATTGCAATGCTTGTCATTTTTAGTCTAAGACATACTTCTATACATCAACAAGTTGTTTATACAGCATTCAGTATCGTTGCTTTACTTTTTGCGATGGTATTTTTAAATTTCATTCGTTGCTTTGGACTGGGAGAGCCAATCTCCTTCGAAACCATTTTTGATATTGATTATATTTTCGAAAGCACTGACTTTAGCTCTAGCTATCACTGGTTTAATGAACTGCTTAGCACTCACATCGACTTGATTAATCCTGTTGTGTATCTGAAGCCTCTATTTGCTTTTATTCCTCGATCGATTTGGGAATTTAAGCCAGAGCCGCTTAGCATGCAGGTGCTTAAGCAAATTAATCCTGGTTTGGCTGCTACGGGTTACTCAACTGCTGGCAATAGCGTCCTTGGAGAAGGATATGCTGTTTTTGGTCTTGTCGGTATTTTTTTGGCTCCTTTCATTTGGGGGGTCGTTTGCACCGTTCTTGATGAGAGCTATTACAATCGATTGGAGGAGGGTAAGGATCAGTCCATCTGGACTATCGCTTACCTCATTTTTGCCGTGTTTGTTGTAATTAGTGGACAGCGCGGTGACTGGAGTCAATACATGACCATAGTTCTCTGGTTCTATTTGCTTCCTCTCTACTGCATAGGACGAAGGGTGCCTATTGAAGAGCAAACTGTCGAACCTTCTGAATTAATGGAGAGAGAACAGTGAAAGTTAACCAATACAAAGCCGGCGCCGTTCTATCCTATGGTGCCGTTGCCTTCAACACTGTTGCGGGGCTCATCTACACCCCTTGGATGATCTCTTGCATCGGTGCGGACGATTACGGTCTCTACACACTCGCTCTCTCCGTCGTCAATTTCTTCCTGCTCGATTTCGGGCTCGGAGATTCCGTCTCGCGCTTTCTCTCGAAGTACTATGCGGAGGGCAAAGAGGATGCCGTCGGGATGTTCATGGGCATTGTTTATAAGACCTATATCGCGATAACCTGTCTCATCGCCGTCGCCCTCGTGGTCGTATTCTTCAATATCGATGGTCTTTACTCCGGTCTCACGCCAGAGCAGATGCCCGTTTTCAAGACGCTGTTCGTCATCGTTGCGTTCTACAGCATCTTCTCCTTCCCGTTCGCGCCCCTGAACGGCATCCTAACTGCCAACGAACGGTTCGTCGCCCTTAACGCGTGCAATCTCATCCAAAAGGTGCTGACGGTGCTCCTCATCGTCGTGACCCTCCTGATGGGCTGGGGGGTTGTAGCGCTCGTTATCGTCAACGCTGCCGTCAGTGTTGTCACCACACTCGCCAAACTCGTGCTTGTCCATAGGGGCACCAAGGCGAGGGCGGATCTCGCCGGCTGGGACTCGGGGCTCG
This sequence comes from uncultured Collinsella sp., assembly GCA_947002045.1. Taxonomy (GTDB): domain Bacteria; phylum Actinomycetota; class Coriobacteriia; order Coriobacteriales; family Coriobacteriaceae; genus Collinsella. The sequence continues at coordinate 28,534 of CAMQJB010000022.1, forward strand.
CCCGCGAGGTGGTCGGTTTCTCCGTGTGGGTCATGGTCGGCCAGGTCTGCCAACGGTTCATCTTCGCGGTCATGCCGTCCATCATCGCCATCACCGCCACCACTTCCGAGGTCGCGCTATTCGGTCTCGCTTCGTCGCTCGAGAGTTATGTCTACACGGTTGCGAGCGCCCTGAACGGCATGTTCATGCCGAAGGTCTCTCGCGCAGTCGTCGGCGTTGGTGAGGGCCTACAGACCCTCATGGTCCGCTTCGGCAGGGTGCAACTGTATATCATCGGCTTCATCGAGGTCTGCTTCTTCGGTCTCGGCGGTTGGTTCATCCAGTGCTGGATGGGCAACGGGTACGACGGCCTCTGGCTGTGTACTCTCCTGCTCATTATCCCCAGCCTCATCGAGCTTCCGCAGCTCGTCGGCGTCACGGCGATCACTGCGGCGGGGCAGGTGCGAGCAAAGGCATTCGTATTCCTCGCCATGGCCGCCTGCAACGTCGTTCTTGGTTTCGTCCTCTCCGTGCCCCTCGGCGCCCTTGGTGGATGCCTCTCCATCTGCATCGCCTACTTTTTGAGGACCGTCGGGCAGAACGTCATCTATAGGAACTCCCTTGGGATTGACCTCAAGAGCTTCTTCGCCGACACATTCGGGAGCTGGCTGTTACCTGCCGCGGTCACGCTCGGGGTCAGCATTGTCCTGGACCGCCTCTTCCCCGTCAGGGGCTGGTCGGGGTTGCTCCTCGCGGGCTGCCTCACGGCTGCCGTCTACTCGTTCCTTTGTTGGAAGCTCTCGATGAACGAGTACGAGCACGGGCTCGTCATCTCGGTCGCCTCAAAATCGAAGAGGGCGAGGACCCGATAAGGGTCGACGAACGGTGTTCAATGATTCTCTTGCCATTGCGACTCTGTTGAATTGGCTTCCTCCGAGAAAGGATTCGAATGGATAACACGGTAAATATTCACTTCAAAGATGACGGCCGCCTGAAGCTCCTGGTCATCGTGGGCACCCGCCCCGAGGTCATCCGCCTGTCCGAGGTCATCAAGAAGTGCCGCCGCCACTTCGACTGCCTGCTGGCGCACACCGGGCAGAACTACGACTACACGCTCAACGGCATCTTCTTCCGTGACCTGGAGCTCGCCGACCCGGACGTCTACCTGGACGCCGTGGGCGCGGACCTCGGCGAGACCGTGGGCAACATCATCGCCGCGAGCTACAAGCTCATGGTGCAGGTGCAGCCCGACGCGCTGCTGATCCTGGGCGACACCAACAGCTGCCTGTCCGCCATCGCGGCCAAGAGGCTCCACATCCCCATCTTCCACATGGAGGCGGGCAACCGCTGCAAGGACGAGTGCCTGCCCGAGGAGACCAACCGCCGCATCGTCGACGTGATCTCCGACGTCAACCTTGCCTACTCCGAGCACGCCCGCCGCTACCTCAAGGACACCGGCTGCGCCCCCGAGCGCACCTACGCCACGGGCTCGCCCATGGCCGAGGTCCTGCGCGCCAACCTTGACAAGATCGAGGCCTCCGACGTCCTGGCCGAGCTCGGCCTGGAGCCGAAGAAGTACATGCTGCTGTCCGCCCACCGCGAGGAGAACATCGACACCGAGGCCAACTTCACGAGCCTGTTCACCGCGATCAACGCGCTGGCCGAGAAATACGACATGCCGATCCTGTACTCCTGCCACCCGCGCTCCCGCAAGCGCCTGGAGGCCACCGGCTTCGAGCTCGACCCGCGCGTGCGCATGCACGAGCCCATGGGCTTCCACGACTACAACTGCCTGCAGATGAACGCCTTCGCGGTGGTGTCCGACTCCGGCACGCTGCCCGAGGAGTCCAGCTTCTTCGCGAGTGTCGGGCATCCTTTCCCGGCGGTGTGCATCCGCACCTCCACCGAGCGCCCCGAGGCGCTGGACAAGGCCTGCTTCACGCTGGCCGGCATCTCCGAGAAGGGGCTGCTGCAGGCCGTCCACACCGCCGTCGAGCTCGACGCGGAGGGGTCGCTCCCCGAGGCCCCCGTTCCCGACTACGCCGACGAGACCGTCTCCACCAAGGTGGTCAAGATCATCCAGAGCTACACCGGCGTCGTGGACAAGATGGTGTGGAGGAAGAGTCTCTAGCTTTTAAGCCTCAACGGTTGTTGGGGCTATTTTTAACCTGTTCTTTGACAATTGGAGAATGACATGAAGATCGCTGTTGCCGGTACCGGCTACGTCGGCCTGTCCCTCGCCGTCCTGCTCTCGCAGCACAACGAGGTGCACGCGCTGGACATCGTGCCCGAAAAGGTCAAGAAGATCAACAACTACGTTTCGCCCATCCAGGACGACGAGATCGAGCGCTTCCTGGTGGAGGCCAAGTCGGGGGAGCGCGAGCTCGACCTACACGCCACCGTCGACGTGGCCGAGGCATATACGGGTGCCGACTACGCCGTGATCGCGACGCCGACGAACTATGACTCGGACAGGAACTTCTTCGACACGAGCTCCGTCGAGGCCGCCATCGCCGCTGTGCGCTCGGTGAACCCGGACGCCTGGATCGTCATCAAGTCCACGATCCCCGTCGGCTACACCGCGGGCCTTCGCGAGAGGCTGGGCGACAGCAAGATCTTCTTCAGCCCGGAGTTCCTGCGCGAGAGCAAGGCGCTCTACGACAACCTGCATCCGTCCCGTATCGTGGTTGGCGCGCCCAAGGAGGATGCCGACGCCGTCGCAGCTGCCGAACGCTTCGCCGGCCTGCTGGCGCAGGGCGCCGACCCCGCCGAGCTGGAGCGAGTCAACGCCGACGGCTCGAAGGGCATCCCCGAGCTCGTGCTGGGCACCACCGAGGCCGAGGCAGTGAAGCTGTTCGCCAACACCTACCTGGCGCTGCGCGTGGCCTACTTCAACGAGCTCGATACCTACTGCGAGGTACGAGGCCTCAACACCCGCGACGTCATCGACGGCGTGTGCCTGGAGCCTCGAATCGGGTCGCACTACAACAACCCCAGCTTCGGCTACGGCGGCTACTGCCTGCCCAAGGACACCAAGCAGCTGCTGGCAAATTATAAAGACGTGCCGCAGAACCTGATCGAGGCCATCGTGGAGGCCAACCGCACCCGCAAGGACTTCGTGGCCGACGAGGTGCTGCAGATGGTGTGGGACCGCGTGTACGCCGGCAAGGAGAAGCCGGTCGTGGGCGTCTACCGCCTGACGATGAAGTCCAACTCCGACAACTTCCGCGCGAGCTCCATCCAGGGCGTCATGAAGCGCGTGAAGGCCAAGGGCGTGCCCGTTGTGGTCTACGAGCCCACGCTGGACGCGCCGGAGTTCTTCGGCTCCGAGGTCACGCACGACCTGGAGGCCTTCAAGGCCGGCTGCGACGTGATCGTCGCCAACCGCTGGAGCGACGAGCTCGCGGACGTGGCGGACAAGGTGTACACGAGGGATTTGTTTAAGAGAGACTAGGGGAGAGGATTCCCAGGCCCGACTCTGGACTTGCCTACAAGTCGTATTGATAAGAAAGAGGTCATATCGGCTATCGCCGATATGACCTCTTTTGGTATAAGTCTGGTTCCTTTTCCAGCTGGTGTGCGACGCGTTATATATAGCACTTTAAGCGACGAACACCATTTTCCCTGCTTTTAGCCTTGGGCACCAAGAACGGGACGTCGCCCGTGCTGCAATCGTCTGCGTCGGACCTCTTAATCCAGCCCGACAGGCTTCCGAAGTCGTGGCTCAGCCTGTGTGTCAACTCAGCGTGGGTCGTCTCAGACATTTTGCAAAGCTCCGCGCTCGCATTGGTGACGACGAGGTTGATGTACATGGCGGAGCACGAGTGTGAAAGGAGGGGTATCCTGATATGTCGGAGCTGGAAGAGACGGATGAGCTGAACAAGAATACGGAGCTTCAGAGTTGTCCGCACGGGTTGTTAGGCTAAGCGTGGATGTTGACTTTGCCTGTATTCGACGTCTTAACCTTCGATGTGAAAGAAGAAGTCTATGCACCGTATATCCAGCCGGTCTGTTCTCCCTATGATTCGTCTTTTCCGTGGTTTTAAAGAACAAAAGTGGGCTGAGCAGTTTGTGCGTGGCGATATATACATGAATACACTAGGGTATTTTTGGAATGAGGGAAACGTGGAGCAGCAGGACTTTCTTGAAGGGGCCTGCGCGTCTTTTGACCCCCATATCATGCGGGGCTTTCCTAAAGATTTACTCGATGTCCTTGCAAAAGAATCGTATGCAATACCGAGTGGCGCAGGCTACTGCAGTGTGTGCTGCTTTTCGTGCGTCCTCATTAAGCAAGTAGATACGAGAGTCGACTTAATTGAATTGCCCGATCCAGGCCTTGACCTTGGTTCATGGATTGTGGTTATTGACAATCCATGTGAACTTATATCTAGGCTTAGGACAGCCGTTTTGAAATTGGGTTACGACTTTGTAGCTGCTCCGGTTGAATATAAGGATAGCGTTCAGTTGAATCTTTCTGAAGTTGTTAAATCATCAATGGATTTAAAATCTCATGATTCATTACCCGCTTATTTGGTTTTTCCAAATGGGATTCCACATTTTAATGCAGGAGTGTTTGTAAAGAATGTTCGTTATGCAAACCAAATTGAATGGCGTATCGCCGTTAATAGGAATGAACAGTCATATGAGCCCCTAATTCTTAAGCTTGGCGATCTGACTGATATCGCTCATTTGACTAGGAGATCGGAGCTTGCTGAAGATCTGCAACGGGTGCGTGGTTGTTCGGTTCCCTATTTGACTCGGGGGTGCTTTGGAACGAAGACTTCTCAAGAACTATCTCAGGATCTCTTTGAGTTGGGAAATGAGGAGGTCTTTATTACGCTGACGATTGGATAGCGTTCAATTGACCAGGACAAAAGGAGATACTGCTGCTGGCTGATCTTGGTGCTTACATTCCATGCAATAGGTTTTGCGATTCCATCAGAATTGCTCTTAGTTTTGTTACTCGAGAGAAGTCCGTGCAGATGGCTCTTAATCAACCCGGATCGGATCTGTCGTAATTGGAACTATTCAGACTCAGCATCATCGCCTGTTTCATGCCTCTTCTCGATCAGCTTTTTAGCGAGTCCGAGGACACTTTCATCGTAATATGGCCAATCTACGAAGTTTTCGAGGTACCCGCGGCCTGTTGCGGCCGACAGCTCATCGTTTATCTTGAGCGTAATCGCGACGAGCAAGGTCAGCATGCGATACGAACGCGAAAAATACTGCGGGAAATCGCTATGACCCCAACCTCTGGGGTATTATTGGATTTTGCTCAGCTTGCAGTGGCTTTGCCGGCTATTATTTGGGCGGAAACTATTCCAAGCTGTCCATTAACGTTTATTGAGTCAGGGAATTCTTGATTTAATTGCTTAGAGAGTAAGTAAACAAAGGCAAAATACATGTATCTACCTGATAATGAAATCAAATCTTTGATCGACAACGATGTTCTATACAATGCCAAGCTCGAGAATGTGCAGCAAGTAAGTTATGACTTGACCATAGCTGAATTTCACGATAAGGGCATGCGTTGTGACACGGTCGATGTCAAGCCGGGAAACTCTATCTTTGTCTCAACAGAAGAAAAGATATGCCTTCCAAAAAATCTTGTAGCACAGGTTTCTCTTCGAAACAGCTGGATTCGTAAGGGCTTATTACTCGATAGCCCAGTTTATTTTCCCGGGCATAATACTCATATTTATTTTCGTATTACTAATCTCGCCGGAGAAACAGTCAAGCTCAAGAAAGCTGATGGACTTGCTCAGATTTATTTCCTGCAGATTAAAGGTAATGTTTCGAATGATTATATAGGAGATTTTAGTGACGAAGCAAATGCTGCAGTTATCGGAGATATGGACGTGTTCCAAGCCTTGATTATCGACTTCATCCGAACACCTCCCACATTCATCCGTACATGTACGGA
>CAMQJB010000023.1 GCA_947002045.1 uncultured Collinsella sp.
CCCCGCGGGCTTCGCCCCGCGCCCCCCCGGCCGCCGGGGGGCGCGGCGCGCCCGGGCCTCCTTCCGCCCCGGCACCGCGCCCGGTCGCGGGCGGTCGACGCCGTCCGCCAAATCCCCGCCGACGAGATTGGCGTCACGCTGCCTGCGGACGGCCGAATCTCCTACGCGCACCTCCGCCGCTGGCACCCAGATGTCGCCAAGGCCGTCGATGTCGCAATCGCGGAAGCAGGGTCGAGGCATCCTGAAATCAAAGGGGCGAGCGCCGCTTACAGCAAGTCCGTGGAGCGTTGCGCCGGCCTCAAAGGCCTCGAAAGCGTTGCGCGGGACCGCTACGTGAACGACGCCATGCAGGAGCTACACGCGCGCCAGGGCAACGCCCTGCTGAGGATCATCGCACCCGACCGGACAACGGACCCCGAAAGGGAACCGATGAGGTCCGCAAGGCCGGACAGCGGGCCTGCAACGGAGCGCAAGCGCATGAAACCGCTCGTCGGCGAGGTCCGCGCCTGCGTCACCGGCGAAGATCTGGAGGGGGCGCGAGAAGCCGTCCGCGAGCTCAGGCCTATCCCGGAGAGGTGCCTCCGGTCATGTCCGTCCTACGCGCTTTCTATGGCAAAAGCCCCGGTTGCCGTGAGCAGAGCCCTTACCAAAGCGCTCGCATTCGCAACGGAGAACCCCAGAAACAAGAAGGACCTGTCAGATGAGGTCGGTCAGAAAGCCGAGCGCGCGCTCGCAAGGGCGCTCGCAGCCGCTGTATCGGCCGCGATCAGGGGCGATGCGGCGGGCATCGTGCTGGAACCGGCGAAAACGATAGTGAAGGGAATGATTCTATGAGCAAGCAGAAGAGCTTCAACATCGACGAGGCCGCGCACCTCAAGCGCTGCGTCGCCGCCGGCACGGCCGCTGGGACCGCGATCGCGCTCATCCTACTGCCGGCAGCATGGCACTGGCTGAAAGCATGGGTCACTGGCATCGCCACGACGCTCACAAGCTTCGGGACGGCCGCAGCACCCGAACTCCCCGATACCATGTTCCAAAACCCACTCGAAGTCCTGCCAGAGCTGATCCAGGACGACGCCTTCCTCGTGGGATGCGTGGTGACCCTCGCCATCTCCACGATAGCAGGCGTCTGGAGCCACTTCGACTGGTCGCGCTGGCTCCACGACGGGACCTGGGTCGGTGGGCGCCGCGCGCCGGGCGCGCCCATCCACGGCGACGCGAGGCTCATCTCGGCACACGGCGAGCTTAAGCGCAAGAGCAAATCGTGGCAGGAGGGCGAAAGACCCTCGGGTGGCACACTGGTCGTGGGCGAGATCGGGAAGAGCGTCAGGCTCATCGACTCGGTCCACGCTTGCATCCTTGCCGAGAGTGGCGAGGGCAAAAGCCGTCGAGTCGCCATTTTGTCAGCCTTGGCTAACTTCGAGCAAGGCCGTTCCCTCATCATCAACGACATCAAAGGGGAGCTCCGCGCCTTTCTCGAGCCGACGTTTGAAAAGGCCGGCACGCACCGCATCGTCGACGTGATGTTCGATTCGCCCGCCTCTTCGGCGCGGTTCGACCCGCTCGAGAGGGCGAAGGAAGCCTTTAATGCGGAGGGAACCGGCGGCTGCACCCGCGAGCTGCGGGAAGTCGCGCGCTGCATAGTACCCGCACCGTCGAAGGGACAGCCGTTCTTTTATGACGGGGCCCGGAACCTGTTCGTCGGCATCTCCCTCGCCCTCATCGAGGGTCCGTCCATCCCCAATGAGGAAAAGACCGTCATGTCCGTCGCCGCGGCGATCTCGCCCTCGGGCGAGAAGGGAGCGCTCGAGCGCGTCGCCGCCCTGGCGGCATCTCTGCCTTCGGGTGACCCCGCACTCCCCTTTCTCGGAGGCCTCAACGGCGAGCACGGAGGCGGCCCGGGCATCGTCTCGACCCTCAGCAATTGCCTGACCGAATACATCGACGGCAACGTGGCGAGAATGCTGCACGACGACGAGTGCGAACTCGGCGGCATCGGCGAGGAGCCCACTGTGGTCTTCGTCTCGTCCTCCTCAGCAACCGGAAACTATAAGCGGCTCGTGCAGACGTTCGTCTCACAGGCGCTCTCGGCGCTGCGCTCCTGCGCCGGCGCCCACGCCGGCCGCTGTCCCGTAGAGACCGTCCTTCTCCTCGACGAGGCGGCGTCCCTCGGCCGCAACGAACGCATCGTCCAGGACCTCGGTGAGATGAGATCAGAGAGGATCAGCGTCCTGTGGTTCTGCCAGTCGCTCCTACAACTCCAGTCAGCTTCCGGCTACAGCCGCGAGGAAGCCGAGACAATACTCGACCTTCTCAAAGATAAGGTCGTACTTTCATGCTCCAACCTCGACACGGCACGCAAGCTCTCGGAATCGATGGGCTCCTACACCGCGATCGCGCAGTCCACGAGCAGAACGAAGGGAACGAACACCGGGTCAACCGGCACGAGTGAGGGACTCGTCCGCAGGCCGCTCATCACGCCCGACGAGCTTCAACGCTGGACGGGCCGCGAGACAGGAGCCCTCGTGATCCACGACGGCGTACCTATGGCCTTCCCCAGCAGGGACGTCACCGAGACCTTCGTCGGGCCCATGCTCGGGATGACGTCCCCCGAGGCCGAACGGGCACTTATGGAGCAATCGACCGCTCGCCGCGAGATCAGGAACGAGACGGTACCGAACGTTTGGCAGGGCCCGTGTACTACCGATGGCACGGCGGCACCGACGAGGCCGAAAGCAGTCACAAGCTACGTTCCCGAAGGCTTCTAGCCTCGTAATCGTCCATAACCAGCGAAAACGCCTCGATCTACTACACGCCCATGTCCGCGCATTACACGCGGATATGGACGCCTTCCGTTCTCAGCACAGGCATCTACCTGCGCTTTCGAACTCGGCTCGCCGAGTTGCGCCGTTTGCCTCCGGCGAAACGTAGTGGAGCCTTATCCTGCACCGCCGCTTCGTGGCGGAAAACCGAATCCAGGGTGACGCGTAGCATTCGAACCACAGCGTCGAAAAATGACGTCAGAAGCCCGCCGCCGAACTATCCATCGAACAGGTCTGAATTGAAAAACTCTCGCAGGGAGACGCCGAGCCCGCCTGCGATGCGCTCGATGTTCTCGATGGAGACGTTGCGCTTGCCAGTCTCGACTTCGGCGAAATAGGTGCGCGACATCTCGATGGAATATGCGAAGGCCTCTTGGCTCACGCCGAGTCCGGCCCTCAATTCCTTGACGCGAAGCCCCACGCGCATCTTGGGGCCCAGTTGAGTCATTGGCACCTCCTTACCGTCGGTGTCAATGATTCGGCCCTGTTCTATATAAGTCACACCTATATAAGTGACAATTTGAAATACAATACAGGAATCAGAGGATTTCAATCTGGGAGGAAGCACGATGAACATTGAAATCTCTAGGAGGGCGTTTCTCGCAGCGGGGTCCCTCGCCGTCATGGGCTCGCTCGGGCTCGCCGGGTGCGGCAAGAGCGGCATCAGCGGCAAGACCCTCTACTACTACTCGGTTTGCGGCAGCGTGGCCCTTGGCAAGGTGTGCGTGAACAAGCCCGGATCCGCGTCGACGATCAAGTTCGACGACGACACATGGCACTACGTCGGCTCCACCGAGCTCAGCGGCGACTGGAAAGCCGAAGGCGACGATGTGGTCCTGTCCTCATCGCAGCTCGGCACCGTCACGCTCGTAAGGCAGGACGACGGGAGCTACGTGCCCTCGGGGTCCGAGGGCTACGGCGAGAGGTACTTCGTGGACGAGTCCGCGGCGCAGTCCTACTACGACGAGTACACGGCGGCCACGCCCGATAGGGTGAGAGACACGCTGGAGAGTGCCACCTGGTCGGTGAAGAACCCGCCCTCGACCCAAACCGTCGCAGAGACGCTCTCGTTCGACGACGGCTCGCTTGCGTTCACGAAGGGCGAGTACCAAAGGAAGGGCTCTTACACCGATGCCCCGCGCGAGAGCTCGTGGCTCGCCTCGGACCATTCTGGCGAGTACGAGCTCGGCGTGACCTCCCAGTGGGTGAGCTCGGACGGATCGTCGCCGCGACCCTTGATCTACGAGGGGACGATGACCGTCGGGGGCGAGGCGACAGACTTTAAGCTGTCCGACCGCAGGGGCTCCCTCACGCTAACCCTTTCCTCCGAGTGGAGCGCGGTGACGTTCGCCAATGGAAAATAGGCACGATGGAGACACCAAAGTGGGCGAAAACAGACACCTCATGACGACTATCCTCACGCGAGCAAAGTCAAAGAGGACAGCAATAGCGACAGCAGCCGTCCTGCTCGCCGCGTTCCTCGCCCTCGCCTGGCCGCACGCCATGCCCACGGGAAATAAAGACGAAGGCAATTCGGCTGCGACAACGCAGCGAGAAGCCGCGGGAGCAACCGAAGAAGAAAACGAGACAAGCTCCGTCGCGCGAGACGGGACAGACGAAGCCTCAGGACCGACGGCGGAAGACGCCCAGCCTGAAGAAACCACTGCGAACGAGAGGAGAACGACGGGTAATGGCTCGGACGTCCCGTCGTCAGGCGAGAATGGAAAGAGCTCCGGCAAACCAGAGTCGGGAAACCCCTCCGCACAGGAAACTGCCTCCCACCAGCACAACTGGGTAGTCCAAACCAAGACCGTCCATCATGACGCGCAGTACAGGACCGTCCACCATGACGCAGTTGTAAAGTATGTCAGCATTTGCAACAACTGTGGGGCGGATATCACTGGGAACGAAGCGGCTCATATTAAGAACTCGCTACTCAACGGTGGCAACTGCGGTTCTTGCCACGAAGAGTCTCGTACAGTGCAGGCTGCCTACGACGAACAGGTACAGGTGAGCGCGGCATGGGACGAGACCGTGACCACCGGGTATAAGTGCTCGGGTTGCGGAGCCACGAAGTAGCGGAAGCCACTGAATTCTAGGCCGTAGCGGTCAAGCATCTGGTTGAGTCCTATTGATACCGCCGGACGCATGCGCTCCGGTATCCTCCATATCCCCCGAGCCACCTTAGCCAAGGTTCCAAGGGGCAGCGCCCCTTGGCGCGCAGGGGTTCGGGGATGGCGCGAGGCATCCCCGGAAGAGCTGGCGCGGGCACGCCGATGGCATGCCCGCGTTCTCCGTATGCGCCTCACCCCTCTCCGGCAACGTACACGGTCCGGCCGCTCTCGCAGTCAATGCTCTCCACGTCGCCGAATCCGATGCGGACGGCAGTCCATCCGCCCCCGTCCTCCACCAAGGCGTCGGCCTCGTCGCGTGCGTCCGAGACGAGTCGCCCGAGTTCGGTCGACCCCTCCGGAGCAGTACCCACCTCGAACGCCCCGCCCTCGCCGCCCGACTCAAACTCGACGACGACAGTCAGCCCGACGGCTCCGCCCGGGGACTTGCCGAATCTGCCCACGGCGTCAAACTCGTCCATCTCCATGAAGCTACCTCCCCCTGACGGCGCTAAGCGGCTTCGGCTCGAAGTGCTCGTCGCGCTCGACGGCGGCGAACCCCATTTGGCGGTTCAGCTCCTCCATCTCCTTGATGCTGAAGTAGCCGAGCTCGTCGTCATAGCCCTCGACGAGGCCGAACGCCTCGTCCGTCCCATCGAACTCGAGCAGCCACCAGTCCCATCCGTTCACGCACGAGAAGTAGTGGACGTATACCGTGGGGTCTTCCGCACCGTCTTGCTCATAGAGCCTCGGCAGCCCCTCCGCAATCTCCCTCGTCATCAGCTCCTGCATGTCTTCCTCCGTTTCCGGGCACGCTGCCCTGAACATCTCGCCCCTGCGGGCAAAGCCGAATGGCGACGCCGCGCGTCGTCGTCGGCTTTGCTCCCTGCAAAGCCGCACCGGAGCGAAGACGGGTCAAGGGAGGTCCATGACGACCTCCACCAACCGGAGCGGAGCGGAGGTTTGTGCGGGGTCTCATGGGCCCCCTTGACGCGGCGTAGCGGAGGTGCCACCCACGTAACGGATACGAGGTCATGACCGGCGAATGCCACCGAAACGCTTGAAATCATTGGTCAAGACTGAAGAGAGGCGGCCGCCCCTAACGGACGGCCGCCTTAGCGAGCCTTACTAATTCGGTTCTGGTATATGATCCGAGACGCCCGCCGGGCAAATCCCGACAATCCTAGTGATAGTCGTTTGCGAAGGAGCCGTAGAAGAGCGCCTTACAGTCGACATTGCTGTAGCCCATCACGGCATCCTGCACATCGGATCGCAAGAGGTTGAGCACCTTGTACACGCCCTCGCCCATATCCCCGACGAAGAGTACCTGCTTGAACACATCGGGATAATCGCGCAGATAGGTCACATAGCCCCTAAGCTTTGCTAGCGTGTCGCCGAGGAACTCGCCATGAGGGTCAACGATGGACGGCCTGATGACGCCCGCTGCATCCTTCACGAAGAAGAGGAAGTCTGGATGCAGGGCCTTGCGTCCCACCGAAGACATGTACGGAATCGAAAACGCCTTGGCAGACATGCTGCCCGACGGATTGCGATAGAAGGCAACCGTTCGATTCTTTGCCAATTCGTTCCTAACGATATAGTCTTCCGCCGGGTTCAGGTCGAGCGGGCAGAGGCCGTCCTCTTTCTGCACGATATGGCACGGATACTTAGCGAAGTCATCCGACGTGCTGGCAGACGTGGGCCACTCTATCTTTGTGAGGCGCTTGCCTTCGGTTTCACGGGCCAGCTCGTCGTAACGCTGTTTTGCCGAGTCGTTAAGGTAGTCATAATCGCCAGATCCATCGACCTTATCGAAGTATTCCTTTCGACATTGAGCCGCCCAGCCCTCGAGCGCATCAACGATGGCCTGCGTGCGCACCGCTGCGGCAAGGCGCAAGTCGCACTCGGGGCGCCCAAGCTCCTTGAAGTTGGCGCGACGATACTCATTCGCAAACTCCTTAGTGAAATGCATGTCGGCGTCGCGGGCGGCCTTTCTGAGGCCCTCGGCGTCCGTGCGGGCCTCCTCCTGCTCCTGGTCCTCGGTCTCGTTGAGCTTGTCGAGCGTGATCTTGACGGTCTCGGCAACCTCAACGTCGTGCTTGGTTTCGCGGTACTCGTCCTCGTAAGCAACGATGTATCCCTTGAGCTTCTGGACGAACTGTTTTTTCACGTCGGCCGCGGCATTGACATCGAGGCCGGTCTCGACAAGCAGAGTCGCCGTCTTAACCAGGCTCTGGAATTCGTTTCTGGCCTTCTTCGGAATGCGCTGGACGGGGATGGAATCGAATGCTGTGCGGATGCCCTGCCACTCCTGGTGCGTGAAAGACTGCTCGCGCTTGGTGGGCGGCTTGGGCTTTGCCATGGGCACGGGTTTTACGACCGAGACGGGCTGGGTCGGCTCGGTCCGTGTGGAACTTGGCTCAGGTGTCGCAGGTTGCTGCGGGGCAGGCGCTGCAATGTAGTTGCCCGTTGCGAGCTGAGGCGCCGGCTCCGCTTCTGGCGCCGGGACGTCGACGGGCATGACCGTCGAGGCAAGCGAGGGCTGCGTTCCCTGCATGTCCAACGGCTCCTGAATCGCAATGCCGGCAAGCGACGCCTGGTAGCCGGGTTGTGCCTGCCGCGCCGCCTCGATGGCCTTCTCGTTCTCCTCGTACGCCTTGAGCTCCTGTTGGTAGTCGGCTTCGGACTTGGGCGCAGCCGCCGTGATAGTCACGGGGTTGAGAACGATGTTCTGCTTGCCGATGGAGCTCTCGCCCATGTCGTCCTTGCGGCCCATGAGGTAGTCGACCACGTCCTGAGTGCTCTCGGGATTGAACTGGGGCAGGTAGCAGGCGACGGAGTTCAAAAGATCATCGGATTCGATGCGCCGCGCAAGTGGAGTGCGTACCATACGTCCCACGAGCTGTGCGATATAGGTCGAGTCCGAACGTCTGCGCTGCGAGAAGATGACCTCCGCTCGCGGGCAGTCCCATCCGTTGGAGACAGCCTCCTTGGCGAAGAGCACACGAATGCGCGAGGTGTCCTGAACGAACTCGGGCTCGACATAGGGAATGAGGTATTTTCCCGCCGCGATGTCCTTATGCTCGCCGAAGACGTTGCCGAACGACATCGTCTCGGAAAGGCCGGGGACCAGGCCCGTGATCTGGTCGCACATCTCAGCCAGGGCCGAGTTGCTCACGTTGTCCACCGCTTGGATGAGCAGCAGCGGGTTGACGGCACTCTCGCCCTCACGGGCACAGTACTCGCCCCACTCGCGGCAGGCAAGGGCATAGCGCTCGCACGCCATAGTGAGGTACTGGTGCTCGACTGGGTCGTCCTTCTCTGGCACGCGCAACTCGATGATGTCCTTGAGCAGACCTGACTCCTGGACCTCGCGAGGGGTCACAGCGACCTTTGGCATACGCACGCGGTCGACGCGCTGGTCCATAGCTGCCTCGAACCTCTGCGGCGTGGCGGAGACACCAACGACAACGGGCATCGCTGCACGACCATCCAGGCCATCAATTAAGTTGGCGTAAATCGTCGCGGTGCCGCGCTTACTTGATGCATTGGCCCCCAGGCCGCGGTGGGCCTCGTCTATGAACAGATAGAGGTTACGCTCCGGGTCCCTGATAGTGCGGTCAAGGATATCCCAGAACACGCGGCCGGAGTTGGCCTCACCACCCTTGGTGAGCAGGCCATTCTTGCTAAGCAGGTCCTTGCTGAGGAAATAGACATGGCGCGGTTCGAGAATGTCGTGCGCGGCTCCGAAGTCGTTGGTAATCGTGACCAGATGGCGCCTGTCAAGGATGCTGTCTGCAAGCTTGTCCGCCACGTTGGAGAAACGCACGCTCGTCTGCTCGTTCAGTCTCGGGGAATCCGAGAGCCAAAGAACAACGGCATTCTCGTCGGGTATAAGGCCCAGATCATCGTCTCCGAAGAAGAGTGCTTCAATCGTCGCCGCGCACATGACTGTCTTGCCCGAGCCCGTGGGAGATGCGAGGCACACCGAAGACAGTTCGCCGTCCTGCTCATAGCGTCGGCGCATCGACTGCAACTTGTTTGCCAGGGTCGCGACTGCCCCGGCTTGGAAATCCTTAAGTTCGACTCTCATGTTTACCTCACCGCATCCTCGGCGGCAATCTTGAATGATTGCAGATAGTTCTCGTAAAGCCGGACCACGTCGAGCCCGGGGAGCTGAGCCTTGACGGAGGCATATCGAGCCGTGTCGTCCGTGATCACATAGGCGCACCTTATGCTGGCATTCTGCTTGACGGCGTCTATGAAAGCGCCAACCGAAGCAAAGTCGAAAAGGACGGCGTAGGCGTCGGCCATGGCAAAACCCGGCTGCTCGTACTTGATGATGCTGCCACGCGAACCAGCGCGCAGCCAGAGCAAAGGCGCGATCTCCTCGAAGGCCACGCCCAGCTCGACGGCGTCTGGGTCTTCGTAGGTGAGGTCAAAGAAGACAGCATTTTCCTCAAAGCCGTCGGCCATGGGGAACTCGTCGGTGAACTTGTAGTCACCCTTGATGGGGTCGCCATCGGGCGTCTTGCCCGTGATGGCCGCCGTGACGCGAGGTTTGGTAACGTACTGGCAGACGCCCAGTGCCTCCCATTCGGGGTCGCCCTGGCGAAGACCGCGCTTGGTGAGCTTTTTGGATTCGTCCTCGGAGACCTCGTTGTTCGTGATACTGATGGAGCGCCTGCGCCCGCCGTCCTGATGGTTCAGGCGCATGACGGCGTGCGCCGTAGTGCCCGACCCTGAGAAGAAGTCGACTATAAGGGCATCGGGCTTGTCGGCGACAACGGAAGCGATTGAGAGCTCGGTCGCATAAAGAGACTTCGGGAAGTTGAAAGACCGATGGCCTAGGAATCGCTTGATGTATCGACTTCCATATTCTCCAGCCGAGAATTGAGCTCCCGACCAAACTGTTGTTGGTATTGCAGTCGCCTCGCCAACCGCCTCGAGAATCGCAGACCCGTCATCGCGTCTGCCTACGATTTTCAGCTCGCCTTTTGCAAGCCTGTCTTCTTGAATATTGGCAAGATAAAGGAGCGTGTATCTATCGTTCTTCTCATCATATGTGCTTACTCGGGCAAAACCCTTGTCCAGCTTCTGTTTTAGCGTGGGCTGAGACATATGCCACGTGGCTTCACGTCCATCAGGGCGGATGGGCCAAATTGCGCGCAGCCCATCAACGCCTGGCACCGCGCGATAATCCATTTCACGAGGAATGCTATCGCCAATCGCCTCTATGGTTCGGCTTCTCTCGTTGATGTAGATTGGATAAAAGAGGTTAGGTCGATCACTTCGCGCCGAATTGGAACCACCTCTCAGCAGCCACTTTTTTCTCAAGTTCTCCGAACTCAACGGAATAGAGTCTGCGGTCCACTTGGCACGGCGTGGCGGTACCAAAAAAGCAGAAGACGGCGTACTCGTCAGCCCTCTTGAACTGGTTGCCGCGGGCGACCCCGTTCTTGTTTATGGTGATTGAAACCGTCTGAATACCGGTCGCGTTGGGAAAAACGCTCTCTAAAAGAAGCTCAAACCTTGCGTACTCCTTCTCGTCAATCGTCACGATGAGTACGGAATCGTTGGGGTTGAGCAGCTGCTTGGCGAGCTTAAGGCGGCGCTCCATGAAGGCAAGCCACTTGGAGTGGCGATAGGCGTCGGAGCCGTCAACGTAATCGTTGTTGTATTTCCAGTCGCGAGCGCCAGTGTTATAGGGTGGGTCAATATATATGCAGTCCACTTTGCCTGCATAGGCAAAGGCCAAGGTTTCAAGAGCATGGTAGTTTTCGCCGTTAATGACTACTTGATAGGGCTTATCGCCAGCGCGCTCAACACGCCCAGTCTCTTTGAGGCCAGCATAAATCGGCTGGTCATATTCAGCAACAGACACGACATCGTCGACAGCAACGGAGCGGGGCTCACATTCGTTTTCGTCATATGAGGGCGATTGATATGGCTTTAGATCAGCAACCCCCCCCCGAACGGCATTTACCAACCATAGCAGTTGGGAGCTAGAGTCCTCTTTTTTACCACGCTCGGGAAGCACCTGTACGACATCGCCCTTCATGACAGGTTTGCCATAAAGGCGAAGTCGCTCTGGACGGTTGTGTTCAAATACAAGCCCAAACTGGCGCTGCGCCGCAAAGGCGCGGATGTCGGCAGCGAGCTGACGATCGCCCAGCTTGACAGCGCGATCAACAAGGTTCTGAACGACTGCTTGCGCCGTCTGAGACATCACTTCTCCCCCTTGCACTTCTCGTCAATCCATTCGCGCAGGACTTTAGCCACCGTCTTATCCTGGCGCGCGGCATAGGACTTAAGAGCCCGCTTATCCTCGCGGGTTATCGAGAGCGTGAACTTATCCAGCTCCCTTTCGGCATGAACAGCCTGATCTTCCTCCATGGTCGCCCCTCCGAATTGACCTGTTCTACGTTCCTTAATTGACCGAAATCATTTTACTTCAGAATACGTAATTACGTAATTACGTAGGCCAATTTGAGCCATGCAGCACTCAATCACTAGTCAGTATTCGTTGGCGAATCGTTGGGGATAACGAATATATCGAGGTAGACAGCCGTTTTTACCGTCTGTGAGTACCAGCAAATCGATACTCAAAACGTCGTGAGTACATTTTGAGTACCAGTCCGAGCGGCCTCTCGCGGGCGGACGCAATCTGCCGGTCAGCATTAATTAGAAATAAATTGATGACGTTGCTTCGGTAATTGAAAGCACTTTAAAACATACCAGCAAACAATAATCCCAGCTAAACAGCTTGAGAGATTGCGTGACTGGTTTGCATGTACCACATACACCACAATGCACAAGCACCCATGGCACGCAAATAAAAAACGAGGGAGGCCGTATCCGGCCTCCCTCGCAAAGGGCTATTTACTATTCCCACTCAATCGTCGCGGGCGGCTTGGACGTGATGTCGTAGCACACGCGGTTGGCGCCGGGAACCTCGGCAACGATGCGGCCAGAAATGCGGGCCAGGACGTCATAGGGCAGCTTAGCCCAGTCGGCGGTCATGGCATCGCTGGACTCGACGGCGCGCAGGATGATCGGGCGCTGATAGGTGCGCTCGTCACCCATAACGCCGACGGACTTGATGTCAGGCAGAACCGCGAAATACTGCCAGCAGCTGTGCTCGGAGTTGCGCTCGCCGGTCTGCTCAAACAGGCGCTGGTTGTAGGCGTCGAGCTCCTCGCGCACGATAGCGTCGGCGTTCTTGAGGATCTCGAGCTTCTCCTTGTCGACCGCGCCGATGATGCGGATGGCCAGACCCGGACCCGGGAAAGGCTGACGGAACACGATGTGACCCGGCAGGCCAAGCGCCAGACCAAGTGCACGGACCTCGTCCTTAAAGAAGTGGTCGAGCGGCTCAATGAGGTCGAAGTGCACGCCCTCGGGGAACGGGATCAGGTTGTGATGGCTCTTGATGGTGGCCGTCTTGCCGCCCGTCTTGCGAGCGCCAGACTCGATGATGTCGGGGTAGATGGTGCCCTGAGCCAGGTACTTGACCGGCTTGCCATCGGACTCGAGCTGCTGCGCCACGGCGAAGAACTCTTTCCAGAACTGCGTACCGATGATGCGGCGCTTCTCCTCGGGCTCGGTCACGCCGGCCAGAAGCTCGGCATAGCGGTCCTCGGCGTGAACGTGGATAAAGTCGACGTCGAACTGCTTGGTGAAGACTTCCTCAACCTGCTCGGGCTCGCCCTTGCGCAGCAGACCGTGGTTGATGAACACGCAGGTCATCTGCTTGCCCACGGCGCGGGCGCCCAGCGCAGCCACGACGGAAGAGTCGACGCCACCGGACAGAGCCAGAATCACGCGGTCGTCGCCGACCTTCTCGCGGAACTCGGCCGTCATGGTCTCGACCAGGTTGTCCATGCTCCAATTGGGCTCCAGGCCGCAGATCTCAAACAGGAAGTTGCTCAGCAGCTGCTGACCGTACTCGGAATGCTTGACCTCGGGGTGGAACTGCGTGGTGAAGATCTTGCGCTCGACGCACTCCATGGCGGCAACCGGGCACACGTCGGTGCTGGCGGTAACGGTAAAGCCCTCGGGCACCTCGGAAACGGCGTCGCGATGGCTCATCCACACGGTTTGCTCCATGGGCGTGGAGTTAAAGAGCTTGGCGCCAGCCGTGCGCGTAATGGTGGCGCGGCCGTACTCGCCCACCTCGGAGTGGCCGACCTTGCCGCCGAGCGTCACGGCCGTGATCTGATGGCCGTAGCAAAAGCCCAGGACGGGAAGGCCCAGGTCAAAGATGGCAGGATCGATGGACGGAGCGTCCTCGGCGTACACGGAAGCCGGGCCGCCGGAAAGGATGAGCGCAGAGGCGTTCATCTCGCGAATCTCGTCGGCCGAGATGTCGCAGGGCACAATCTCGGAATACACGTTGAGGTCGCGGACACGACGGGCAATGAGCTGACCGTACTGCGCACCAAAGTCGAGTACGAGGACCTTTGCGGAAGCCTTTTGATCCATGGTTTCCCCCTCTTGTTGGCGGGGAGCCGGTGCCCACCCGCGTGAATGAACAAAAATAACTTTCATAGTGTACACGTTATATGGGGGTTTCTCGTCCCTCACAGCCATCAGCGCACGGCAAACGCACGACCTGGGCCCCTATTTGACGGCAATTGAAGTGTTACCAAACGTTGCGGATGATGTAATACGTTTGAACATTGGACGCCCTGTGCCACAATACTGCCGAACGACTCCGCCTCTGCGGCGGCAAATACGATAGGAATACCAGCATGAAGCGCATCCTTCTCATCGCCACGGGCGGCACCATCGCATCGACCGAGGACGGCAACGGCCTCTCCCCCGCCCTGACCGGTGAGGAGCTCGCCCAGAGCGTCCCCGAGATCTCGGGGCTCTGCGAGCTCGACGTCGTGCAGCCCATGAACATCGACAGCACCAATATGCGCCCGAGCGACTGGATGCGCATCCGCGACGTCATTGTCGAGGGTTATGCTGACCACGACGGCTTCGTGATTCTGCACGGCACCGACATCATGAGCTACACCGCAGCAGCACTTTCGTATCTGATCCAGGACAGCCCCAAGCCCATCGTGCTCACCGGCTCGCAAAAGCCCATGGGCAATCCCTTTACCGACGCCAAGCTCAACCTGTACCAGAGCCTGCTCTATGCGCTCGACGAGCATTCACACGACGTCTCGATCGTGTTTGGCGGCGTCGCCATTGCCGGCACGCGCGCCCGCAAGCAGCGCACCATGAGCTTTAACGCGTTCATTAGTGTCAACTATCCGCCCATTGCCTACATCCGCAACGACCGCATTGTGCGCAACGGGCTTCACGGGACTCATCAGAATGAGAGCCCGGTTCGTTTCTACGACAGTATTGACCCGCGCGTGTTTGTCCTTAAGCTCACGCCCGGCGTGAACCCGGGTATCCTGGACGCCCTTGCCGATAGCTACGATGCTGTAATTCTTGAGACCTTTGGCATTGGCGGTATTCCCGAGTTTGGTGAGTCCGGCGAGTCATTCCAGGAGGCGATTTTTCGCTGGGTCGGTTCGGGTCGCACCGTCGTTATGACCACGCAGGTCCCCGAAGAGGGCCTCGATCTGGGCGTTTATGAGGTCGGCCGAGCTTACGCCGATCATCCGGGTATTTTGCGCGGCGACGACATGACCACCGAGACGCTCGTGGCCAAAACCATGTGGGCGCTCGGCCAGTCACGTGATGCGGCCGAGATTCAGCGCCTGTTCTACAGCCAAGTCAACCACGACCGCATCCCGATGGCGTAGTCCAGTTTTCGACGGGTATCCCCTATTCGATGCCCTTGAGAAGCTCTGACACCGTCATGCCGAGTGCGGGTGCGATCTTAAATAGAACCTTGAGCGTGAAATTTGCCGTCCCATCTTCGATTCGGTCGAGGTAGGGTCGGCTGATTCCTGTCGCCACACAAAAATCAACCTTGGAGATACCAAGGTCTCTGCGTGCCTCTTCGACCCGCCTACCAAGAATCTGTTTCGCACGTTCGTCCATGCAGCCGAGTTTGAAATGGAGCCGAACATAAACGTAAACTATAGTTTACGTTTTGCCGAATACACAGGAGTTTTCTATGTCGGGTTCTTCGGTCCGCATGTACCGAGCCACGCCTCGCACAAACAGCGCGCCGCCCAAGCTCGTCGTCGTTGAAGCAGAAGCCCTTTCGCCCGATGAGCGCACGGCATTTGCATTGCTATCAAGTCGCGTCGCCGCTGTTCTGGTCCCTTGCCCGGCGCAAGGTGAACTTGCCATCCAATGCCAAGCGCACAGCTGCTCGCTCAATCAGGCTACCGTAATCGCAACCAGCCAGCGCGGTCTGCCTCTTCTCTTGGAAGCCGGTATCGCGCTCGCCCTTCGCGGTGCCGGATACGAAAACGAGGCCGCCGCCGACATGGTCTTTAAACCACGATCAAGCGGCGGCCTCGCAGCAGCCATTGAATATGCGTGCAGGCTCGTTGCCTAAAAGGACAAGCTAGAAACCAAAGCCAAAGCCCATACCGGTAATCGCCGAATACATAAAGTAGACGTTGATCACATTGAGGAACACACCCGTGATGCAACCGTTGCGCAGGTAGCGCTCGCACACGATGCGCGCCATGGCGGCGGAGTCATCATTGTTCTTTGCCTGGCGTCCCGCCGTAAAGTACGTCGCCACGCTCAGCAGCAGATTGAGCACCGGCAACGCCAGCAGCTCGTAGCTCTTGCCCCAGCGCGTCGCCTCGCCGGCGGCATTAAACTTCGTTGCCACCTCGGGACCAATGTTGGGGATAACACACGCTGCGACCACCAGCGGAATCACCGCAAGTACGAGCAGCGCAATACCCATGTAGCCAGCTTTTTTGCCATATTTAAACATATGCGTCGTCCTTACACGTTAAAGCGGAAGTGCACGACGTCGCCATCGGCCATGACATAGTCTTTGCCCTCGATGCGCAGCTTGCCGGCAGCCTTGGCGCCCTGCTCGCCACCGAGCTCGATGTAGTCGTCGTAGCCAATAACCTCGGCCTTAATAAAGCCGCGTTCAAAATCGGTGTGGATGACGCCGGCGGCCTGCGGGGCGGTCGCGCCCTGACGAACCGTCCAGGCCTTGACCTCCATCTCGCCAGCCGTAAAGAACGACTGCAGACCGAGCAGCTTATAGGCCGCCTGCGCGAGCACGTCCAGACCGGGCTGCTCCAGGCCCAGGCTCTCCAGGTAGTCGGCGGCGTCCTCGGGATCGAGCTCGGAAAGCTCGGCCTCAATCTTGGCGCAGATGGGCAGCGGCTTGACGCCATCAATGGGCGTCAGGTCCTCGTTGAGCATGTCCTCGTCTACGTTGGCCACATACAGGATGGGCTTCATGGTGAGCAGGAACAAGCCCTTGGCAGCGGCGCGCTCCTCGTCGGTCATCTCCATGGACGCGGCGCGCTTGCCCTCGTTGAGCCAGGCAAGCAGGCGCTTGGCGACCTCAAACTTGGGCATGAGCTCCTTGTCGCGCTTGGCCTCCTTCTCGAGCTTGGGCAGCTGCTTCTCGAGCGTGCCCATGTCGGCCAGGATGAGCTCGGTCATGATGGTGTCGGCATCGCCGGCGGGATCGACGAACTCGCCCGTGCGGCCCACCTCACGCATGACGTTGGGGTCCTTAAAGTAGCGCACGACCTCGCAGATGGCGTCGGTCTCGCGGATGTTTGCCAAGAACTGGTTGCCCAGGCCCTCGCCCTCGTTGGCACCCTTCACCAGGCCAGCGATGTCGACAAACTCGACCGTCGCCGGCACAATGCGGCCGGGGTTAACGATGTCGGCGAGCTTTTGCAGGCGGCTATCGGGCACATCGACGATACCCACGTTGGGGTCGATCGTGGCAAACGGGTAGTTGGCGGCAAGGCCGGTCTTTTTGGTAAGCGCGGTGAACAGCGTCGACTTGCCCACGTTGGGCAGGCCCACGATACCGATGGAAAGGGACACGACAGCTCCTTTTGGTACAGGTACTTCAAACCGTATAAGTATAGCGCCGCCGCAGCATCCGGGCGAATCCGGACACCACGACGGCGCAAATGAAGCAGAGATGCGTGAGGGTTCGAGACAGTAGTCCTTACTTAAGCTCGGGCCAGAAATCCTTGTTGGCCTCGATGAGCTCGTCCAGGATCTGCTTGGCAACGCTCGCCGAAGGAATGGTCTTGGAGAGCGTGAGTGCCTGCCAGAGCTTCTGGTAGCTGCCCTCGACCCAAGCCTGGACAACGAGCTTCTCGACGGAA
Organism: uncultured Collinsella sp.; assembly: GCA_947002045.1. Lineage (GTDB taxonomy): Bacteria > Actinomycetota > Coriobacteriia > Coriobacteriales > Coriobacteriaceae > Collinsella. The sequence continues at coordinate 17,179 of CAMQJB010000023.1, forward strand.
ACCTGCTGCTCCATGAGACCCTTCTGGAACTGCGGAATCGGGCCCTGGCAGATCTTCTCAAAGCCGTTGGAGCCGACGATGCAAGGCACCTCGACCATGGCCGTCGGGTCGAAGTTGGGCACAGCGCCATCGTTGGGGACGATCAACAGGAAGCGCTCGAGCGTGTTCTCGGCCAGTGCGCAGGCAAGGTCGACGATGTAGTTGGCATGTACATCTGGCTCAAAGCCGCCGTCCTTGGCAGTACCCTTGGCGATGATGTCGCGGCAAGCGCCAAAGACCTTCTTCTCACGGCCGTCCATAACCTCATTGGCGCGAGTGTAGTTGGGGTCAGACGTCTCGACGACATAGTCCGGGTACAGGTAATACTTGAGGTAGGTATTGGGAATCGTCTCGGGATCGACAGCATAGACATCCTTGGCCTTGCCGAAGGTGTGAATCCAGCTCTCCTCGACATGCTGCTCCTTGCCGGCCTCGTGCTCGATGCCGTCCAGGTAGCCGTTCTTAGCCATGTGCTCCTTAATCTGCGGCATGAGGTCGTTGCCGTCCTTGTCGTAGATCTTGCTCCACCAACCAAAGTGGTTGAGGCCGTAGTAGCTATACTGCAGCTCGCGACGATCCTTGATGCCGCACATACGGCTCATCTTATCCATGAGGTCGATCGGCATGTCGCAGATGTTGATGATGCGGCTGTTGGGGCGCAGCACGCGGCAAGCCTCGGCGACGATGGCCGCGGGGTTGGAGTAGTTGAGCATCCAGGCGTTGGGGCTGTACTTCTCCATGTAGTCGAGGATCTCGATGACACCGCCGATGGAGCGCATGCCGTAGGCGATACCGCCGGCACCGCAGGTCTCTTGGCCAACGCAGCCGTACTTGAGAGGAATCTTCTCGTCGAGCTCACGCATGGCGTACAGGCCGACGCGGATGTGAGCAAGGACGAAGTCGGTCCCGGTGAATGCGGTCTCAGGGTCGGTGGTGTAGCTAAACTCAACCTCGGGGGCGTTCTCGTGGAAGTAGATCTCGCAGGCCTTGGCCACGGTCTCCTGGCGCTCGGCGTTGTTGTCGTAGAAGGTCACCTTGTTGACCGGGAAGCGGTCGCGCTCCTCAAGCAGCATCAGAGCGATGCCCGGGGTGAAGGTAGAGCCACCGCCGGCAATGGTCACGGCATAGTTTTTCTTGGACATGATGTCCTCCTCATTCTGGCCGCTTGCTCAATCCATCCCCGTACGCGGCCTGCACGGTTTGGAATTGTTACCTAGAAGTGGAGTTTTTATCCCTAGAATCGGCCTTGCGGTGCATACCGGCTCTGCAAGGCCGATTGTTTCGATGGACGATGGTTTACAGAAGACTCTCGAACTTCAGAAGACTCTCGAACTTCTCGCGAACCTGCGGGACGGTAAGGCCGATGATGACCTGGATTGACTGACCTTGGACCACCAAGCCATGCGTACCGATCGCCTTGAAGGAAGCCTCGGGTGCAACGACGCTCTTGTCCTTGACGTTAACGCGCAGACGGGTAGCGCAGTTAGTTACATCGATGATGTTATCCGTGCCACCGAGCAGATCGAGGATGTTCTCGGCAAGCACCAAGCGCTCATCATCTTTACTCTGGGCGACCGATTTGCCAGCAGCACCGCCCTGCTTTTGCTTGTAGTCGGCCTTGGACTTGAGCTCGACCTCAACATCGTCATCCTCGCGACCGGGTGTCTTAAAGTCGAACTTTACGATCAGGAAACGGAAGACCACGACCCAAAGAGCGGTAAAGCACAGACCGACAAGGATGGAGATAGCGTACTGCAGACCGTGTGCGGCCCAAAGAGGCAGCCAGTCCCACGAGAGCATCGAGATGATGCCGCCGTCGAAGATGCCCACGACGCCAAGGATGTTTTGAGCCATGCAGCCGAGCGCTCCGAGCACGCAGTGGACGACGAACAGGCCGGGCGCAATGAACAGGAAGGTGAAGTCAAGCGGCTCGGTAATACCGCAAAGCATAGCGGTAAGGGTGACGGGAATGAGCAGAGCCTTGACGCGCTGCTTGCGCTCGGGTTTGGCGGTCATATAAAACGCAATGGCGACGCCAAGCGAGCCGAAGACCTTAGTCCAACCAGGGCAGGTATAGGCAGCCCAGGGTGCGGCATCCTTAAGAGCAATGCTCGGATCGGCAGCCAGTTGGGGCAGGATGTTGGCCCAAGCAGCAAAGATGCCGCCGTTGACCGCCGCGTTGTCGTAATAGAACGGCGTATAGATAAAGTGGTGCAGGCCTGTAGGGATCAGCACGCGCTCGAAGAAAGCAAAGACGCCCACGCCAAACGTACCGGCGGAAAGGATGAATCCCTGGAAGGCGGAGATAGCAGCCTGAACATGCGGCCACACCAGGCAGGCGATAAGAGCGACCGGAACCATAACGAAGAAACCGATCATATAGATGAACACGGAACCCGAGAACACGCCCAACCACTCGGGGAGCTCGGTGTCGAAGAACTTGTTATGCAGCATCGTGGCGATACCAGAGATAATGAGCGCGCCCATGATGCCCATATCAAGCGTTTTGATGCTTGCGATAGTGGCAAGACCAGTACCGCTGCCCGCCTCGACAGAGTAGTCGACCCCAAAGACAGGGCCCCACTGCCCCAAGATTGTGCTTACAAAGTAGTTGAAGGTAAGGTAGATGGCCAAAGCCTCCATGCAGCAGCGAGCGTTCTGCTTGTTCGCGAGCGAGATTGGCAACGCTACGCAAAACAGCAACGGCATCTGGTTAAAGAGCGTCCAACCACCCTGGAGCAGCACATTCCAGCAATCAAACCAAAGATGGCCCGCAGTGGCCATCTCGCCAAAGATTGCCTCGGTGGTAAACAACGTACCCAGGCCAACGACAATTCCGGAAAATGCGAAAAGAATTGCAGGCGTGTACATTGCACCGCCGAAACGTTGTATCTTTTGCATCATGACGGGGAATCCCCCTCTCTTCATTCGGAGCGGCTGCGGTTTTGGCTTCACTCGAGACCGCAGACGCGCCGTTTGCGTGTACCTCGTGCAATAGGACGGGTGGGCCCGTGTCCCCGGCTTCTTGCGCTTCTATTTTTATCATATCACTTATCTAGTCAAGTTAATACGGTTTCTATGTTTGGTCAGCGGTCGATTATTGGCCGTAAACGGTATAAGTCCAGTATTTTGCCTGCTAAATCTGACATAGCTGATGGCTGCATTATAAATTTCTTTTCTACTTGTCTAGATGTGCTTGTCTATATCTATAGACATACCTATACTTCATTACAACATTAACCGCTACGTTAAGGAGTCACCATGAAAAGCGCGGTCTTCTATGGAAAGCACGACCTCAGAGTCGAGGAATCGGCAAAGCCGGCCGTGGGCAGGCGCGACGTTCTGATCAACGTCAAAGCTTGCGGCGTCTGCGGCACCGACGTGCATATCTATGAAGGCGACAAGGGTGCGGCCGACGTTACCCCGCCCACGATCCTTGGTCATGAGTTTGCAGGCGTTGTCGAGGCCGTGGGCAGCGACGTCGCTGGCTTTAAACCGGGCGATCGCGTGTGCATCGACCCAAACCATCCCTGCGGCTGCTGCGAACCCTGCCGCGACGGAATCAACCACTACTGCGAGCATATGACCGGTTACGGCACCACCGTTAACGGCGGCTTTGCCGAGTACTGCTCCGTCGATATGCAGCAAGTCTACAAGTTGGGCGATCACACCAGCTTCGAGCAGGGCGCCATGACCGAGCCCGTCGCCTGCTGCCTGCACGGCATCGATATGTGCAACATCAAGCCCGGCAGCACAGTTGTCGTTATCGGCGGTGGCATGATCGGTCTGCTCATGATGCAGCTTGCTAAAAACGCCGGCGCCACCAAGGTTGTCTTGCTCGAGCCTGTCGAAGGCAAGCGCGAGGTTGCGCTCAAACTCGGCGCCGACCTGGCAATTGATTCCATCCACGAGGACGTCCCGGCCCGCCTGAAGCAGGAGGGCGTCGGCAACGTCGATGTCGTTATCGAGTGTGTTGGCAAGCCCGTCACCATCGAGCAGGCCATCCAGATCGCCGGCCACAAGGCTACGGTCATGATGTTCGGCCTCACCAAGCCCGATGAGACAATCACCGTCAAGCCCTTCGAGGTCTTCCAGAAGGAGCTTGTGCTTACCTCGTCCTACATTAACCCTTATACGCAGCGTCGTGCGCTCGAGCTCATCGACTCTGGCAGGCTCGACGTATCCTCGATGGTCGCAAAGGTAGCCTCCCTCGACGAACTCGGCGCCATCCTGTCAGACCCGGCCCTGCGTGCCATGGGTAAATATATAATCGACCCCAGCAAGTAAATCGATCGACACCCGCGCGAGCGGTCCTCATCCACCACTCGCGCACCCAGCTCTAGGAGACCGTCATGGTGCGAGCCATCTTCCAAACTATTTATGACAACGTGAAGCAGTCGATTGACGACGGCACATACGCCTATCAGAGCTATCTGCCTTCGGAGACTGAGCTCACGCAGCTGTTTGACTGTTCGCGCATGACGGTCCGTCGCGCCATCTCGATGCTTGCGGCAGATGGTTACGTGCTCCCCCAGCAAGGCAAAGGCATGCGCGTCATTCGCAACATCAGTGACGAGAAGAGTCGTGGTGGCGGCGGACTCGAGACCTTTAAGGAAATCGCAGCCAGCCGAGGCTTTGAGCTCAAGACAGTCACCACCGTCTTTGAGCTCCTCGTCTGCAGCAAGGCGCTCTCCAAGATTACCGGGTTTCCCGAAGGCTGCGAGCTCACGCGTGCCAAACGCATCCGTTATGCAGACGGACAAGCCGTGTGCTCGGACGACTCCTATTACCTAAGCTCACAGGTACCGGGACTGACACCCGAGATTGTCAACGACTCGATCTATCGTTACCTCGAAGAAGGCCTTGGCATTAAGATTGCCACGGGCAAACGCGATGTAACGATTGAACATCCCACGCCCGAGGATGCACGCGTGCTCGATCTCGACGACTTTAACGCACTCGCCGTTGTACGCGGACAGACCTACAACGCCGACGGCATCCTTATGGAATACACCGAGACAAAGCAGGTTCCCAGCTTCTTTTTACTCCACGAAACGGTCACCCGCCGCAATAACGGCAGCGAGACCCATCAGAGCAGTATGAGCTAACCATCTATTAGTTGCGGTGGGATAGTTCCTAGAATGACCAGCTTAAGGGCAAAACAGGAACTATTCCACCGCAACTTTTTTGGCCGGCGGGGCAGTACCTGTCCCACCGGCCATCATTTACGCTCTTTTAGCTAGTCCGCGAGCTTCTCCACCTGATCGAGCATCTTGTCGAGCTTGGCCTTTGCCTCGGCCTTGACCTTCTCGGCCTCCTCGTGGGCCTTGGCCTTCTGAGCGGCCTTTTCCTCGGCCTCGGGATCGACGACGACCAGGTTGGATGCATCATGCTCAACCAACTTAAGCGCATGCTCGGGACACACCTTGACGCAGGCCCCGCAACCTAGGCAATACGTGGACTCCAGTGCAAAGCGGCCGCTTCCCACCAAATCGCAGGCAAACGTAGGGCACACGTTGACGCACTCGCCGCACGACGTGCACTTGTCAAAATCGCATTCCGGCGTGCTCACCTGCATGTTCTGAGCAAGCTCGGGGTGGTTTTGCAACGTCGAGAGCACCAGTTGGCGCCCGTGCGTGAGCGAGCGGCGACGCTTGGTCGTCGTGGTGCCGCACATGGTGTTGAGCGTGCGCTCCAGCTGGGTAATCTGATGGCGATGGGCCTTGAGCTTTTGCGTCACCGAAGCCAGCGCCGCCGTCGCAGGATTGAGCTTGGTCACCGTCAGGCCCGTGGTGCGGGCAATCTTTTCCATGTACTCCTTGCGCTCGTACTCGCGACGCTTATGGCATTTGAGGCTCTTGGGGTCGACCTCCAGGCCCATACCCGTGCCGGACCACTCCTCGGCCTTCGCAATCGCCTCGCCCAGAATGTCCTCACCGCCGGTGTTGCGGCATTTATCGCACACACCCAACGGCAGGTACACACTCACGTTGGGATAGTCGGCCAGTACCGAGAACCAGGTCTCGGCCGTAATATCGCCCACGCAGGCAACGACGACTTCGTTTTCGCGCGGCATGCGTTTGAGGGCGCGCGTGCAGGTGACGTAGGCGGTCTCGTGGCTCGTGGCAGCAGAGACGATATCGTCATACAGGTTTTTGGGCGCCAGGCGCGGCGAGATGATCGCCTCGGTCGGACAGGCAGCGGCGCACAGGCCGCACTTGCGACAGGAGTCGAGGATCTCGATGGCGTCTTCCTCGACCTCGATAGCGTTGACCGGGCACACGTCCATGCACGCGGTGCAGCCGCTCTTTTCGTTTTTGCAGGTCAGGCACGGAATGGTGTTGCCGCGCGGACGCTCCTTGTAGTCGGCAGGATTCCACTGCGGCGCCGACGGATCGAGTGCATCGGTCACGCCGCCAAGCGGGTTTTTAAGAAAGTCGAAACCCTTGCTGATCTCGATAATGTCATCAAACAGATCGTGTTCCTGCGCCATGCGCGGCCCCTCCCTGAGCAGTGCAAACAAGCAAGAGATAATGATACGCTATCGGCCCACGCCTCGGGCAAATTACACGTGGAGCATCTTTGCGGCAAATAGTCTATGGCCCATCGCCACCTCAATTGCACAAGGTCAATCAAGTGCCAAGCTATGCCTCGCGCATGAGCTGCACGAGCTTTTGTTTGGTCACCTTGGCCTGTTCGTTAGCCATATTGCGCTCGTTCTTAAAAGTTGCGTCCGCAACGCTCAGCAGATCGGCATCGGAAATCTCACCAAGGCCCAGCTCCTCGAGCGTCGTCGGCAGACCGACGCGTTGGCAAAACTCGAGCACCTGATCAAGCTCGGGTGCACGCTCCAGGCGCAGCTGCACCACCAGGCCAAATGCCACGGCCTCGCCATGCATTGCCTTGCACTCGGGCAGAATCGTCAACCCGTTGGCGATGGCATGCGCCAACGCCAAGCCACCGCTCTCAAAGCCAACACCCGAGAGCAGAATATTGCACTCGATCAGGCGCTCAACTGCCGGCGATGTACGGCCCTTTTTGAGATCGCGCTTGGCAGCGACGCCGCACTCCATGAGTGTGTCATAGCAGGCACGAGCCGCAACCAAGGCCAAGTGCCCCGGCGCGCCACCGTGCTCGTTGGTACCGTGCGCCGCGGCGCACGAACGCGCCTCGAAGTACGTTGCCAGTGCGTCGCCCATGCCAGCGACCGTCATACGCAGTGGGGCTGCCGCGACCACGTTGGTATCGACCACGACCAGGTCTGGATTCTTCTCGAGCATCAGGTAGTGGTCGAACGACCCATCCTCGTGATACAGCACCGAAATCGCGCTGCACGGACCGTCCATCGAAGCCGCCGTTGGGCATACGCACAACGGCACCTCGGCATAAAACGCAACGGCCTTGGCAATATCGAGTATCTTGCCGCCGCCAATGCCCACCACCATGTCGCAATACTCGGCCCGGGCTTCCTTAGCCATTTCGACAACGGCGTCTTCCGTACACGGACCGTCATAAATCTTAATGAACGGCTCACTTAGATCTTCGTCCAGAAATCCATCGACGATCTGCTTGCACAGCCGATCCTCGGTGCCCTGGTCAAACAAGACATAAGCAGCGCAGCCCAACCATGACAAATACCTGCCCTGACGCGAAAGTTCGCCCGGCCCCTGAACATACCGGCCGGGACCGCCATAAACCATGGGAAGCGCCATACGAGAATCCGCCCTTCATCAAACAACGATTGGTGCAAAGTAACTTGCCCCCTGCACCAACTTGTGCATTGGAGACAGGCCACTTTGCACCATAGTAAAAAGGGGCAAAGCCATCTGCTTGCTTTGCCCCTTCCTTAGCTTGATTTACTCATCCATGAGATAGTAGTGGCCCAGCGCGTCGGCACCCAGGATGGCGTTTGCGACCATCTCGGGCGTCACCTCAAACGGCATGTTGCACATGGTGTCATCGGGTGCGCAGGCGGCCTCGGCAACAATCATGGCCTGCTCGCGCGTAAGCTCGGCAACGCCAAGTTCCTTCATCGTGACCGGCAGGCCCAGCTCAATGCAGAAGCCCAAGACTTCCTCGAGCTTCTCGGTCGGGGCATCCTCGAGTACCAGCTGGACGATGGTGCCGAAGGCGACCTTCTCGCCGTGATACATGCCGTGGCACTCGGGCAGCATCGTCAGGCCATTGTGGATAGCATGAGCAGCAGCAAGGCCCGAGCTCTCAAAGCCAATGCCCGAAAGCAGCGTATTGGCCTCAATGATGTGCTCGACGGCAGGCGTGAGCGCACCCTTCTCCAGCGCGACCTTGGCCTTGACGCCATCGGCCATAAGCGTCTCGTAGCAGAGCTTGGCGAGCGCCAGGCCGGCCATGCCGCCCTTGCCGCCGGCGCAAGTGCCGCCGTCGGCATCATGCGTCGCCTGGGCCTCAAAGTAGGTTGCGAGCGCATCGCCCATGCCGGAAACCGTCAGGCGCACCGGGCTCGCCGCGATAACTGTCGTATCCATCAGGACAATATTGGGGTTTGCCTTAAGGAAGAGATACTTGTCGAACTGGCCGTCGTCGGTGTAGAGCACCGAAAGTGCCGAGCACGGAGCATCGGTCGAAGCAATGGTGGGGCAAATGATGACCGGGGACTCCAGATAGTAGGCAACGGCCTTCGCGGTGTCGAGGATCTTGCCGCCACCGACGCCGACGATGATGTCGCAACCGTTGTCGCGAGCGAGCGCAACCAGACGATCGACCTCGCCCTTGGAGCACTCGCCGTTAAAGTCCTCAAACAGCAGCTCGGCCTTGGCCTCGGCAAAACTGCCCTCGATCTTGGCACCGACGCGCTTCTTGCCCGAAGGCGTCACGATGACGAGGGCCTTAGCGCCGAGCGGCTCGACATAGGAGCCGAGCTTGGCCAGCTCGTCCGGACCCTGGATGTACTTGCTGGGGCTATTGAAAATTGCAGCCATAACTATCCCATTCTCTAAAAGAAAAAAGAAAGGGGCTCCGTACGGATACGTGCGGAGCCCCTCGTTACGATAACAAGAGTCGATTAGAAATCGATGTCGGTGTCGTAGTAGCAGGCCTTGAGGATCTTCTCGAAGTCGGCAGCCTTGGTCTCACGCGGGTTCTCCGGCGTGCAGGCGTCGGTCTCGGCGTTCGCGGCGATCTCGGGCAGCTTGGCGAGGAACTCCTCCTCGGAAACCATCTGCGGGTTCTCGGCGTCGACCTTCACGCCACCATTCGCGTAATCCTTGATGGACTGCGGAATGTTGAGCTGGTCGTTGAGGTCGCGAATCTTCTGGACGAGCGCGGCGATGAGCTCCTCGTTGGTCTCGCCGGGAAGGTGCAGGATCTCCTTGGCCACGTAAGCATAACGCTCGGCAGCACGGGGATCCTTGGAGTTCCACTGGATGACCTTGCCCAGGTACATGGCGTTAGCAGCACCGTGGATGATGTGGCCGTTCTCGAAGGCAGCACCGGTCTTGTGAGCCATGGAGTGAACGATGCCGAGCAGGCCCGAGGAGAAGGCGATACCGGCGATGCACTGAGCCTCGTGCATGTGCTGACGGGCCTCATGGTCGCCAGCATAGGACTTGGGCAGCCACTCGACGATCTCGCGGATGCCGTGCAGAGCGTTGGCGTCGGTGAACATGGAAGCGCAGGTGGAAACGTAGGCCTCCATGCAGTGGGTCAGAGCGTCCATGCCGGTGTGAGCGCACAGCTTGGCGGGCATGGTGTAGGTGAGCTCGGGGTCGACGATGGCGACATCAGGGGTGATGTTGAAGTCGGCCAGCGGGTACTTGATGCCCTTGGCATAGTCGGTAATGACGGAGAAGGCAGTGACCTCGGTAGCGGTACCGGAGGTGGAGGAGATGGCGCAGAAGTGAGCCTTCTGACGCAGCTCGGGGAAGCTGAACGGCTGGATGATGTTATCGAAGGACTCCTCGGGATACTCGTAGAAGACCCACATGGCCTTAGCGGCATCGATGGGCGAGCCGCCGCCGATGGCGACAATCCAGTCGGGCTCGAACTCGCGCATGGCCTCGGCGCCCTTCATGACCGTCTCGATGGACGGATCGGACTCGACGCCCTCGAACAGCTTGACCTCCATGCCGGCCTCTTTGAGGTCGGCCTCAACGTCCTGCAGGAACCCGCCGCGGCGCATAGAGCTGCCGCCAGAAACGATGATGGCCTTCTTGCCCTTGAGGTTCTTCACCTCGTGGCGAGCGCCCTCACCAAAGTACAGATCACGAGGATTGGTAAAACGTCCCATACTGTGCCTCCTCAACAAGCCCCTCTTAGACTTGCGTATATAACGGAGCACCCAATTGGCTCCGTTAGGACCGTTTTGCGCGTTGCCGGCGATGACAATGCGCGATGTCTAAACGTCTCAACGCTCAGACAAACATTATTCTACCGTTCTAGTTGGTCAGTTATTCACCTAAAGCCGACAATGATGAAACGTTTTTTCTATCCCTGAAGACCCTTGTGGGGCATTCATACTCCCAAGCTGGGCAAACGTTTTATCAAGGTTGACCACATATCCCGGGCAGGACGGTGCCCCTCCAAAATGCGCCCCGTTCGCCGCCAAAAATCGACCGTTTGCGGCACCGTGATACCACTCAGTCGTCCAAGGTGCCGACATTTGTGCGACATCCGTCTTCGTGGTGCAAAGGTGCATGTCCAAGTGCGGCACCCCCGGTGTGCCACATGCGGGTAAACTAGAACCTTATATAGAGACATTTGAACCCTAACCGCAGCAAAGGAGGCCCCATGGCATTCGATCCCATTCAAGAGGATTGCCATCGCCTCGTTCTTGAGGCCTTGCGCCGCGACAATATCCCGCTCACCGACGGTGCCGCCGTAGAGCGTCTGATGGAACAATTCACCCGCAACCCCGCGCCGCTCATCGTGCACGACCGCGACCGCGCCGGGCACCTCATTGCCAAGGTGGTCGAGGCTGTCGACTACCGCATTCCCTTTATCCCTGACGATACCCAGGCAGAGCAAGAAGAGGCCGCTGCCGAGAACATGCTTCGCGAGGCAGCCGCACTCGACCCCACCAACTGGGATGCCCAGCGCATGCTGACCGCCCTCACCGCCAACTCCAACGAGGAGTACGTACAGTACTTGGTATCCAAGCGCGATGAAGTCGAGCACGACCTGGCACTCAAGATCGCCTCGGCGCAGGACCCCTACGAGCGTGAGGCCGCAGGCGACCTTATGCGCCGCCCCTACCTGCGCTGGCTTGCCGCCCTTGCGTCGCGCGCCCTCATTAGCGGCCGCTATCGCATGTCGCTCAAAGCCGCAAACTGCAGCCTCGACTTTGCCCCCAACGATCCGGCCGGCGTCCGCCACACCGCAATGCTCGCCATGGCTAAGCTCGAATACCCCGCCGAGGAGCTCAAGCGCTTTCGCTCTGCCCACTCCGTGCCCTATCTTGCCAACACGCCGCTGCGCCGTCGTCCCAAGGACGCAGAGCGCGACTTGGACCCGTGGACGCTCATCGCGCTGATGAGCGCAGCCTGGCGCGAGCTGGACTACGAGGGTGCCGAGCGCTACTTGCGCATCCTTGCACGCTCGTGCCCGCACGCAGCCGAGGCACTCTATTTCCAAACCGAGTTTCCCGATGGCGTCTATGCCCGCGTCAACGTGGGTGTGGGCTCCACCGACGAGCTTGTCCTTGCGCTGTCCGAGGCGACGCCGGTACTGCAGGAGGGCCTGGGCGCCCCCGACAATGCCAGCTTTGCCGCCTGGGTCGCCACCAACGATATCGTGCGTTCCCAGATCGACGAGCGCATCCTGCGCGCAGCCGAGCAGGGGCTTCCATTTAAGGGAGGGGACCTCTAATGGATCCGAGCGTCTACATCCCCGCCTACTTGGAGCGCACCTATCTGGCGTCGCACCCCGAGCTCACCGATGCAGCACGCGAGCTTGTCCATAACGACATGAGTGCGAATCCCCAAAAGTATGCGCAGTCCGAGCATGCCCAGGCGCTGCTGTCCTATGCCGGTGTTCATCGCCACCTGCTCGACGAGCTCCATCGCATCGAGGACATGGGCAGCGACGAGGAGTTTGAGCAGACGCGCAATCGCCTGTTCGACGACATGCGCGATGAGCTGCTCAAGATCGTCCGCATCGATGCGCATGTCCTCGACGCACAGCTGCTCGCCATCATCCTGGCCGACACGCCCGTTGACGCCTGCCTGGGTGACCTGATGAAGCTCGAGGCGACCACGGCCGATTACCTGCAGCAAAGCGTGCCCGGGTTCGACATGGAAGCCCCGCACTACTGGGCTAATAATGTTTTGGCCGACGGTGTCACTGCAGCAGACCTTACCGTGAGCGAGCCGGCTCTTATCGGGTGGCTTCACACACTCGATGCCATCTCGCAGCTGTGCATGGCGAGCGCCCGCTACCGCGCTGCCGCCAACTACGCCCGCCGTGTTCTTAAGGCGGAAGGCTACCCCACCCGAGCGGCAGGCACCGTGCTGCTCGCCCTTGCTCGCTTGGAAGACGAGGACGGCTTTTTTGCCCTAGCCCACCAGCTCGAGGAACAGATGGGAGCCGATGCCCTCGAGAACTCCCCCTGGTACCTACTCGCCCGCACGATTCTGCTGTTCAAAACAAACAAGATGCGCCCGGCGACACGCGCGCTGCGCGAGTTTGCCAACCGTTGCGAGGGTGGTGCGTTCTTCTTACTGAACCCCATGTACCAGACACCGTACCTTCCCTGCCGGCCCGAGCCACACGATCCCTGGGATCTTTCGCACCAGGCCGTTTGGGAAGCGGACGGTATTATCTCGGACACTCCCGACTTTGCCCCCTGGGCCAACGCTTGCGAAGACGTATCGCAGCTTGCCCAGGAATTTGCGCGCCGTTACGGCTTTTAACGGCACAAACGTCACGACCATGTCATTCACGTTAGGAACGGCTTCATGAACTTCCGCTCATCTCTCGCCTGCACCTCGAGCGATATCGCCCGCTGGGGACTGCGCTCCGTCCTTAAGCGCCAGGGCGGCGTACTCCCCGGCCGCATCGCCATGAAGATTGACCCCGAGCTGCTAAGCGACCTCGCGGGCCTTGTCGACCGCAGCGTGGTGATCACCGGCACCAACGGCAAGACCACCACCTCCAACCTCATCGCCGATGCCGTTGCCGCCAGCGGCGCCACCGTGGTATGCAACCGCGCCGGCAACAACATGGAGCCAGGCGTGGTGGGCGCGTTGCTCGAGGCGCGCGGCAACCTTAAGCGAACCGCCAGCAGCAAGCGCGTAGGCGTCTTTGAGTGCGACGAGCTCTACACGGTGCGCGTCCTGCCCAAGCTCAAGCCGACCTACTTTGTGCTGCTCAACCTGTTCCGCGACCAGCTGGACCGCTACGGTGAGATCGACCACACCCAGGACGTCATCGCCCACGCGCTGGAGCTTTCGCCGACAACGACGCTCCTCTATAACGCCGACGACCCGCTGTGCGCCGCGATCGCCGCGCGCGTTCCCAATGCAAGCATCGCCTTTGGCATCGACGGCGCCACCGACACCGAGTCTGACCGCATTAGCGACTCGCGCTTTTGCTCGCAGTGCAACACCCCGTTGGAGTACGACTACGTGCAATACGGCCAGCTCGGCGCCTATCATTGTCCTTCGTGCGGCTGGAGTCGCCCAGCGCTGCTCCGTCGCGTGACAGGCGTTGAGCTCACCTGCGACGGCTACGGCTTTGACCTGAACTTTGGACCCAATACCGACGCACCCGCAACGCACATCGCCACGCGCTACAACGGCCTGTACATGGTCTATAACGTTGCCGCCGCCTTCTTTGCGGCGCGCGAGCTGGGCGTGGACGAAGCTCACCTACAGCCCACGCTCGATGCCTACGTCCCCGCCGGCGGACGCATGGGTCGCTGGGAGATCGCCGGCCGTACCGTCGAGGCAAACCTGGCCAAGAATCCCGTGGGCTTCGATCGACAGATCCAGTCCATTAAGACGGCGGGCGGCAGACTCTGTGCCTTCTTCCTGAACGACAACGACGCCGACGGCCACGATGTCTCGTGGATCTACGACGTCGACTTCGAGCGCATCGCCGATACCCCAGGGCTTGTCGCCTTTGCCGGCGGCACGCGTGCACACGATATGCAGGTACGTCTGAAGTACGCCGGCATCGACGCCGCCATCATCTCGAATATCGAGCAGGCGATCGGCGCCGTGGCAGACGAGATCGCCGATGACACCTTCTACGCCGTCGCCAACTACACGGCCTTCCCGCCGCTGGTCAAGGAGCTCGACGAGCTTAAGAGCACCGATGCGAGCTCGGTCGCCTCCCACGCCGTAACGCGCGCCGATGGCAGCGTTGTCCCCAGCGATATTGCGCCGGTCGAGCTTTCGCGCCCGCTACGCATCGTCTACCTGTATCCCGATGCCCTCAACCTCTATGGCGACGGCGGCAACGTCATCGCCCTCGAGCGCCGCTGCGCTTGGCGCGGCATTCCCGCGCGCGTGGACGAGGTCCGCATGGGCGAGACGCTCGATCTCACCGACGCCGACATCGTCATGATGGGCGGTGGCTCCGACCGCGATCAGCTAGCTGTGGCACACGAGCTGCTCGCTCAAAAAGACAAGGTCGCAGCCTATGTTGAGGATGGCGGCTCGCTGCTCGCTATCTGCGGCAGCTATCAGCTACTCGGCCGTTCGTACTATATGGGCGAGAATCGCATCGAGGGCCTGGGCGTCATTGCCGCCGAAACCGTGCGCGGCTCCGACCGCCTGATCGGCAACGTCGCCGTCAAGACCGACCTGGCACCCGAGCCCTTTGTGGGATTTGAGAACCACGGCGGCCGCACCCTGCTCGATGCAGAGGCCACGCCACTCGGAACGTCCGTCGTCACGGGCACCGGCAACAACGGCGACGATGGCCTTGAGGGTCTGATCTACAAGGGCGTCATCGGCACGTACCTGCACGGGCCGGCGCTGCCCAAGAACCCCGAACTCGCCGACTGGCTGATCGCGCACGCCCTCGAGCGCCGCGGCGATGCGCAGGCCGCCGCCCTGCTGCCGCTCAAGCCCCTCGACGACACCTACGAGCACGCCGCCCACGACGCCGCCATGAAGCTCCTCCCCTAACGCCCCAACCACCACAAAGGGGACAGGCACCTTTGTGGTGGTTTTGACCCGTCCCAGCGGTTTGTCTCAATCTGTAACACATAGAGCCGATTTGCCCGCCCAGATGTTACAGGTTGAGATGTTTGAAGATCGGGATAGGGAGTCAGCTCCTGTGTGGTGGGTTGATTTCCGATCTCAGCCGAACACATTAAGCGAATAGGCCGTTCCCGCAGCTAGCCGAACGCCCCCGAGGTCCTATCCGGGACCCGGGGGCGCCGTTTTCCCAGTTGAAGGAACGGTGGAGATGTGTTTCGATGGGT
>CAMQJB010000024.1 GCA_947002045.1 uncultured Collinsella sp.
CCGCACCTGCAGCGCCCGCCATCCCCAAGGACTTCCCCGTCGATTTCACAACCGAGATCTTCTGCCCCGGCCCGCTTCTGCACCAGCTGTCAACCTATCTCCCCTACGGCGCCGACGCCCTCGGCATCGTCGGCGAGTACTACTGGATCGCCCGCGAGCGCGGTACCATCGAGGTCGCGCGAAACCGCGCAAGCTTCCCCCTGCGCTACACGCAGGCCGGCGAGCGCTGCGAGGTTACCGTGCGCATCCGCCGCAACACCACCGGCGGTCTCGGAGCCGCCTGGACCATCGATAAAGTCGAGCCTTCTACCAAGTAACAAAAAGGGACGATAACCCTCAAGGTTATCGTCCCTTTCTCGTTAGGCCACCTGAGCTCGACTAGTCACGCGTGAGCTTGCGGTGAATACGATGCGGCTGGGCTGCGTCCTCGCCCAGGCGCTCGATGCGGTTGGCCTGATAGGCCTCGAAGTTGCCCTCGAACCAATACCAGTTACCCGGATTTTCGTCGGTGCCCTCCCACGCCAGAATGTGCGTGGCGACGCGGTCCAGGAACATACGGTCGTGGCTAATGACCACCGAGCAGCCCGGGAACTCGAGCAGCGCCGCCTCGAGCGAGGACAGCGTCTCGACGTCGAGGTCGTTCGTGGGCTCGTCGAGGAGCAACAGGTTGCCGCCCTGCTTGAGCGTGAGCGCCAGGTTCAGACGGTTGCGCTCGCCGCCGGAGAGCACGCCAGCGCGCTTCTGCTGGTCCTGGCCCTTAAAGCCAAAGCTCGCCACATAAGCGCGGCTCGGAACCTCGGTCTCGCCGACCATCATGTGGTCCAGGCCGTCCGAGACGACCTCCCATAGGTTCTTATCGGGGTCGATGCCGGAACGGTTCTGGTCGACGTAAGAAATCTTGACGGTCTCGCCCACCTCGAGCTCGCCCGAAGTCAGCGGCTCCAGACCCACAATCGTCTTGAACAGCGTGGTCTTACCGACACCGTTGGGGCCGATGACGCCCACGATGCCGTTGCGCGGCAGGGTGAATGATAGGTCGTCGATGAGCACGCGACCGTCGAACTCCTTGTGCAGGTGATGGGCCTCGAGCACCTTATTGCCCAGACGCGGGCCGACAGGGATGCGAATGTCAGTCCAGTCGAGCTTCTGGCTAGCGCGCGCCTCAGCCTCCATCTCCTCGTAGCGGGCCAGACGGGCCTTGTTCTTGGCCTGACGGGCCTTGGGCGAGCTGCGCACCCACTCGAGCTCGGCCTCCATGCGCTTGGCGAGCTTGGCGTCGCGGTTGCCCTGTGCCTCGATACGGGCGGCCTTGGTCTCCAGATACGTGGAGTAGTTGCCCTTGTAGGGATAAAGGTGGCCGCGGTCGACCTCGCAGATCCACTCGGCAACGTTGTCCAGGAAGTAGCGATCGTGTGTGACGGCAAGCACCGCGCCCTGGTAGTTGTGCAGGAAGTGCTCGAGCCACAGGATCGACTCGGCGTCCAGGTGGTTCGTGGGCTCGTCGAGCAGCAGCAGGTCGGGAGCCTCGAGAAGCAGCTTGCACAGGGCCACGCGGCGGCGCTCGCCGCCGGAAAGTACGTTGACCGGCATGTCGGAATCGGGCAGCTGCAGGGCGTCCATGGCCTGGCCGAGCTTGGAATCGATATCCCAGCCGTCGGCGGCGTCGATCTCGTCCTGGAGCTTGCCCATCTCGGCCATGAGGGCGTCCATGTCGCAATCCGGGTCGCACATCTCCTCGCCGATCTTATTGAAGCGATCGACCTTGGCGATCATATCGCCAAACGCCATGCGCACGTTCTCGATGACGGTCTTGTCGTCGTCGAGCGGCGGCTCCTGCTGCAGGATACCCACGGTGTAGCCGGGGGTGAGCCTGGCATCGCCGTTGGAGACCTCCTCGATGCCGGCCATGATCTTGAGCAGGGTCGACTTGCCCATACCGTTGGGGCCCACGACGCCGATCTTGGCACCGGGGTAGAAGCTCAGGGTCACGTCGTCAAGGATCACCTTGTCGCCATGGGCTTTACGAGCCTGATACATCTGGTAGATAAACTCTGCCATTTGCCTGTTTTATCCTTTCTACCTGCTGTTTCCCTATTCTTGTTTCGCCTAAGTGGAAACGAAATGGAAAAACCAGCTCTGAAACGTAACGAAAAAGGGGCATGGTTGCCCATACCCCCTAATACTACCTGGGAAAAGTTCCCCCGGAACATACTATGAACTGCGTACGCTAGTTTTCCGCAACCCTAGCGAGCGGCTCGCTGCGATTTGCGCCACAGCAGATACGAGTAGACGTAGACGGCTCCAACCGAACCAAACGCCAGAACCGCAATCACCGCGGCGACGACTTCACTCGAAAGCACGCTACCCGCCACGCCCATCACAATCAGGCCAAAGCCCAGCACCATAAAGCAGGCACCGCCAAAGCGCTGCGTACGGCGCCAGTTCTCGGGATTGGCAAGCGCCCAAGGCGTCTTGATACCGAGCGTATAGTTCTGCTTCACACGCGGCAAGTAGTTGCCTACGCCGATGAACAGCAAACCGACAACACCGGAAATCAGCACGTTGACCGAACCGACCGCCGGCACCACGCCCCAGACCGTAAGCTCTCCCAGCCAGCTTATGGCGCACATGAACAAGGTGAAGGCGATTACGAAGCCCTGATAGAACTTGCCCGAGGTTCGATATGCCTCACCTTTGGGATCGATGCGCGGCACCACGCAGAACATTGCGAGAAGCACCAGAGGCAGCACGCCGAGCGCGGAGGCCATCCAGCTGGGACCCCAACCGTCGACGGCGCCGTTCGCGCCCCAGTGCGTGGGAATCTGCCCAGGCAAGCTCGGCATCACCATGAGATGCGCTACGATATTGGCGACGCACAGAGCGACCAGCGCAATCCACACGCGCGACGATACCCCCGTGGGGTGAATGCCCTTGTTTTCGTTATTCATCCTTATCACCTTCCGTGTTTGTAAAGCCCATAAACCAACCGATCAAGTCCTGCATGACGGTAGTGTTTAAGCTGTATACGATGTTTTGACCATGACGTTCGTCGGTTACCAACCCGGCGTTTTTGAGCGTCGCCAAGTGATGGCTCAGCGACGGCTTACTGATATCGAAATGCTCGGCAAGCTCCCCCGCCGTGCAATTGCCCTCGCGCAGCAACTCCAAAATGCGCCGTCGCGTTGGATCGGCAAGCGCCTTAAAACCCTCTCCCGGCATAAGACCCCCTTTCATCATCTCTCATGACGCGCACACTATACTCGATATTTAGATGTTTGTCTAACTATCTAATACAGGAACATCTATAGAACATTCGTTCGTATTTAGCTACAATGGAAGTTGAAGCAGATGGGCCAGCTCCCTCTACCCGAGAAGGAGATGGACTATGAGTATTGACGATGTCCTGACGTTGTTATTGCTTGTAATCGCGGCTGTGGAGCTCGGCATCCACATTGGAGGTCGAATGAAATAGCCGCCCCCGCGTAATGCGAAGACGGCCACTTCTCACGCTACAAACGTGTTTTGGAGTTGGCCAACCCGCTGCAACGGGTGCCATCTGCTTCAATCTTATGCGAATCCCGACCCCATTTCAACAAGCCCCAAGGGCTCAAATGAAATCGTGATAATACCTATAATGACGATAACTAAAACACGATTCGCTTCCCCATCGGAGGATGTCTATGACCGAAACTGCTGCTCTCGTCGAGACGCGCGATACCAAGCTCGAGATCATCATGGGCCGCGAGGCACTTAATAAACTCGCCAACGCCACGGTGTTGGTGCTCGGCTGCGGAGGCGTGGGCTCCAATTGCTGCGAGGCACTTGCCCGCGGCGGCATTGGTCATTTTGTAATTCTGGACAAGGACATCATCGCGCCCAGCAATATCAATCGCCAGGCCATCGCCTTTCACAGCACCATCGGCAAGCGCAAGGTTGACGTGATGGAAGCCATGATTCGCGATATCAATCCCGCCGCCACCGTTATCAAGCGCACCGAATACCTGCTGAGCGACAACATCGACGAGTTCTTCGCGAGCGTTTTGGAGCAAACAGACGGCAAGCTCGACTACGTCGTCGACGCCATCGACACCATCTCGGCCAAGCTCACCATTGCCAAATATGCTCAGGACCACGACATTCGTTTGGTTAGCTCCATGGGCGGGGCCAACAAGCTCCATCCCGAGTGCCTCCGCTTTGCCGACATTTTCGATACGGTACGTGACCCCATGAGCCGCATTATGCGCAAAGAATGCAAGAAGCGCGGAATCAAGAGCCTACACGTACTGTTTAGCTGCGAGGAATCGGTTAAGACACAGCCCCGCGACCCTTCCAACATCCACGAGCGCACCGAGCTGGGAACCGCCAGCTTTATGCCGCCCATCATGGGCCAGATGATCGCCGGCGAGGTTATCCGCCAGATCAGCGGTCGCGGCATCGAGCGCGTGCGCGCCGATGGCCAGCGCCTAGACTAGCGGAGCGCACCGAGATGGAGCCCCGGTTATTTGATGCACACTGCCATCTTGATTTAATGGCCCCCCCGGACGCCGTTGCCGATGCGCCAACGGCGCTGGGCTTGGGTCTATTTGATTGCGGCGTCGATCCACGCGACTTTTCGGCCGCAAACGAGCGCGCTCGTCGCCACCCGGGCATCATCGCCGGCGTTGGGCTTCACCCCTGGCGGCTCGCCGATGGCCACTGCGGTTTTGCCGAAGTCAATCTGCTTTGCGAAGTTGCTGCCCAAGAACGCTACATCGGCGAAGTCGGACTCGACTTTTCCGCGCGCTTTGCTGGAAGTGAGCCGCTACAAATACAGGCACTTAACCGGCTCTGCGATGCGCTCGTGCAGCATCCTCTTACCGGGCGCGTGATATCAATTCACGCCGTTCGTTCGGCAGGAGCCGTACTGGACGTCCTCGAATCGCATGGACTACTCATCCCAAACCCCGACTCCCCCGCTATCATCTTCCACTGGTTTAGCGGCACTTCGGGCGAACTCACCCGCGCGCGTAATGCGGGCTGCTATTTTTCCGTCAACGAACGCATGCTCGCGACCAAGCGCGGTCGCGAATACGCACGACAGATTCCACTCGACCGCCTACTGCTCGAGACCGATGCGCCGGCCGAGCCAAACACAGAAACAAGCACGCAGTCGCTCATCAGGTCGCTCACAAGGACCTCAGAACGCATCACCTCGCTCAAAAACTGCGACGCAAAGCGCATCGAGTCGATAGTTTTAACAAATGCGCGCTCTGTTTTTGACCTTCGCTAACCCCTGGTGTGCAAAAAATGCCAAATATGAGTACTGCTACCGGAATGGATACATTTCTTTTAACTTTCCAACCGCCAGAATAATCCTCGATTGTCCGCAAATTAAAGCTTTTACAGTCATTCATCCTGCGTTTTCGCAAATCTTAAACCCCTCCAGACGCTCAAATCACGTCTGAAGGGGTTGATTTTGCTGCGACTAAATTAGTCACAGTACTCATATTTGGCATTTTTTGCACACCGGGTCCCGAGGAGGCGCCTGCACCTCCCCGGGACCGCTCGGCTATTCGACGATTGGCGCTCCGTGGCCCCAAGAACCTTCCATGCCGCACACGGTCGAGGCAAACCCGGCAGCAAAGTCGAGCGCGCGCTCGATGGCCTCGGCGCCATCTTCACCACGCTTGGCGGAATCGAGATAGCACATCAAAAACGAGGTAAGGAACGAGTCGCCCGCCCCCATGGTGTCCTTCATGTCCGTTACCGGTTTAGCCAGCTGGCGGTAATAACGATCGCCGTCGTAAGCAATGCAGCCCTCGGCGCCCGCCGTAGCCGACACAAAACGCGGACCCAGGCCCTTCACCCATGCCAGACGCTCGCGAATCTCATCCTCACTCGCAGCATCCGCCGCACTAAAGAAAGCGAAATCGACGTAGGGCGCAATCTGCTCGTAGTACTCGTCGGTAGAGTCGTCCGAAAAGTCAAAAGAGACCGTGACGCCCGCAGCCTTCAACTTGGGCAGCTCGCGCTCGGTAAAGCAATAGTTGCCCGAATGAACCACATCGAACTGCTTCATGTACGCAAGGTCAAAGCGATCGAGGACATAGCGCGCATCGCCACGGATACCGCCCTCGTTGGAGCCAAGGAAGACACGGTCACCGTCAACGACGGTCACGCGAGCCGCTCCGTTCTCGCCAATCATCTGCTCGCACTTGTCAAGCTCGATACCCTCATCCTCGAGGCTTGCAATGACATGCTCGGCAGCGGCATCATTGCCAAAAATGCCCATGTATGCGGAGCGTGCGGCACCGCATTTCTTGGCATAAACGGCGAAGTTCACCGCATTGCCGCCGGGATACATGGTGTGGATATGCTCGTAGCGATCGACGACGTTGTCGCCAAATCCGAGCGCGTTAACGTTAAATGCCATGGCCTTTGCCCCTTCTAGTACTCGACAACACCCATATAGCGACGGAAATCGGGATCGTGATCAAACACCTTGCCGCGTGCGGCACGCAGCTCGCAGTTCATGGCGTAGAACAGCACCGGGTCCAGATAGGCACGGACGCTCGCCGGCACGGCTTCCATACCGTAATCCTTGGCATCGAGCACCATCAGCGTATCGGTATGCGTCTTAAGGAACGCCAGGGCGCGCTCGTCCATAGCACGGCACTCGCTGGAGCCCATCTGCAGGAAGTAAAAAACGCCATCCTGAGTAGCCTCGAAGGGGCCGTGGAAGTACTCGGCAGAGTGGATGTAGCTGCAGTGCTGCCACTGCATCTCCATAAGAGAGCAGATAGCGAAACCGTAGGTCTGGCTAAAGTTGGGACCGCTGCCCAGAATATAGAAGAACTCGTGCTCCTGGCAAAGCTTGGCAAAACGATCGCCCAGCTCGGCATTTACCTTCTCACGTGCCGGGGGAAGAATCTTATCCATCTCGGCGATACCGGCATACATATCGGCAAGATCGGCGTAGCCCTCCTGCTGATCGAGCAGCTCGGCCGCAAGCGACAGCGAAATGCCAGCGGGGACCTCAGCCTGCGGCACGCCCTCGCCCCATGGGTAGACCCACGTGGTCCACTTGCCGGAGTCGATCTTAGATCCAGCGTTGTCGGTCTGGGCGATCACCGTAGCGCCGGCGGCAAGGGCAATCTCGCAGCCCTCAACGACCTCGGGGGTGTTGCCACTGTGGCTGCAAGCAATGACCAGGGACTTCTCGCCCAGACGACGCGGACGCATGATATCGAACTCGCGAGCCGTATAGATATACGAAGTGAAGGTGGTTGCCTCGCGCTGCAGAAGCTCGTGAGCCGGGATCAAATCGATCATGGAGCCACCACAAGCAATCCAGTAGACGCTGTCGAACTTGCCCTTCTCGGCAATTGCCTCTTTGATCAGATCGTGTGCGTTCATATCCAGTTCCTTTCTTGTTTGGGCCGCAATCAATGACGTTGGTTGCGTGGCCGATAGTTGTTTTAGTCAATCAGATATTTCTCGAATGCGGCCATGTTCTTGGCATCAGCCGCCGCCGGGTCATCGTAGTAACGACCGTCCGTGATTTCCTGGCCCAGCATGCCGTCGAAACCATGGGCGTTGAGTGTGGCAACGAAGGCGTCCATATCGTGCTTGCCATCGCCCCACACCAGATGGCCATACGGGTCACCGTCGATAAAGTGCATCTCGTGAATTGCCCCATCACCAAAGGCGGCAAACCAGTCCTCGAGCGTCTCGCCTGCAACGCCCATCGCGGTTGTATCAACCATGGGCTGTAAGTACGGGCTCGCGACCTCGTCAATCATGCGCTTCGCATCGGAAACCGTCGTCACAAGGTTGCTCTCCTCGGGACGCAGGCTTTCCATCGTGAGCACCAGACCGTGCTCGCCGGCATACTCCGCCAGAATGGACAAGTGCTCGCGGCTGCGCTTCCAGGCTTCCTCGCGGTCCTCGTCCCAGTCGCCCCAGCCCGAGTTGATGGACATACGGTCGCACCCAAGTACCTCGGCAAGCTCAATGCCGTGTTTAAAGTACGCCAGACTGCGCTGTTCATGCAGCGGCTTGCGTGCGCAGTACTGCCAAGGATAGACAACGTTCTCGGGGCACAGAGTACGATACCTAAGCCCACGGTCTGCAGCCTTTTTCGCCAGGACCTCAGCCTCAAAGTAGCCCGTATGGTCGAGCGTCACATGCGGCTCTGCGCACCACAGCTCAATGGACTCAAAGCCCAAACGCTGCTGCACATCAAGGAAGTAATCGAGCGACCACATGATGTAGTGGATATTCATGCCCGCAATCTGCTCGCGGCGCAGCGTCGGTTTGGATTCAGACATCTTATGCCTCCTTATTTCGATCGAACACGATTTGTCCGTCCGACATCGTCATATCAACCGCAAGATCGCGTGCGTCGCGATAATCGAGGTCAAACACATCCCGATCGAGCACGCAGATATCGGCAAGCTTGCCGACCTCGAGCGTACCCAGCTCGTCTTCGCGCATCAGATCGTACGCGCCCCCGGCAGTCCAAGCGCGCAAGAGCTCGACAAGCGTCAGCGTGTTGACCTCATTCACAGGCAGTCCGTCGGCGAAGAATCCGCCGCACGCGCTGTAGATTGACTCGCCCAGGCTCGGAATCAGCAGCGGCAAATCCGTTCCACAGCACACTGTGCATCCGGAATCTTCCATGCCGCGGCGATTCCAGCTGTGCAAAAGTCGCGTCTCGCCAATTTGTCGACGCATCATCGACAGGCAATCCTCGCGTCGGTCCAGCGTCAGAATCTGCGGATAGACCTCGCAAATTCCACCTAACTTGCCAAACTCGACAAGATCGGTCGGGTCAGAGTTCTCGAGATCGGTAATCGCATGGCGGCGAAGCATCCGTCCATGCTCGTCTCGAGGCAGCGAGGCATAGAGCGCCACGGTGCGACGAACGGCGCCATCGCCCTGGCAATGCAAGGAATATCGGAATCCGTCAGCATCAATTGCACGCAGCTCGTTCTCAATCAGATCCCACTCTGGCTCCTCGACGACCGTCTTGCCGGCAGCGCCCGCATCGGCCGAGTCCTCATAGGGTTCTATCATCTCGGCAAGCCCCGCCCATACGCCGCGATCGGTCATACGGTTGAAGCCAGAAAAACGAACGAACGGTCCCCGGAAGCGCTCTCGTGCCTCGCGGGCATATGCAAGATTTGCACCGGCACCCACCGGCTGCGACATCATAGAGACGCGAACCGTCAGCTCACCAGATTCCTCACGGCGAGCCATTTCGTCGGCAAAGCCGTAGTAGTCATCAAACGCCATCTCCTTGATGGCGGTAACGCCGCGTTCGTTAAGCATGCTCATGTAGTCCGAATACCCTGCACGCACCTCGGGCAGCGCGAGGAAATCGCTCATCATGCGCCAGATCTTCTCGGCATAGCACGCCTGGGGTGTGAAGCCGTATCGCGCACTGGCGGCAGCATTGAGAACACAGGTATCCGCGCCCGGTGTAAAGCAGACGACGGGGATATCGCCAAAACACTCGTCAAACACAGCTGCTGTATTTGCGTTCTCGGCATCCGATGCCAACGTTTCGGGTAGGTTGTGGCCAAAAGCCGCCGCGCAATCCGGACGATCTTCTTTCCATGCACGCAAGAGCGACACGGCCTCTTTGGCATCAGCGATGCCGGACAGATCAGGCCCCAACGTCCGCAGCGCCCAGCCTGTATAGAAGGTATGCACATCGATCAGGCCAGGCATGACGGTGCGGTCGCCCAGGTCAACTACCTCGTCCGCCTGGGTCAAATACGAAGCTAGCTCACACTTGGTGCCAACAGCCTCAATTCGATTGCCACGGACCGCTACGAAACCTTCAAACGGCAGGTCCCCCGTACCGGTAAAGACGCTCTTAGACGTCAGGACCGTCAAACGATCAGACATCACAACCACCTACGCCGGAAGCATGCCAGAGATTGCCGTTACGATCAGGCCAAAGACGACCATGAAAATGAAGAACTTCCAAATGGTCTTCCACCATTGACCAAACGAGATCTTTGCCACGGCAAGACCGGCAACCGTCATGCCCGCCACGGGACTGATGGTGTTGATGGTCTGATTAGCAAACTGGAGCGCGGTAACGGCGGCTTCGGGATTGAGGCCCATAAGCTCGGTCAGCGGACCCATGACGGGCATGGTGAGCGCCGCAAGTCCAGAGCTCGAGGGAACCAGCAAAGAGAGCAGGCCAAGGACGATATACATAAACGTGGTGTAGACGGCGGCAGGTGCACCGGCCAGTGCAGTAGCGAGCGCCTGGAGGATGGTGTCGATGATCATGCCACCCTCTGCGATGACCAAGATACCGCGAGCGATGCCGATGACGATAGCGGCATACGCAAAGTCGGCAATGCCTTTAACGAACTCCTCGGCGATCGTCTGCTGGTCAAGGCCGCCCAGGATACCGGCAAGCAAGCCCATACCAAGGAACACGGCGGAAATCTCATTCATGTACCAGCCCTGGGTAACAAGACCCCAGACGATAATGCCCATGCCGCAGGCAAAATCGATAAGCACGAGCTTCTGACGGGCAGTGAACTCTTCCTCGATGGAGGCATCGGTCACGGAAAACTCAACACGCTTGAGCTTATCGTCCTCGTACACAATGGACGACTCGGGATTTTTCTTGACACGCATGGCGTAGCGCATGGCCCATGCGATACCAACGGCAGTGAAGATGACCCAAGAAACGGCGCGCAGCCACAGCTGAGGATTGCCCTCGATACCAATGATGCCTTGGGCGATCAAAACATTAAACGGGTCGATGGTCGAAGCACAATATCCCAGGTTAGGACCAAGGAAGCAGATGATAAACGCCGTCATCGAGTCATACCCGATACCCATCATGATGGGAATGAAGATGGCATAGAACGGCAGGGCTTCCTCAGACATACCAAACGTAGTGCCGCAAATGGACAGCAACGTCATCGTGATGGGAATGATGAGGATGTCCTTGTTCTTGAGCTTTTTAATCACACGGCTCATGCCGGCATTCAAAGCGTTGGTCTTGGTGATGACTGCGAACGATCCGCCAATCAATAAGACGAACGCAACGACGTCGGCAGCCTCCTGGATGCCCTTAGTAGGCGCTTGCAGGACCGCAAAGATATCCTGGCCCAGATTGATGGTCTCGCCGGTCTCGGAATCGGTGTAGTTCTTATCAACCTGTTCATAGGTTCCAGCAACGGCGACTTCACGCTCGCCCGCCGCTGTCGAAATCGTCTTGCGCTGATACTGACCAGAGGGAACGATCCAAGTCAGGACCGCAAAGACAACGATCAGCAAGAACATGATCGTATAGACATGCGGTAATTTGAACTTAAAACGTCTGTTTGTCTTCTTCGCCTTCGTATCTGACATAGATACCTCCAAAGAACTCGAGACTGCATCGCATCTCGCTTCAACGCCTGCGCAAGGCAAACGTTCTATGACGTTCCATAGATTACCAGCAGCTTTTCCCATCATCAAGATAATTTCAAACTGATTGCCGCGACGCGGTTGAACGGTTGCGTTCGCGCCGTGAACGGTATGGAGACGCCCGGTGAGATGATCAACCGGGCGTCTCCATTCGCAATGTCCTAGATGTCAAAGACGTAGCGAGACCCAACGATCCGCTGACGACCGATGATAAACGGCCGCCGCTGCTCATCGAAAAAGAAGGCTTCCATATAAAACAAGGGTTCGCCAACGGGAACTGCCAACAGCCGAGCGACCTCGGGCGACGCGCACGCGATCTCGAGCGTGCACGGGTCGGTAAACGCGGGAGTGCGGCCCGTCCGGTTGCGCACGAACTCAAAAATGGATTGGTTAGATAGAGGTGCCGTTGATAGATAGGCGTTGTCCTCGTAAACATATATGTTGTTCTCGAGCATGACAGGGACGCCATCGGCAGTGCGCACGCGCTCAACGCAAATCAAGTCAGTTCCAACGGGAACACCAAAGAACTGCGCTTCGGTGGAATCCGCCGGCAGTATCTTTCTCGAAATGACACACGCCCCCGGTTCCATTCCGTTAACGCGGCATGCGTTCGAAAAACTCTGAACGTCATCCTTCTGGCGAATCTTGCGCTTGAGCTTGGGGGCATTGACAAACGTGCCTTTCCCCTGTCGCTTCGTTAGATAGCCCTGCTGGACGAGCTCCTCAATAGCGCGTCGCACGGTAACGCGGCCAACTTTATAGCTCTCAGCCAATTCGAATTCGTTGGGTATCCGCGCGCCTGCCTTGTAGGCGCCGGAGTTGATTTCGTTTTTAATGATATCAATGACCTGTTGGTACAGCGGTATCGCTGCTTTACCGTCAGTTGGCCCTTCAGTCGGTGGCATATACCCTCTCCCAGCACAATTAATTCTAAAACGGGCTTAAGGGCATTCAACAAGCCCTTAAGCCCGCATTAGCTTAAAGTATGCTAGGTGTCGCACCAAAATGTTGGCTATTTACTCATCAGACCCGAAAAACGCGCAACTACCGCGCTCCTAAGAAAGCGCGAGCAGCTCCGGCAGCTGGTCGATAATCTTGTCCGCGGCATCCTGGCTAAAGCCAAAGCGTTCCTCGCGCTTGGCAATGACTGTCAGGCCGGCTCGCTTGCCAGCGGTGATGCCAGGCACCGAATCCTCAACGCAGCAGCAGCGATTCGCGGGCAGTCCCAGCAGGTCCAGCGCATGCAGGTAGATGTCGGGCTCGGGCTTGCTCTCCTTAAACTGCTCGCCGCTCACCACATACTCAAAGGCATCCGACAGCCCGCACGCATTGAGCACTTCCTCGATGCTAACCATGGGAGACGAGCTGGCAAGCGCCACGCGAACGCCGCGGCGCGGCAGCTCTCGAATCGTATCCACGGCGCCTGGGTTAATCAAAGCCTGATAGTCGCGCGGACGCTTATGAGCCCATTCGTCCCAACGGGCCAACGCTTCCTCGCCAGTGAAATGCCCCTTACCGGCACGCTCAAACCAATCGACCAGCATATGCAGGAAGAACTGATGCGAGGTACCGACCTGCCCATTCAACTCCTTTTGAGTCAGGTTAAGCCCAAGCTCCTTGGCAAACGCGGCAGTCTCGCCCAGGTAGTAATACTCGGTATCGACAATGACGCCGTCCATGTCAAAGATAACGGCATCGAACGGAAATGCGGACACGGCACCCTCCCTAACAAAAGGACGCCCGCGAGCAGGCGCCCGAACCATGCATTAATCGGCGATTCTAACCCAGCAGCTTATCCAGCGCCACCGCAATACCATCTTCGTTGTTATTGGCGGTCACCATCTGGGCCACAGCCTTAACCTCATCGACGGCGTTGCCCATGGCAACGCCGGTGCCGGCCCACTCAATCATGGACTTGTCGTTCTGGCCGTCGCCAAACGATACGACCTCGCTGGCATCGATGCCGAGCTTGGGCAGGGCACCCTCGAGCGCGCAGGCCTTGTCGATACCGGGCGCCGTGTACTCAAAGTACCAGTCGGCCGTAAACATGCCCGAAAGCGTCTGCTTAAAGGGCGCATACATCTCCTCGTAATGCGCCTGCAGGTATGCCGGGTCGCCCGCAGTGAGTAGCTTGTCCACGGGATAAGCATCAGCGACCTCATGCAGGCTCTCCACCTCGCGAATCTTAAGATCGCACGCGTCGCGCTCATACTTGACGATATTCTTCTGCGAGCCGTCAGGCAGCGTGATCATGCAATGGTACGAGTCCTCGACATGCAAATCACGACCGAGCGAAATCATAGGGATCACGTCAAAATTACGCAGGTGATCAATCAGGCGATGCAATTCGTCGGCAGGCATAGCCTGATCGAACAGCACCTCGTCGGTCTGAGCGTCGACCACATGCGCGCCGTTAAAGGCCACCAGCAGACCGTCATGGTTTTGAAGGTCGAGCTCCTGCGCCAAGGCGTGCAGCCCCCATGCGGGACGACCCGAAGCCAAGATGAGCTTAATGCCCGATTCCTGCGCCGCGAGCAGCTTCTCGCGCGTACGCGAGCTAATCACTTTCTGGTCGTTGGTGAGCGTACCGTCGATATCCATCGCGATGGCTTTGATTGCCATATGTGCCTCCTTGCATCGTTTTTATCGCGCACTATCTTATCCGAGCCGGGGCACGTTCGCACAGCGCGCGTATGACGGTTGCAAAACCACCCCATTTGAAACAAAGGCAAAAAAGTACTTGCAAAGACGCGTTCCGACATATAAGTTGATAAAAGACCGCCGTTGCGGTTTTAAGTAGATCGAGCATATGAAGTTTGAGTTTTAGCGTGTAAGAGAAGGAAGATCGGCAAAGTACAACCCCAAACGCAATGACAACTTAATGAGGTAACTGCCACATGTGAGGCACCCAGGGCATTGCTGTCTCGATTTTGAGCACGATGCCTTCCGCCTTGCATGGGCCGTTCCATCCCGCCCCTGCAGCAACTGCCTCATGGGCTCATTGAAAACCGCATAGCACCCAAACGTCAGCACATCACCCACGGCAAGCACATCACTCACGACAACCAACACATCAACAAACAGCACGAACATCAACCGATTGGAGAAGCTATGACAAACCACCACGCTGAAGACGGCGATAAGAAAAGCATTCTGGATGCCCGCATTGAGCGAGCATATGCAAACGAATATGACGCCGCCTTTGCCGCCGCGACCATCAAGAACTACGCGTCGCTACCGCTCGCGACGATCTTGGCCGACCACCCTCAACTGCTGAAGCGCTGCACAAAGATCATGGGCGACCCCGATATTCGCAAGCTGACAGACCCCTATGCCCCAAAACGCGACAACGATTCGTGCGTTCTTACCGTAGGCTGCCTAGCCCATATGCTTACGGCGCTCGACACGAAACTCAAGCTCGAATGGGAACCCGACGAGCGTCATGAACTCGAAAGCAAGCGGAACACCCTGCGCACCGCACTGTTCCTTCCGTTGGACGGCCTCAAGCGCTGCAACGTCGAGCTCAATACACAGGCGCGGCAAAAGCCCGGGACCACGGGGCAGAAAACTCCAAGACCCCATGCGGCCATCGTCGACCGCAACCGATATAACCGCATGACTGCGCACTTTTCCGCCGAGGGAGCAGCCATAAGGACGCTGATCGACCTGCTGTGCCTCCTGAGCATCAACGAGCTATTTGAGGGCTATCTCGCCCTTGTTCCCGCGACGGCACCCAAGTCGGTAGCAAAGATCATCGAGACCTGCAGACGCCAGTTTGAGCGCCATCGCAATGGCAGCGAGATGAGCGCCAGCATCGCGCAGTACTACGCGGCTCATTACAAAAATGACGGATGTGCCCCTGTCGAGCATCAGCTGCGGCTCGCCTACACCACGCCCGCCGCAACGCTCCATCGCTTTGGAGCCTTTGGTGCTTGCGAGCCGCACGAACAGGCAGCCTGTCCCACAACCGAGCTCGATCTCAGGCTCGAACGAGCCCTGTAGCCCGCCAGCCCCTCCGCGGGCAACAATCCTATTCCACAACACAACCAACAGAAGGGAGTCCTCATGGACACCAATCATTCCCCCATCATCAGTCCCCTCACCATGCGTGAATCCGCCCGAGGTATCACGCTCACCAGCATTTACGATGAGATGCTCGCCCGTCGCGAACTCTCCGTCATGGGAAACATCGAAACCCCGATGGCCCACGACCTATGCCAGCAGATCCGCCTGCTCGATGCCACCGACCCCAGCCGCCCCATCACCATATTTGTCGCCAGCGCCGGCGGAAGCGTGCGATCGGGCCTTGCGATCTATGACGCCATACGCCTCGCATCGTGCCCCATCCGCACCGTCTGCCTGGAATTCGCCGCGTCCATGGGCGCCGTGATCTTTATGGGCGGCGACAATCGCCGTATGGCGCCCCATGCAGAGCTCATGATTCACGACCCGCTGATCCCCCAGGGGGCAGGCGGCTCGGCACTTGCGCTGCAGGAAACCAGCCGGCGTCTCATGCAGACCCGCAAGACCCTCACGCAAATCCTCTCGGACCGCAGCGGCCTCACGCCCAAGCGCATCCAGTCCCTCACCGCAAAAGACACCTACCTTTCGGCCGAGCGCGCCGTCGAGCTCGGCTTTGCCCACGAAATCCTCTCGACCACCAAGGAGGTCGCCCATGTCTAACCTCGCCAGCCGCCTCGCCGCATCTGAGTCCGCATCGTCCACCATCCTCGCCAAGGATCGAACGCTTTCCTGCGACACCCGCCAAACGGGACTCAACAACAATGCACTTGTGATCGGCCCCTCGGGAGCCGGCAAGACCCGAAACGTCCTCAAGCCCAACCTGCTGCAAATGAACGCAAGCTACATCGTGCTCGACACCAAAGGTACGCTCTGTCGCGAAGTGGGACCCGTGCTGGCAGCCCACGGCTACCGCGTGCAATGTCTCAACTTCGCCGACCTCAACACCGTCCCGGCCCTTGCGCCCGGCATCGAGCGCTGCGGCTACAACCCCCTGAGGCACATTCGCCGCAAGGCGGACGGCAGGCCCAACCAGCAGGACATCCTCTCGGTGGCAAAGGCCATCTGCCCCATCGAGGACAACAACCAGCCTTTTTGGGATCATGCGGCGGCAAACCTGCTGTCGTGTCTTATCGCCTACGTCACCGAACAGCTACCCACCGACGAGCAGACAATCAGCTCGGTCATCAAGCTGATCGAGCACCTGCAGGACGGTGCCACGGCCCGATTGTTTGACGATCTGATCACGACCGACCCCCAAAGCTATGCCCTCTCGCTATGGCGGCGCTACGCCATTACGCAAAATGCCGAGCGCATGCACGCGAGCATCGTCGGCATCCTTGCCGAAAAGGTCATGTGTCTGGGGTTCGACGGTGCGGCACAGCTCTATCGTGAGTGCCATCAGGTGGACTTCGCTTCCATGGGACACACCCCCTGCGCCCTGTTTGTAACCGTGAGCGATATTGACCGCAATCTCGATCCGCTGACCGGCCTCTTTATTTCGCAGGCGTTTATGGGCCTCATTCGCGAGGCCGATAGGCAGCCCGACGGCAGCCTGCCCGTGCCCGTGCGCTTTATGCTCGATGACTTCGCAAATCTGCAGATCCCCCAGATCGACAACGTGCTCTCGATTATCCGAAGCCGCAACATCTGGGCAACGCTGCTGCTGCAGTCGACCAACCAGCTCGATGCGCTCTATGGCGAGGCACGCGCACGCTCCATCATGGGCAACTGCGACACGCATCTGGTGCTGGCGTTCCAGGATCCCGAGAGTGCCCGGGTGTTTTCCGACCGCGCCGACGCGCTGCCCAGCACGCTCATGGCGACGCCAATCGATCGCTCGTGGCTCTTTGTACGCGGTCGCACTCCCGAACAGGTCGAGCGCTTTAGGCTCGAAGACCATCCGCTCTACGGGGAGCTGCCCGAGGCGCAGCGAGGCCATGCGGAGGCCGAGATCTAGGCGCAGGGTTCTCGCAGCGCGCGGCGCCCCGGCAATGTTCCACAAAGGCCGTGCGCCCCGGGACCACGGCAAAGCAAAGGGGCCCGCATCCGATAGGATACGGGCCCCTGGCTATAAGGCGCGATGCGTTAACAGCAGCGACTACTTGCGATGCGCGCGGTAGAACTCGATGAGCGCCTGGGTCGAAGCGTCCTGCTCGGCCTTGGCGGCGTCGTCGTGGAAGGCCGGGGTAATCTGCTTGGCAAGCTGCTTGCCCAGCTCGACGCCCCACTGGTCGTAGGAGTCGATGCCCCAGACCGTGCCCTCGACAAACGTGATGTGCTCGTACAGGGCGATGAGCTCGCCGAGCGCAAACGGGGTCAGCGTGTCGCCGAAGATCGAGGTCGTCGGGCGGTTGCCCTCAAAGCAACGGGCCGGGACGATCTGCTCGGGCGTGCCCTCGGCACGAACCTCGTCGGCCGTCTTGCCAAAGGCGAGCGCCTTGGTCTGGGCCAGGAAGTTGCCCAGGAACAGCTCGTGCACGTCCTGGCCGCTATCGGTCGCAGGGTTGGCGGTATTGGCGAAGGCGATGAAATCGGCCGGGACCACCACAGTGCCCTGGTGCAGCAGCTGGTAGAAGGCATGCTGGCCGTTGGTGCCGGGCTCGCCCCAGAAGATCTCACCGGTGTCGGAGGTCACGGCGCTGCCGTCCCAGCGGACATGCTTGCCGTTGGACTCCATGGTGAGCTGCTGCAGGTAGGCCGGGAAACGGTGCAGGTACTGGCAATACGGAAGCACGGCATGGCTCTTGGAACCGAAGAAGTTGACGTACCAGACGTTGAGCAGGCCCATCAGCGCGACGGCGTTGTTCTCGAGCGGCGTGTTGCAGAAGTACTCGTCGATGGCATGGAAGCCCTCAAGGAACTGCTGGAAGCGCTCGGGGCCGAGCACGACAATCAGCGACAGGCCCACGGCGGAGTCGACGGAGTAGCGGCCGCCGACCCAATTCCAGAAACCAAAAGCGTTAGCGGGGTCGATGCCGAAGGCCTCGACCTTCTCGAGTGCGGTGGAAACGGCGACGAAGTGCTTTGCCACGGCCTCGGCGTTCTGCTCATCGGAGCCATCGATGGCGCCCTGAGCCTTGAGCTGCTCGAGCATCCAGGTCTTGACCTCGCGGGCGTTGGTGAGGGTCTCGAGCGTGGTGAAGGTCTTGGAGACGATGATCACGAGCGTGGTCTCGGGATCCAGACCCTTGAGCTTCTCGGCCTGGTCGTTGGGATCGATGTTGGAGATATAGCGGCAGTCGATACCGGCGTCGGCGTAGGGACGCAGGGCCTCGTAGGCCATGACCGGGCCCAGGTCGGAGCCACCGATGCCGATGGACACCAGGTGCTCGATCTTTTTGCCGGTAACACCCTTCCACTCACCGGAGCGCACGCGCTCGGCGAAGGCATACATGCGGTCGAGGACCTCGTGCACGTCGGCGACGACATCCTGGCCGTCAACGATGAGCTGGCCCTTCTCGCTTGCCGGGCGGCGCAGCGCGGTGTGCAGGACGGCGCGGTCCTCGGTGGTGTTGATGTGCTCGCCGGAGAACATGGCGTCGCGGCGCTCCTCGAGCTTCACCTCGCGGGCAAGATCGCACAGCAGCTTGACGGTCTCATCGGTCACAAGGTTCTTGGACAGATCGAAGTGCAGGTCACCAGCGTCAAAGCTCAGCTTGTTCACGCGCTCGGCATCGGCGGCGAACCAGGCCTTGAGGTCGATACCTTCGGCCTCGAGCTTCTCCTGATGAGCCTCGAGCGCCTTCCAAGCGGCAGTCGACGTAGCATCGATAGGTGCGGCAACAGTTGCCATAAAGTCCTCCTCAGCATACGGGCGCACGTCTCCATGCGCCCGGACATTCAGATGCCACTATTCTAGCGCAGGTCAAGACTACAATCAGCGAGCGTTGCCAATCCGCCCTCAAACGGCGACCGACCAAAAAGGGACAGGTTTTGACGATGTCCGCACAAGCGGGTATTATCGAACATGTATTCGATAAGAACATGTGTTTGATGGGAGGACGCGTGGGGCACGAGCGTCACACCTATGTCTGCATCGACCTTAAGACGTTCTACGCTAGCGTCGAGTGCGTTGACCGCGGGCTCAACCCGCTCACCACCAACCTGGTCGTTGCCGACGAATCGCGCGGGCGCACGACCATCTGTCTCGCCATCACACAGGCCATGAAGGACCTGGGGATACACAATCGCTGCCGTCTGTTCGAAATTCCCGACGGCATCGACTACATCAAGGCCATACCGCGCATGCAGCACTACATGGAGGTGTCGGCGCAAATTTACGGTATCTATCTGGAATACGTGAGTCCGCAAGACGTGCACGTCTACTCCATCGACGAATGCTTTATCGACGTGACACCCTATCTGGACCTCTATCACACCGACGCTGAAGGCTTCGCCTGCATGTTGCGCGACGAGGTCCTGGCGCGCACCGGCATCACGGCAACGGTTGGCATCGGCCCCAACCTATTCCAGGCCAAGGTGGCACTCGACATTACCGCCAAGCACGTACCCAGCCGCATCGGCAAACTCGACGACGAGACCTTTCGCAAGGAGATCTGGCCCCATCGCCCCATCACCGACATCTGGGGCATTGGGCCCGGCGTGGCAGCACGACTCGAAAAATACGGCGTCTACGATCTGATGGGCGTCGCGGCGCTCGACGAAAACCTGCTCTACGACGAGCTCGGCGTCAATGCCGAGTATCTTATCGACCACGCCTTTGGGCGCGAGCCGACAACTATCGCCGATATTCAGGCCTATCGCCCGCAGGCAACCTCAACAACCACGGGGCAAGTGCTATCGAAGGGTTATGCCTATGAGCAAGCCTACACCGTGTTGCGCGAGATGGTCGACAACGCTGTGCTGGACTTAGTCGATAAGCACGTGGTGTGCAACAGCATCTCGCTCTTTGTAGGCTACGCGAGCGAGCGCGCCGACATACGCCGCCTCGACGCCAGCGGCACAGCGCAATATGTAGACGGATGCGGGCATTTGCGTTCGAGCACGTCGAGCATCGAACCCGCCGCAACCGCCGGCCCCAAGCTCGCACCCCGCGCGCCCAAGCCCGTCCAGCGCGATGACGAACGCCGACGTTTGGTGCGAGAGGCACAGGCGATTGACGGCATCTTTGTGGGCGAACACGGCGGCAAGCCGCGTGGTGGCTATGCCGCGCTCTTTGCGCACTCCAACGCCTCGCGCAAGCTGCCCGAGCGCACCAATTCGTTTAAGAAGATCATGGGCTATTTCGATGAGCTCTGGGCGCAGACTGTCGATCCCAAACGACCGGTCAAGCGCATCAACCTGGGATTTGGCAATCTGGTGCCCGAGGAATTTGCCACTATCGACCTGTTCAGCGATGTTAAGGCCGATGAGCGCGAGCGCGACCTGGCGCGCGCCGTCCTGGCCGTGAAGGGCAAGTACGGCAAGAACGCGCTCGTCAAGGGATTAAGCTTCACCGCCGGCGCCACCGCACGCGAACGCAACGATCAGGTAGGAGGACATCGTGCCTAAGTCCCAACAACAGCCGATGCGGCCACCGACGCCTTTTGAACGCCTAGCGGACCCCGAGGGAAGACGTCGATCCGCCGACCCCAAGCTCACCGCCAACGGCGCCGTCCGCGCCGGCCGTGCCGCACAGTTTATGCCCTTTGCCGCCCTCACGGGATACTACGAGCTCGTGCGCAAACAAGAGATCACTGTTGAGCCCAAATGCGAACTCACGGAAGAAAAAGCCCTCGAGCTTTCGAAAAAGCTCGAGGGCCTCAAACGCGGCGACCTGGTGCGCGTCACCTATTACGATATGTACGGCTATCGTAGCCGCACGGGCATTCTCGACGAAGTGTTACCCGCATTCAAGCTGCTCAAACTCAGGGATATCGCCATCGACTTCGACGATATCAAAAACATCGAGCTGCGCGGACGCGCCTAGCGACAAGAACGCTTGCGCAAGACGAGGGCAATGCCAAGCACCGCGGCAGCTGCAACCAGCAATCCCAAGACCAGCGTGAGGGTCGAGTCGCCAGCGTGAGGCAGCGAGCCGTCCTTCGGAGTCTTCTTAGTGGCCGTCGTGACGGTGGTCGTGGTGCTGCTCGACTGGTCGTTGCCGCCCGTCTGGCTGCCACCAGGCTGATCGCCGCCACCCGGCTGCGAAGGATTGGTGGGTTTCGTCGGATCCGGAGTACCGGGATCAATCGGATTCTCCGAATTCTCCTTGCGCTGGATCCAAACCTGGCAGCCATAGAACGGGTTGGCGGTACCAAGGCACAGACCCTGGTTGGTCACCGCAAAGGTGCGCAGACCATGGTTATACGGATCGTTAAAGCCATTGGTCGTCAGCGTCGTAAAGTTCACGCCGTCCTCGGTCACATACATATCAAAGCCGCGCTCGGCATCGCGCAGGTAGTACATGCACGTAAGCACGCTCTGCAGCTTCTTGAGGTTCTCCTCGCTCAGCAGCTTATCGAGCGCATCCTGAATATCGCCCGGCAGCTCGGTGCCATAGGCATCCTCGTACTGCTGCTTCAGGCTCTCATAGCTATCGAGCATGTCCTGATACTGGTCGGCAAAGGACTTGAAGTACGCGATCTCGCCATCGATCTTCTGGACATAAGCGGCGTCGTCCTCAAAGTCCTGGGACATCGTCGAGGCCTGATCGCAAAGATCGCCCGTGGCATCCTCCAGCGCATCGCTTAGATCGCCAAAGCCCTTAGCAACCTCGGTCTTCTCGTCATCGACATCGACGGCCTCGTTTGAATCATCAACCTCGGCAGCTTCGTTCGAATCATCGACCTCGACGGCCTCGTTTGAATCATCGTCCGCAAGCGTGTTCACGGGAACGATGGGGTCGTCAGGCGATTTCTTGTCGAGCAGGTGATCGAGCAGGTCCCTAAGGCGCTGAACCTGAGAGTCCCACTCCTCGGGCGTCATATCGATAATGTCGCCATTGGAGAACTGGCCGATCGGCTCAAGCAGGCTCGCGGTATCAAAGGTACCGATATACAGCTTGCCGTCGAACTTCTGCATGCGCCAAATGTACTGGTTCTCGTTTCGGCCAAAGCCCGAAGTCAGGCCGGAAATGCCGCCCTCGGGGAACATGTCGGTGCGATCGCCAACGACGAGCTCCATGTTCTCGTCCTTGTCCATGCGATAGATGTTAACCGACTGCTCAAGATTGGCATTCACAAACGAGCAGTCAACGCCGCCCATGCTGCTCTTGCCGCCCTCTTCGGTGTTGGATTTGTTGAACAGGATGCGCTCGAGGGCAATCTCCTCGTCGTTGTATTCACCGATATAGAGGTAGTCGTTGTAGACGATGAGGTTGGCAGCGCCAGAACGGGTACGGGCAGGATCGATGCCAAAGCAGTACTTTGCACGGCACTTTGGATCGGTCGCATCCTTATCGCCAACAATGGGAGTCCACGAATAGCTGCCGTCGGCGTTCTTGTCGCCACGAACCATGGCAAACGACTGCATGGAATTATCATCGGGAGCGTTCTCGGGCGTACCGGTGCAGATGGTCGCATAGAGATGGCCATTGTACGAAACCATATCCCAAATGGCGCCACCGTAGATGCTGTCCTGATAGCGAATCGCCGGATAGCCAAACAGCGTCTTCGAGTTAGCAATCTCGGTGAAGCTAGCCTGGCCCTTCGAAGGGTCAGATGACGTCAGGATTGTCGCCACAAACTCATTGCCCGCTTTACCCACATTGCTGATGACGAGCTGGCCATCATGGACGCACATGCCGCGGATACCGGTTGAGATGCCCTGCTTGTAGGCATCGCGGTAATCGTCCACGCTCGAAAGGCCCTGATAGACAACTTTCCACTCATCCGTCTTAGGATCGATCTCGTATACAGAAGGCAGACCGCTTTTGCCGCCATTGGTCCTGACGCTGCCGCAGAAATAGAGCTTACCCTTATAGCTCACGGCATTGCGGAACAAAGGACCGACGCCGTTGAGCGATTCAGAGAGCAGCAGCTTGGTCTCACCGGTCTTGGTATTGATCTTAACCAAGATGCCGCCGCTGTCCTTGTCGGCCGTGCCGTCCTCCTTCTGCTGTCCATAGAAGAACGTGCCGTTAAACATGGCCTCCAGCGTCAGGCGCATGGTCTCGGCATCAAAGGAATCGCCCAGCGTGCTGTCCATGAGCGTAAGCGTGTTGCCCATCGCCGCATAGCAGGTGCCCACATAAAGCCAGTCACCATAGCTCGCAGCCGCCCAAGTGTAGCTCTGGCCGCGATCGCCTTCGTTGTTGGCCGTATTACCATCGGCACCCGGAACGGCAACGGCACCGTTACCCTGGTAGTCGACGATGCCATCCGGCTGCGACGTTCCTACCGTAGGATGCGAGAGCTTCTCAAAGGAATACCCATTTCCCGCATTGTAGGTAACGGCACCCGAAGCGTCTTCGGCGTGCGCCGGCAGCGGCGATACCAAGATAGCGGCAAGCGCTGCCACCAAGCCAAGTGTTCTCACTCGTCTCATAAAGCTATAGCCTCCCCTGACCTTAAGCCCAGTTTTAGCATTTCTCATCTCTGTCCACGTTTAATTGCGATCTGGGCGCAGCAATAATCAGCGTATAAATATACACCTGTAATTTTTTGGACGGGTTAATAGATGCTCGATTGGTGGCGAATTCCGCGCAAACCGTCACCAAACTCCACTTTCGCCGCATCTAAAGATTATTTTTTGCGCAAATTTTTGGATACCGATAGTCACAATGGGCAGGAGGCTGGTACCCACCGGAGAGGGCAACGCCTACATTTTCATAACGTAATAGCCCGCGCCCCTCACCGCCGTCTCGAGTGCGTCGCGATCAACCGGGCGCTTCGAGCGTACGCGTGCCGTGTGGTCCGCATACGTCACCGTAGCCCACACGCCATCAAGCGTATTGAGGGCATTGGCTACGTTCTGAGCGCAGCCGTCACAGCTCATGCCGCCGATGAGCAGCTCGTCGCTATAGGGATAGTGCGATGCATCGGTATCCACCACAACAACCTTTTTGGCCCTCTTGCCGCTCGCGCCATCGCTGCAACAACTCTTCCCGTGTGTCGAAGCGGTAATGCGACGCAGTCCAAAAAACATGCCGACGGCAATGACAGCCAGCACGATGAGATTCGCAGGGTTGAGCAAGTCACTCATGCGTTCCCCTTTCAAGTAGCACTATCTAGATACCCCCATGGGGTGTCTCCATCTTAACCCAAAATCATGTCCGTTCGGTCAATTAGTTTCCCTATTCAAACTTTTTAGTTGACCAAGGCTTACTTTCGTGTATAAGTTTTCCTAGGCTAACAGTTTAGATCCGTAAGGAGCGTCGTGACTCGAACCATAGACATCCCAACGTTTCAGGCGGCAGTCGTGCGCAACTGCTCCCCCACGCTCGCGGGCATCAAACCGGCATCGCTCTTTACCTATCCAGGAGTTTATGCCATCAAGACGGTTCAAGCGTAACTGCGGCGATCGAGAATCGCCGAGCACGCCTGCTCAACGTTATCGCCCGGTGCAATCACGAGCTTAATCCGTTCGGTATCCATCTGAGCGTTTTGGTCTGGCGCCCCTGCGGGGCGCTCGTATATGCATATCGGCCCAATAGCCTCGCCACTTACCTTGCTGACCCGCGCGCCAAAACGGCACTCGCCAAGAAGGGCTACGACACCGGCAACCTCTCGGCATGTCTTGTGCACCTGGCATCACGCATCACGCTCGCGAGCAATAACGCCGCGGAATGCGCCTGCGGCCAGACTCGATGCGCACTGGATCAGCAAGTCTGCTGCAACAACGACTGCGCCTGCGAATTTCCACACGAGATTGGCTACTTCCTGGGGTACCCCTGCGACGACGTATACGAGTTCATCGCCCAGCGTGGCGAGAACTACAAGATCTTTGGAGCCTGGAAGGTCTATACGAATGTCGAGCAGGCACTTGCGACGTTTGATGCGTACCGTGCCTGCACCCAACACCTCACCTTTATCTATCAGCAGGGCTGCAGCTTGGCGCACCTTGCCCAGGCGACCCGATAGAACGTACAAACCGCGGCCGCACGCCGCACAACCGAAAGGACTCAACATGAGCAAGATCGCCGTCGTCTATTGGAGCGGCACGGGCAACACCGAGGCCATGGCAAACCTCGTTGCCGAGGGCACCACGTCCGCGGGCGCCGAGGCCGAAGTCATCCCCTGCGCCGACTTCTCTGCCGGCAGGGCCGCCGATTATGATGCCTTCGCCTTCGGTTGCCCCGCCATGGGCTCCGAGGAGCTTGAATACGATGAGTTCCAACCGATGTGGGACGAAGTCAAGGAGACCCTCGGCGACAAGAAGGTCGTCCTCTTTGGCTCTTATTCGTGGGCCGAAGGCGAATGGATGGACAATTGGAAGGCGGACGCCGATGAGGCAGGCGTCAACGTGGTCGACTCCGTCATCTGTTACGACGCCCCCGACGATGAGGGCGAGGCGGCCTGCCGCGCCCTTGGAGCCGAGCTCGCCTAGCGGCAATGAGCTCCGCCCGTAACGCGCTCTGCGCCAAAACACATTCGTGTCCCAACAAAAACGGGAGCCGGATCACATCCAGCTCCCGTTTTCTGCTATGTCAGTCATATAAAGCAGCTATGAGATATTGCCCAAAAACGCCTTGGTGCGCTCGCTCTTAGGATGGTCGAAGACCTCGCTCGGCGTGCCATCCTCCACGATAACGCCGCCGTCCATAAAGACGACGCGGTCGGCGACGTCGCGGGCAAAGCCCATCTCGTGCGTCACCACGATCATGGTCATACCGTCATGCGCAAGATCGCGCATGACGCCCAATACATCGCGGACAAGCTCAGGATCGAGCGCCGACGTGGCCTCGTCAAAGAGCATCACGTGCGGATTCATCGACAGGGCGCGGGCGATGGCCACGCGCTGCTGCTGACCGCCCGAAAGCTGACTCGGCATAAAATCGATGCGCTCGGCCAGGCCGACCTTGGTCAGCTCCTCGATGGCAATCTTCTCGGCCTCTTCCTTGCTGCGCTTGAGCACCTTTTGCTGCGCAAGCATGACGTTCTTTTTGACCGACAGGTGCGGGAACAGGTTGAACTGCTGAAACACCATGCCCAAGTGCGTACGCACCTTATTGAGGTCAACGCCCTTGGCGCACACATCCACGCCCTCGACGACAATCGAACCACTCGTGGGCTCCTCAAGACGGTTAATGCAGCGAAGCATCGTCGACTTGCCCGAACCCGAAGGGCCCAGGACTACGACGACCTCACCCTTGCGCACATCTAGATCGATGTCGCGCAGGACCACGTTATCGCCAAAGGCCTTCTGGAGATTCTTGATGCTGACGACGACCTCGTTCGAGTTATTGGTTTCGCTCATGATAGAACCTCCTTACAGACCAGCGATATGGTCGGCGGGCGTCGCGACAACCTGTCCGGCGCTCTTGGTGGGACGCTTCTTTTTGGTTTCGGCCGTACCCAGCAGCCTCGCCTCGAGACCGCTCACCAAGCGCGCAAGCGGCAGGGTAATGACCAGATAGAACAGGGCGGCAACCACATACGGCGTAATGGAGCCCGTCGTTGCCACGATGGTGCGGGCGTTCATGACGATCTCGACCACGCCCACGGCGGCGAGCAGCGACGTATCCTTGTAGAGCAGGATAAACTCGCTGGTCAGCGTAGGCAGGACATTGCGGAACGTCTGCGGAATCATAACGTAGAGCAGCGTCTGGAAGGCATTCATGCCCAGCGAGCGAGCAGCCTCGTTTTGACCCTTGGGGATCGACTGAATACCGGCGCGGAAGATCTCGCACAGGTACGCAGACGAGTTCATGGCCATGACGATAACGCCCAAGACGTAGTCGTCAACCTTGACACCGGCAAGCGGCAGGCCAAAGAACGCGATATAGATCTGCAGGAATGCCGGCGTGCCGCGGATGATATTCACGTAGATGCCGGCAAGGCAGCGCAAGATGCGCGATTTGGAGATGCGCATGAGCGACAGGGCAAAGCCAAAGGGGATCGCCAGCGGAAACGCCACAAGCACGATCGAGAGCGACATAAGGAAGCCCTTAAAGACGATCGGCAGACTCTGGACCAAAATGACCGGGTTCAAGAACAGGCGCAGGAACATATTGGAGTTCCATGCCTCGACCCACGGCTGTTCCTTAAGATCGGCCAGGAAGTTGTCAAAGGCCGTCACGCCTTTGATCTCGACGGAAGGAATCTTGGAAATCTTCTTGGTCGAACCGTCGGCAAGCGTATAGGTTCCGCTAAAGGCCTCATCGCCGCCCTCGACGGGAAACGTCACGCCGTAAACCTCGACACGGAAAAAGCCGCCGGCAGGCGCCGTCTCGCCAAAGTCGATCTTGAGCGTCTGGCCGTCAGCCTTGCACGTGGGCTTCATGGGCGTACGATCCATGAGGTCCTCGCCCGAGAGCATCGTCAATCGCGTGTCATCGGTACCAAACGTCGTGCCGTCGACAAACGTCAGCGAAAGACCGCTCAGCTCCTCGTCGGCATCGGCCTGAACCTCCCAGGTAATGCGCGTCTCAGTGCCGCCGACCACAGCGCTGCCCGAACCGGTATTGGGACGCGCGGTGATCTTTGCGGTCTCGAGCGCCTGGGCGGTCGAAGGCGCGGCTGTCCCCGCGCACAACAAAGCGAGCGCCACAGCTAGGGCGCAGGCTAGTTTTTGGAGCATCGAGGGCAGCGGAAAACGCCGACCCATGGCCCCTTCGTTCAATCGAGACAAGGTGGCTCCTATCGTAGAAGTTGCCGGCAAAACGAGACGGAAACGCTCTCCGTCGAGAGA
The DNA here is from genome assembly GCA_947002045.1 of uncultured Collinsella sp. Lineage (GTDB taxonomy): Bacteria > Actinomycetota > Coriobacteriia > Coriobacteriales > Coriobacteriaceae > Collinsella. The sequence continues at coordinate 28,240 of CAMQJB010000024.1, forward strand.
AGCGCAAAGGCCCTCTCCGCAAAACGGAAAGGGCCTACGCGCAATCAAGCATCTATTTACTTGATGTTGTACTTAGCCATGAGGGCGTCAACGGTACCGTCGTCGGTCAGGTCCTTGATGGCCTGGTTGATGTCGTTCTTGAGCTTGGTGTTGCCCTGGTTGATGGCGATGGCGTACTCCTCGCCGGTGCTGACCTGCTTGATGGTCTGGCAGGTGTTGAACTGCTCGGCGGTCAGCTGGCTGGCAACGGAGCGGTTGGTCACCACGGCGTCACCCTTGTCGGACTGCAGTGCGCTGAAGCACTCGGTGGCGTCCTTGTAGGGGACGATCTTGGCCTTGGGGAAGTTCTCCTGGGCAAAGGCCTCGGCGGTCGAGCCAGACTGGACGATGATGGTGGCGTCGGCGTTGTTGAGTTTCTCGCTGTAGTTGTCGGCCGTGATGTCGGTGTTATCGACCTTGGTCACGATAGCCTGATCGTCCATGTAGTAGGAATCGGAGAAAGTGACTTCCTTCTCACGCTCGGGCGTGTCGGTGATAGCCGCGATGGAGACGTCATACTTGGCGCCCGAAGCGACGCCCGGAACCAGCGTGTCAAAGTCATTGTTGACGTACTCGACATCCAGGCCCAGCTTGTCGCCGATAGCCTTGATAAGCTCAAGGTCAAAGCCCTGATAATCGCCGTTGTCGTCCTTGTACTCAAACGGAGCGTACTCGGCAGAGGTGCCGACGGTCAGCGTACCGTCCTTGACGAGCGCGTACTCCTTGGAGCCGTCGACCTTCTCGACCTTAGCGTCGTCAGAGCTGCTGGAACCGGCATTAGAACCAGAGGTGGCGTTGGACGAGCCGCAGCCCGTCAGTGCGAGGGCGAGCGCCATGGCGCCCGTGGCGGCAAATGCGCCAATCTTCTTGAGCTTCATAATCAGTCTCCTTCCGGTGACCCCGTTTGATTCAGAGGTCTGCAAAAACTGAGGGTTATTATGCACCCGCTTGGAAGAATCTGCAATCAGAAAACTGATTGAAACAAACCCATAACGTGAATGGAGCACTCCACTTTATGTCAGCCATTACTGCTGCAACGACCTTAACAGGTTGATTTCAGCCGCATAACCTGCAAGTTCGTTCGGTGTCTCCAAAATAAATGGCAATTCACGCAAGCGGTCATTCGATACAATATTTTGCATAACCTGCATACCGCCGCCAAACTCTTCACTACCCAGATAGCCTTTACCGATGCGTTCGTGGCGGTCCTTATGGGCGCCGCAAGGGTTCTTCGAATCGTTGATATGTACGGCATGCAAGCGGTCGATACCAACCACGCGGTCGAACTCGTCGAGCACACCATCAAGATCGTGGACGATGTCGTAGCCGGCGTCATTCACATGGCAGGTGTCCAAGCAAACGCCCAACTTGGCCGACAGCTCGGGGCGCTTGTCGGCAACGCCCTCAATGATGAGTGCCAGCTCCTCAAAGCTGCGGCCCACCTCGGTGCCCTTGCCGGCCATGGTCTCGAGCAGCACCGTCGTCTGCTGGCCCTCAAACATCACCTGGCACAGGGTGTCGACGATCATCCGAATGCCGGCGTCGGGGCCCTGCCCCACATGCGCACCGGGATGGAAGTTGTAGTAGTTGCCGGGCAGCGCTTCCATGCGCCGCAGGTCCTCTGCCATGGCCTCCAAGGCAAACTCGCGCGCCCGCTCTTTGGCAGAACAGGGGTTGTAGGTATAGGGGGCATGCGCCACGAGCGGGCCAAAATCATTTTGCACCATAAGGTCACGCAGGGCCGCCACATCATCCATGTCAAGGTCCTTCGCCTTGCCGCCGCGCGGGTTGCGCGTAAAGAATGCAAAGGTATTGGCGCCAATGGATAGCGCCGTCTCCCCCATCGCCCGATAGCCCTTCGTCGTCGAAAGATGACACCCAATCGTCAGCATCTCCAGCTCCCCCTCATCAATTGCGGTGAAATACGGTCTATTGGTGCCTTATTTTGGCGCAAACAGACCGTATTCCACCGCAACTTATAAAAGGGGCATCAGAGATGCGGGCCACCGAGCACTACGGCTACGGGCGCCAGCATCATGATCCCCTACGCGTCAGCGACAAGTCCTAGAGGGATAGGCGGATTGCATCGATAATGCGCGCGCAACGCTGTGTGGCGGCAAGGGGCATGACGGGACTCTCGAGTTTCCCCGCCCGGACGAGCTGGGTCGCATGCCGGATTTCGCCGTAGAAATCATCGACCTCAAACGGGGCATTTATTTCGAGCATTCGTCCGTCGGAGTACCTCACATGGGCGAGCTCGGGACGATGGAGGCGTTCGATTTCCAACGAGCCCCGCTCGCAGACAATCGTTAAGCGGCTTTCATATGCTGCTTTGCCGTCGCACACCACATGAATGGGTATACCGCCGACACTCATACGGATCTCATCGGCCCAATCCACGCGGCCGCCCGATACGTCACGCCAGCGAACTTCACGGGACGAAACCTCGCACGCGCCCGCGAGCAAATCCTCAAACCAACCGACCGCATAGCAGCCCATGTCATATAGACAGCCGCCCTGCAACGGGTCGAGCAGATAGCCCGAAGGAGACTCGCCGTAATCGAGCTTTTGCACGCTTTCAATCGAGACGATACGGCCAAGCTCACCCGACGCAAGCAAGTCCTTCACGCGAGTGCGCATCGGGCAAAACCGGTTCTTCATCGCCTCCATAAACAGCACGCCGCGCTCGCGAGAGGTGGAGGCAATCGAGAGAGCCTCTTCCTCACTCAAAACGGCCGGCTTTTCGCACAGCATGGCCTTTCCGGCGCGCAGCGCGCGACAGGCCCAACGCGTATGCATGCCATGCGGAAGAGCCAAGTAGATTGCGTCGACATCGGGGTCGGCAATCAACGCATCATAAGCCGCATCGCCGCTATCGTCAGCCGTGGCATAACTGTGCGCGGCATCAATCGAAAACGCCCTGCAAAACTCCTCAACATGCGAAGGAGTGCGACCGGCGGCAGCCACAAGCCGTGCCCCGTCCACCTCCTTGAGCGACGATGCAAATCGATGCGATATGTTTCCAGCGCCCAAAACGCCCCAACGAACCTCACGTAAATCATCACATGAATCCCGATGGCCCACGACAGCCCCCTTCAGTTGCGGGGGGGTTTTTTTTGTTTTTTGGGGAATATTTGGGGCCCACCCACAAATAGAACCCCCCGAAATAAAATATTGGGGGAGGGGCGGGGTGTTGTAAGCGAGTT
>CAMQJB010000025.1 GCA_947002045.1 uncultured Collinsella sp.
TCTTTATGGGCGACTTCCCCATGATGACCGATCAGGGCACCTTCATCATCAACGGTACCGAGCGTATCGTCGTCTCGCAGCTCGTCCGTTCCCCGGGTGTGTACTACAGCTCCGAGATGGATTCGGGCAAGCAGATCTACAAAGCCCAGATCATCCCGTCCCGCGGTGCCTGGCTTGAGTTTGAAGTCGACAAGCGCGACCAGCTCATGGTCTCCATCGACCGTAAGCGCAAGCAGAGCGCCACGATGTTCCTGCGCGCCCTTGGCATTGCCGTAACCAACGACGACATCATCGAGCTGCTCGGCAACTCCGATGTCATTAAGCGCACCCTGGAGCGCGATACCGCTCTCACCCGCGAGGATGCCCTTATCGAGATCTACCGTCGCCTGCGCCCGGGCGAGCCTCCCACCGTGGACGCTTCCCGCAGCCTGCTCGAGGGCCTGCTCTTTAACCCGCAGCGCTACGATCTGGCCCGCGTCGGTCGTTACAAGGTCAACAAGAAGCTCAACCTCACCACCGAGGAAGAGGTCACGGTGCTCACCGACGAGGATATCGTCGCGACGCTGCGCTACCTGCTGTCCCTCGCTGCCGGCGAGCAGGGCTTCAAGGTCGACGACATCGACCACTTTGGCAACCGCCGCATCCGCACCGTCGGCGAGCTCGTCGCCAACCAGTTCCGTATCGGCATGAGCCGTATGGAGCGCGTCGTCCGTGAGCGCATGAGCTCCCAGGACATCGACGAGATCACCCCGCAGTCGCTCATCAACATCCGTCCGATCGTGGCCTCCATCAAGGAGTTCTTCGGTTCCTCGCAGCTCTCGCAGTTCATGGACCAGGCGAACCCCCTGACCGGTCTGACCCACAAGCGCCGTCTGTCCGCACTCGGCCCTGGCGGTCTTGCCGGCCACAAGTCCGGCTCCAGCCGCCGCACCAACGTGCCGACGGCCGTCCGCGACGTTCACAACTCGCACTACAGCCGCATGTGCCCGATCGAGACCCCCGAAGGCCCCAACATCGGCCTGATCGGCTCGCTCGCCCTCTACGCCCGCGTCAACGAGTACGGCTTCATCGAGGCTCCGTTCCGTCGCGTCGAGAACGGCGTTGCCACCGATCAGATCGACTGGATGACCGCTGACGAGGAAGAGAAGCACGTCATCGCGCCGGCCAACACGCCGCTCGATCCCAAGACCAACGAGTTCATCACGACCGATGCCGAGGGCAAGCTTGTCCGCCCGCACACCGTGATCGCCCGTACCCGCGACTTCGACGGCTCCTTCGGCGCTCCCGCCGACGTGCCTGTCGAGGACGTCGACTACATGGACGTCTCGCCGCGTCAGATGCTCTCCGTCGCAGCCACGCTGATCCCGTTCCTCGAGCACGACGACGCCAAGCGTACGCTGATGGGCGCTAACATGCAGCGTCAGGCCGTGCCGCTGGTTCACCCTGCCGCTCCCTATGTCGGTACCGGCATGGAACGTCGCGCCGCTCTGGACTCCGGCGAGGTCACCTTGGCCAAGAACGCCGGCGAGGTCATCTTTGCCGACGCCGCCAAGATCATCGTCAAGCATGCCGGCGGCATGGACGAGTATCACCTGGCCAAGTACCAGCGCTCCAACCAGTCCACCTGCATCAACCACCGTCCGCTCGTGCGCGTCGGTGACACCGTTGTGCAGGGCGAGCCCCTGGCTGACGGTCCTTCGACCGATCATGGCGAGCTCGCACTGGGCCAGAACCTCACCGTGGCATACATGCCGTGGGAAGGCTTCAACTACGAGGACGGTATCGTCGTGTCCGAGCGCCTGGTGGCCGAGGACCTGCTGACGACCATCAACATCACCCGTCACGAGATCGATGCCCGCGACACCAAGCTCGGCCCCGAGGAGATCACCCGCGAGATCCCGAACCTCTCCGAGGATATGCTTGCCAACCTCGACGAGGACGGCATCATCCGCATCGGCGCTGAGGTCGGCCCTGGCGACATCCTGGTCGGCAAGGTCACGCCTAAGGGCGAGAGCGCTCTGACCGCCGAGGAGCGCCTGCTGCGCGCCATCTTCGGTGCCAAGGCCCACGACGTCCGCGACACCTCCCTTAAGATGCCTCACGGCGCTTACGGCCGCGTCATCGACGTTGTCCGCTTTAGCCGCGAGAACGGCGACGATCTGGCCCCCGGCGTCAACGAGCAGGTGCGCGTCTACGTCGCCCAGCGTCGTAAGATCCAGCAGGGCGATAAGATCGCCGGCCGCCACGGCAACAAGGGCGTTATCTGTAACGTTCTGCCGGTCGAGGACATGCCCTACATGGCTGACGGTACCCCGATCGACGTTATCCTCAACCCGCTGGGCGTTCCTTCGCGTATGAACGTCGGCCAGCTGCTCGAGTGCCACCTTGGCTGGGCTGCTGCCTGCGGTTGGGATACCGAGCAGGCCGACTCCGACAAGTACGTCCCCGGTCCGTTCTTCACCGCCACGCCCGTCTTCGACGGCGCCAAGGAGGATGAGATCGCCGAGGTCATTCGTCGTGCCAACAAGAACATGCTCAACAAGGCCACCGCTGCCTTTGGCGATCACATGCGTCCCGAGTTCGTCACCCAGCTTGACGAGCGCGGCAAGACCCGTCTGTTCGACGGCCGCACCGGCGAGGAGTTCCGCGAGCCCATTACCGTGGGTACGTCCTACATCCTCAAGCTCGGCCACATGGTCGACGACAAGATCCACGCCCGTTCGACCGGCCCTTACAGCTTGGTTACCCAGCAGCCTCTGGGCGGCAAGGCCCAGTTCGGCGGCCAGCGCTTCGGCGAGATGGAAGTTTGGGCACTGTACGCATACGGTGCTTCCAACGTCCTGCAGGAGATCCTGACCGTCAAGTCCGACGATACCGTGGGCCGCGTCAAGACCTACGAGTCCATCGTCAAGGGCGAGAACGTTCCTGTCCCGGGTATCCCCGAGTCCTTCAAGGTTCTCGTCAAGGAGATTCGCTCCCTCGCACTGGACATCGAGCCCATGCACGATGCTGACGAGGACGCCTCCGCCCCTGTGACCGCCGAGGAGACCTCTGCTCTCGACGACCTGGCTGCGCTCGCCGGCGTTGACGCCGACGTCGAGGCCCAGGATGCCGAGACCGCCGAGGCACCCGAGGCTGTCGCCGCCACGACCACTGATAAGGAGTAGTTGACTGTGGCAGATTTCGAAGCTACTGATTTTGACTCGGTAAAGATCTCCCTTGCCTCCGCCGACCAGATCCGTTCCTGGTCGCACGGTGAGGTCAAGAAGCCGGAGACCATCAATTACCGTACCCTCAAGCCCGAGAAGGACGGCCTGTTCTGCGAGAAGATCTTCGGTCCCGCCAAGGACTGGGAGTGCTCCTGCGGCAAGTACAAGGGCATCCGCTTTAAGGGCATCGTCTGCGAGCGCTGCGGCGTCGAGGTCACCTCGGCCAAGGTGCGTCGCGACCGCATGGGCCACATCGAGCTCGCCGCTCCCGTGTCCCACATCTGGTACTTCAAGAGCCCCACGAGCTTCCCGATGAGCCGTATGCTCGACATCAAGTCCAAGGACCTCGAGAAGGTTCTGTACTTTGCCAGCTACATCATCACCGAGGTTGACTACGAGGCTCGCGAGGCCGACGCTGACGACCTGCGCGAGGAGCTCGCCGCCGATCTGGAAGAGATCGATGCCGAGTGCGCCCGTCAGATCGAGTCCCTCAAGGAGCAGGGCGACCCCGAGAACTTTGACGAGTTCTCCGACGAGGAGCCGCTGACCCCCGAGGAGATCGCCTCTGGCATCGTCGACATCGAGGAAGAGTGCAAGGACGAGAAGCAGCTCCGCACGGACGCCTTCAACGCCTTCATGAAGCTCACCGAGCGCGACCTCATCTCCGATGAGCCGCTGTTCCGCGAGATGACCCGTTACTACTCCATGTACTTCAAGGGTGGTATGGGTGCCGAGGCCGTCCGCGACCTGCTCGCTGCCATCGACCTCCCCTCCGAGGCCGAGAAGCTCAAGGCCATCATCGCCGACGAGGATTCCCAGAAGCAGAAGCGCGAGAAGGCCGTCAAGCGCCTTGAGGTCGTTGACGCCTTCCTGAAGGGCGGCAACAGCCCCGCGAACATGATCCTGGACGTCATCCCGGTCATTCCGCCCGATCTGCGCCCGATGGTCCAGCTCGACGGCGGCCGCTTCGCCGCGTCCGACCTCAACGACCTGTATCGTCGCGTGATCAACCGTAACAACCGACTCAAGCGCCTGCTCGACCTGGACGCCCCTGCGATCATCGTGAATAACGAGAAGCGCATGCTCCAGGAGTCCGTGGACGCCCTGTTCGACAACGGTCGTCGCGGTCGCCCGGTCTCTGGCCGTGGCGGTCGCCCGCTCAAGTCGCTCGCCGAGGCCCTCAAGGGCAAGCAGGGTCGTTTCCGTCAGAACCTGCTGGGCAAGCGTGTCGACTACTCCGGCCGTTCGGTAATCGTTACCGACCCCAAGCTGCTGCTGCACCAGTGCGGTCTGCCCAAGACCATGGCGCTGGAGCTCTTCAAGCCCTTCGTCATGAAGCGCCTGGTCGAGCTTGGCAAGGTCGAGAACATCAAGGGCGCCAAGCGCGCTATCGACCGCGGTGCCACCTTTGTGTGGGACATCCTCGAAGAGGTCATCGACGGCCGCGTCGTGCTGCTCAACCGTGCACCGACCCTGCACCGTCTGTCCATCCAGGCCTTTGAGCCGGTGCTGGTCGAGGGCAAGGCTATCCACCTTCACCCGCTGGTCTGCTCGCCCTTCAACGCCGACTTCGACGGCGACCAGATGTCTGTCCACGTGCCGCTGTCCAGCCAGGCTCAGGCCGAGGCCCGCGTGCTCATGCTCTCTGCGAATAACCTGCGCTCGCCGGCATCCGGCAAGCCGGTCAACATCCCCTCGCAGGACATGATCATCGGTGTGTACTACCTCACCCAGGTCCGCGACGGTCTGCCGGGCGAGAACCACGTGTTCGCCAGCTTCGACGACGCGCTGCACGCCTATGACTGCCGCTCCGAGGTCGACATGCAGGCCAAGATTCAGGTCCGCGTGTCCGCTGCCGACGCCAACGTCATCAACGAGGACGGCACCCGTATCTTCCGCGTCAAGAACGGCAAGAACGAGTTTGTCGACTACGACGTCACCGGCAACAAGACTGCGCGCTTCGAGACCTCCATCGGCCGCATCATCTTCAACCGCCAGTGCCTGCCCGAAGACTATGAGTTCATGAACTACAAGATGGTCAAGGGCGACGTGGCCAAGCTGGTTGCCGATTGCTGCGATCGTTACCCCGAGGCCAAGGTCGGTCCGATCCTCGACGCCATCAAGTACTCCGGCTTCCACTACGCTACCCGCGCCGGCCTCACCATCTCGGTGTGGGACGCTCTCATCCCTGCCGAGAAGCAGGAGCTGCTCGACCGCGCCCAGGCCAACGTCGACCAGATCAACGAGTACTTCGAGGAGGGCTTCATCAACGAGACGGAGCGCCACATCGAAGTCGTTAACGAGTGGACCGCTTGTACCGACAAGGTCGCAGCGCTCATGCTCGACATGTTCGACGAGGAGAACCCGCTGTACATGATGGCCGACTCCGGCGCCCGTGGTTCTAAGACCCAGCTGCGTCAGCTCGGCGGCATGCGTGGCCTGATGGCAGACATGTCCGGCGAGACGATCGACCTTCCCATTAAGGCGAACTTCCGCGAGGGCCTGCTGCCGCTCGAGTACTTCATTTCGACCTACGGCGCCCGTAAGGGCCTGGTCGATACCGCATCCCACACCTCGGACTCTGGTTACCTGACCCGTCGTCTGGTCGACGTGGCCCAGGACGTCATCGTCCGCGAGGAGGACTGCGGTACGCACGAGGGCGTCACCTACAACCTCATCATCCCCGGCACCACCGACCTCAACACCGACCTCGTCGGCCGTTGCTTCATTGAGGACGTCGTGGCTCCCGATGGCACCGTGCTCTTTGAGCAGGACGGCTACATCGAGAAGGTCGCCGACATCCAGAAGATGGTCGATGCCGGCCTTAAGAAGGTCAAGCTTCGCGCGCTGCTCACCTGCCGCTCCAAGTACGGCGTGTGCCAGAAGTGCTACGGCTGGGATCTTTCCACCCGTCGTCCGGTCGCCATCGGTACCGCGGTCGGCATTATTGCCGCCCAGTCCATCGGCGAGCCCGGTACGCAGCTTACGATGCGTACCATTCACTCCGGCGGCGTCGCTGGCGTCGACGATATTACGCAGGGTCTGCCTACGGTCAGCCGTATGTTCGATATCGTCGGCAACGTCAACGAGAAGATTCTGGGTCGCGAGGCCGAGCTGGCTCCGTACTCCGGTCACCTCTCGATTAAGCCCGAGAAGTCCGAGTACGTGCTGACGCTCACCGACTCCGAGGATCACACCCGTGTCCTCGACGAGCGTCGCGTTCCCGCATCGGTGCGCTTTATGCCCGAGATCGAGGACGGCTGCGAGGTTCGCGCCGGCGACCAGATCACCAAGGGCTTCGTCAACTTCCGCAACCTGCGCAAGCTGACCGACATCGAGTCGACGATGCACACCTTCGTCGAGAGCGTCAAGGACGTCTACACCAGCCAGGGCGTCGACCTGAACGACAAGCACATCGAGGTGCTCGCACGTCAGATGCTGCGTCGCGTTCAGATCACCAACCCCGGCGACTCCAAGTACCTGCTTGGTCAGTACGTCGACCGCTACGAGTTCGCCGACGAGGTCGAGCGCGTTGCCCGTCTGGGCGGTCAGGCCCCCGTGGCCGAGCCCGTCATCCTGGGTACGCTCAAGGTCGCGTCCAACATCGACTCCTGGCTGTCGAGCGCTTCGTTCATCCGTACCGCCGGCGTCCTTACCGAGGCTGCTATTGAGGGCAAGGTCGACCACCTGCTCGACCTTAAGTCCAACGTCATCGTCGGTAAGAAGATTCCTGCCGGTACCGGCCTCAAGCCGTACGCCAACGCCAAGCTGACGTATCGCACGGCCGACGGCTACGTGGACATCGACGGCCCGGCTTCGCCCAACGCCAAGTCGCTGCCCGAGTGGGCTCCTGTGGAGCTCAAGGACCTGGACGAGCAGCTCCCGCAGCAGCTCGACTGGGCCGGCTACGACGAGTTCGGTGGTGCTGATGGCTCGTTCACCCGCAACGGCCACACCATCTCCGCCGAGAAGGCTCGTCTGTACCTGTTCGACGACCTGGGCGTGTCGCAGCGCTGGACCAACAAGTTCAGCGAAGTCGGCATCGAGACGGTCGGCGACTTGGTCGGCAAGTCCGAGGAGGATCTGCTGCGCATCGACGGCATCGGTGCCAAGGCGATCGAGGAGCTCCGTGACGGCCTGGAGGCCCACGACTTGCTCTACATCCTCGAGAACAACGACGACGTTGCCGACGAGGAAGACCTCTCGCAGCTGCTGCAGATGGTCTTTAGCCCCGACGGTCCGGACGATATCCTGTTGGGTACCTCCGCTCCGACGCATCACGCCGACGCCGACGAGGAGCTCCTGGGCGCCCCGATCGACGACAAGAAGGCTCCCGCCAACGGTGCCATCAACGAGGACATGGCTTCTCTCGATGAGCTGCTCAACCAGCTCGTGGACACCGACGACGCCGAAGAGGCCAAGGACAACGACGAGGAGTAATTTCCTAGTACGTTAACCGTCCTTCCAAAGACCCGTTTCCCAACAGGGAAGCGGGTCTTTTTTGTTGAGGAAAACCTGCCAAAAAGGGACAGGTTTATTTTGGTAGGTTATTCCTGCTTGAATTTGAAACATTTCGTTCGGTCAAAGCGTATCTATGGTGAGGGCCTCATCGAGAACCATTAACGTCACCGGGAGGTGATTATGGAAGAACAAACATTTAGACAGGCGGTCGAGGATCACCGTGATGTCGTGTTTCGAATCGCATTGACGTACCTGCGCGATCGTGCCGATGCCGATGATGTTGCCCAAGACGTCTTTCTTAAGTTGCTCAAAAGCGATACGCATTTTGAAAGCTGGGAGCATCTTCGTCGATGGCTTATCCGGGTCACGATCAATGAATGCAAATCTCTCTTTCGAAAGCCGTGGAGACGCGTGGAGGATATTGAAAGTCTGATCGATTCGCTTTCGGCGGCGCAGGATGAGACCAAGGCGGTCTTGTCAGACGTTATGCGACTTCCGGAGCGATTCCGTGTTCCCATCGTGCTCTATTACTATCTGGGCTTTTCGACCTCAGAGATTGCCGAGTTACTGCATGTGCCGGCCGCGACCGTTCGAACGCGTTTAGCTCGCGGTCGATCGAAGCTCAAATTCATCCTAGAGGAGGGCGACCGTGAAATCCAATCAAATCAAGCAGGCCTTCGAGTCCGTCCAAGCCGATATCGATCTTGCTGACCGTGTTCTTTATGCCGCTGCTGGTGAGCCGCTTCGCCGAAAGGGTCACGCGAAGCCTCTGTATGTTGCCGTGATCGGATGCCTTGCCGGAGTGCTGGCGACCGGAGGGGTCGCCTACGCCGTCGTCAAATCCGGCTATTTTGCCTCTGCCTGGGGAAACCATGGCAACGGAGAGTCCATTACCTGGACTCAAGGTGGCTCGTCAGGGACTAAATTTACCTACACCAGAGAGTTTGGTGATGGTATCGCGCCCCAAAGCTTGGAGGGTTCAGTACAGAAGGTCAATCTGTCCGTCGAGGGCAACGGCTATACACTCGACATTCATGATATGGCTATCGATAAAAACGGTTGCGGTGCCGTGACGTTTACGTTGTCCAATCCAAATGGTGTTAACTACTACAAGCCGGCAGCAGAGACTGGCGAACTTGTTCTCTATGGTGAAGAAGAACAAGGCATCGGCACGCCCAGCATGAACTTCGGCGAGGAATGGGCTGATACGCGCTGCACAATTGATAAGGACACATCAAGCGATACGGTCATTAATGGCACGATGTACTTTGCTTCTATGGATCGCGAGCGAGGTTTTCAACATGCGGTCACCTGGAATATCTCGTGGACCGAGGGCGAAGGCGAGGATGCGAAGCCGTTCGAGGCATCGACGCCCGAGTTTAGCGTCGGAGCGTACGTCGATACAAAGGAACTCCGCTCCGATGACTCGCCTCTCGAGATCAGCCCGTTTTCCATCCAGACGCACATCGATGATCTGGGCTATGAAGCAGTTGATCATAAACTGACCGTCAGCTACAAGGATGGATCGGAGCAGATTATCGAAGATGACGACGCAGGGGCGTACAATTTCTATGTTTCGATGGCACGCAATAGCGGAGAGAACATTTGGGTGCCAACGAAGTTGATTGATGTCGACCAAGTGGTTTCAGTAACGCTCGAAGGCACACGCTGCACTTCAACAGGGGGCGCCGAAACGTCGGAACCCTTTACCGTCGTCTATTCGTAAGATTTGGGGCCGCTTCCTACTAGGGGAAGCGGCCTTCTTTGCGGTAAATGGGCGGTTAGACCGCACGATATTCGCCTGCATTTCTGAAGTATGCGGCAAAATCTTGATGGGTCGACCACACCGTATATGCTCAAGCGTTCTACCTGCGGGTTTGTTATCGCAAAATCCCTGTGTGCTCGGTAAGTTCATAATTTGCCGCATACTTCCGAAAACACCGTCAATCTACAGTGTTAGTGAGGTCGGATCACCGCTGGAGCGCGACGTTTCCCCAGATAAAACCGACCAAAATAAACCTGTCCCTTTTTGGTAGGGAACGTTGCCCCGACGAGCACGTCGGATTCCCGGTCCGGGCGGCCCGCTGTTTAAGTTTGTCGCGAGTTCCGCACGCAAAGGAAAGCACTTAATGTGCTTTCCGTCTTGCGCAGGACTGTAGAGCAGCAAACTTAAACAGCGGACCGCCCGGACCGGGAATCCGCCCCCGCGCACAGAAGGGGATTCCTTTTGTGTAGGCTTTGCGGAAATGTGCCAATTTTGGGATACGCCCGGCGGCGTGGTCTGTTGACGACACAGCTAACGGCACGTATCCTATCGAACTGCGTGTTTCGTAGGGGGATGCTGACCCCTCGATTCAAGCCGTTGCACTTTACAGAAAGCTGGAATCATTCGAGAAGGAGTACGCTTTGCCTACTATTAACCAGCTGGTTCGCCAGGGCCGTCGTTCCGTGCCCAAGAAGTCCAAGAACGCTGCTCTGCAGCACAACTCCCAGAAGCGCGGCGTGTGCACCCGCGTCTTCACCACGAGCCCCAAGAAGCCGAACTCGGCTCTTCGTAAGGTTGCCCGTGTTCGCCTTGTCAACGGCATCGAAGTTACTGCTTACATCCCGGGTGAGGGCCACAACCTGCAGGAGCACTCCATCGTGCTCGTCCGCGGCGGTCGTGTCCGTGACCTCCCTGGTGTCCGTTATCACGTCATCCGTGGCGCCTACGACGCTGCTCCGGTCCAGAACCGTATGCAGGCCCGTTCCAAGTACGGTGCTAAGCGCCCCAAGGCTAAATAAGCCAGATAACGTTTTGATACTTTCGCCGTGTGCCGCCTAAGCGCCGCACGGTAGACACTTAAGGAGATTTCACATGCCGCGTCGTGCAGCAGCTAATCGTCGTGAGGTTCAGCCTGACGCCGTTTACAACAACCGCCTGGTGACTCAGCTCATCAACAAGGTCCTTCTTGACGGCAAGAAGGCCACCGCTGAGCGCATCGTTTACACCGCTTTCGAGATCGTTGCCGAGAAGTCCGAGGGTGGCGACGCTCTCGCTACCTTCAAGAAGGCTATGGACAACGTCAAGCCCACGCTCGAGGTTAAGCCCAAGCGTGTCGGTGGCGCTACCTATCAGGTCCCGATGGAGGTTAACTCCCGTCGTTCCACCGCTCTGGGTATCCGCTGGATCGTCAACTTCTCCCGCGCTCGCAAGGAGAAGACCATGGCCGAGCGTCTCGCCAACGAGATCCTCGACGCTTCCAACGGCTTGGGCGCTTCCGTCAAGAAGCGTGAGGACGTCTTCAAGATGGCCGAGGCCAACCGCGCGTTCTCTCACTATCGTTGGTAAGTTAAGGTAAGGAACTAACATGGCTAAGCCTAAGTACAAGCTTTCCGATACCCGTAACATCGGCATCATGGCTCACATCGATGCCGGTAAGACCACCACGACCGAGCGTATTCTTTACTACACCGGTAAGACCCACAAGATCGGTGAGGTCCATGAGGGCGCTGCCACCATGGACTGGATGGTTCAGGAGCAGGAGCGCGGCGTAACCATTACCTCCGCTGCTACCACGTGCTTCTGGAACAAGGACGGTAAGGACTACCGCATCCAGATCATCGACACCCCGGGCCACGTTGACTTCACCGCCGAGGTCGAGCGCTGCCTGCGCGTCCTCGATGGCGCTGTCGCCGTCTTCGACGCCGTTGCCGGCGTTCAGCCCCAGTCTGAGACCGTTTGGCGTCAGGCTTCTACCTTCAACGTCCCCCGCATCGCCTTCATTAACAAGTATGACCGCGTGGGTGCTGACTTCTTCAACGCTATCGAGACCATGAAGGATCGTCTCGACGCTAACGCCGTGGCCGCTCAGGTCCCGATGGGCGCCGAGGACAACTTCTGGGGCGTCATCGACCTGGTCACCATGACTGCATGGGACTTCAAGGCCGACGACAAGGGCATGACCTACCCCGAGCCGATGGACGAGATCCCGGCTGAGTTCGCTGACATCGCTGCCACCAAGCGCGAGGAGCTCCTCGACGCTGCTGCCAGCTTTGACGATGAGCTCATGGAGAAGATCCTCATGGAGGAGGACTTCACCGTCGAGGAGCTCAAGGCTGCTCTGCGCAAGGGCGTTCTGGCCAACGAGCTCAACCTCGTCTTCGTGGGCTCCGCCTACAAGAACAAGGGCGTCCAGGAGCTGCTCGACGCTGTCGTCGACTACCTGCCCAGCCCGCTTGACGTCGAGGCCGTCACCGGTACCGATCCGGACACCGGCGAGGAGATCGAGCGTCATCCTTCCTTCGACGAGCCCTTCTCCGGCCTGGTCTTCAAGATCATGACCGACCCGTTCGTCGGTAAGCTCACCTACGTCCGCGTTTACTCCGGCCGTGCCGAGTCCGGCTCCTACGTGATCAACGCTTCCAACGGTCAGCGCGAGCGCCTCGGCCGCATCCTCGAGATGAACGCCGCCGAGCGTATCGACCGTGACGACGCTGCCGCCGGCGACATCGTCGCTTGCGTCGGCTTCAAGAACTCCACCACCGGTGACACCCTGTGCGCCGAGGGCAACGAGATCGTCCTCGAGAAGATCGAGTTCGCCAAGCCCGTTATCGACGTTGCCATCGAGCCCAAGACCAAGGCCGAGCAGGACAAGATGTCCCTGGCTCTGACCAAGCTCGCCGAGGAGGACCCGACCTTCCAGGTGTCCACCAACCACGAGACCGGCCAGACCATCATCGCCGGCATGGGCGAGCTGCACCTCGAGATCATCGTCGACCGTCTGCTCCGCGAGTTCAAGGTTGACGCTAACGTTGGTAAGCCCCAGGTTGCCTACCGCGAGACCGCTGGTCACGACGTCGAGAAGGCTGAGGGCAAGTTCGTCCGTCAGTCCGGCGGCCGCGGTCAGTACGGCCACGCCGTCATCAAGCTCGAGAAGATGGAGGAGGGCTTCGGCTACGAGTTCGTCAACGCTATCGTCGGCGGCGTCGTGCCCAAGGAGTACATCCCGTCCATCGACAAGGGCATCCAGGAGGCCCTGAACACCGGTGTTATCGCCGGCTTCCCGGTCCTCGACGTTAAGGTCACCCTGTTCGACGGTTCTTACCACGAGGTCGACTCCTCCGAGGCCGCCTTCAAGATCGCCGGTTCTATGGCTATCAAGGACGCCCTCAAGAAGTCCGATCCGCAGCTGCTCGAGCCGATCATGGCTGTCGAGGTCGAGACCCCCGAGCAGTACATGGGCGACGTTATGGGCAACCTCTCCGGTCGCCGCGGCAAGATCGAGGGCATGGAGGATCGCAAGAACAGCAAGCTCATCCGTGCCAAGGTGCCGCTGGGCGAGATGTTCGGTTACGCTACCGACCTTCGCTCCCAGACCCAGGGCCGTGCATCCTACACGATGCAGTTCGACTCTTATGAGCCCGCGCCCAAGTCCATCGTGGACGAGGTCATGAGCAAGAACGCCTAAGTTCGAGCTCCCTGTTACGTAATCCGCGAGAACATCTCTCGCACTCTTTGGAGGTTTAAGTTGGCTACCCAGAAGATCCGCATTCGCCTCAAGGGCTATGATCACGAGGTCGTCGATCAGTCCGCGAAGCTCATCGTCGAGACCGCTCAGAAGACCGGTGCTCGCGTTTCCGGTCCTGTCCCCCTGCCCACCGAGCGCAACCTGTACACGGTTATCCGCTCGCCGCACGTGAACAAGGACTCCCGTGAGCAGTTCGAGATGCGCACCCACAAGCGCCTCATCGACATCCTCGACCCCACTTCGGGCACCGTTGATTCGCTCATGCGTCTCGACCTTCCCGCTGGCGTCGACATCGACATCAAGCTCTAAGCGATATCGCTCATAGCTTACAGAGCCCCGCTGCCATCTTGGTAGCGGGGCTCTTTTGTTTTGAATGATGGTTTGGACTGCCGGGCATTGCTGCCGAGTAGGTGGCTGCAGCGCCCTATTTGCTCAAAGGGCGCAGCGATGCCTCCTCAAAATGGAAGGATCGTAAGTCGCCTTCCGTCTCGATGCACGCTCGACCAAAGTCATCGACGGTTTTAAAGATGCCTCGCGCCAGCTCGTCCCCAGCGGGGGAGCGGGCGATAACGTGCTCCCCAATCCAATTGAGGTGAGCGATATATTCGCTGTGGACGGGCGCGAGCGGTCCGGCGTCTTCTTCCATGGCGTTGAGACGTTCTGCCCATGTTTCTACAGCGTTCATGACCGCGTGATAGACCTCATCGAGGAGCGCATCGACGGTGGGAACCTTCTCGTTGAGGTCTGAGAGGCCAATTGCCGCCAGGCCGCCATCGGGCACCTCCTGGGGCGTGTAGTTTACGTTGACGCCAATGCCGCAGACGGCGAAGGGCCTGCCCTCGTTGTCACGAGCCGCCTCGACTAAGATGCCGCCAAGCTTATGTCCTCGTGCGACGAGGTCGTTGGGCCATTTGAGGTCGATCTCGTTAGCAAGACCCTGCTTTTCGAGCGCCTCGAGCACCGCTAGGCCGCTGACGGCGGCAAGACCAGAGTACTTTGCAGGATTAACGCATGGACGCAGGACAATCGAAAGCAATAGGTTGCCGGCGGTTGAATCCCACTTGTGGCCGCGCCGGCCGCGTCCTGCTGTCTGAGCCCGGGCGGCAAGTCCTGTGCCGTGCGGCGCTCCCTGTTTTCCTGCTTCGAGCAGGTCATCGTTGGTCGATCCGGTTACGTCGACGATCGTTAATTTGGCATCCATAATGGCTGCTACCTCCTTAATGAATAAGTGAATAACGCAATGGTGTCGAGAGACAGACACAATGTGAAGCCTTTGTCGCATTTGGACAATTTAATGTTAACACGTCAACAATGACTGAAATGCGCTATCCTCTCTTGGTCGATGTAAACACGTCAACAACTCAAAGGAGGTTAGTGATGGGTTTCACGATTCTTGGAACAGGCTCGGCGCTTCCTAAGCGCAGTGTTTCCAATGACGAGCTGTCCGAGTTCCTCGATACCTCGGATGAGTGGATTTTTACCCGCACAGGTATCAAGAGCCGCCACGTCTGCACCAGCGAGTCACTTGACGACCTTGCCGTAGCGGCAAGCGAGCGGGCACTCCAGGTGTCCGGAATCGACGCGAGCCAGCTGGATCTGATCGTCTGCTCGACGACGACGGGTGACCACCTTGTTCCCGCTGAGGCGTGTGCCGTTGCTGAGCGACTGGGCGCGACGTGCCCTGCCTTCGATGTCTCGGCGGCCTGCGCCGGCTTCGTATTTGCGCTCGATGTCGCCGAGGGCTATATCGCCCGCAGCCGTGCCGAGCGCGTGCTTGTTGTTGCTGCCGAGCAGATGACGCGCGCGCTCGACTGGACTGACCGTGCCACGTGCGTGCTCTTTGGCGATGGCGCGGGCGCTGCAGTCATGGAGGCCGGGGGAGAGAATCCCCTTGCCGTTGAGCTTTCGACTGCACCCGATGTCGAGACGTTGCGCGTTCCCGGGCTGGATGGCACCTCGCCATTCAAGGTTCCCTCGGACTGCCAGAGTGTGCTTTCCATGAACGGCCGCCGCGTGTTCAAGTTCGGCGTCAACGCCATCTGCGACACGGTCCATAAGCTTGCGATCGATGCGGGCATTTTGGTCGAAGACATCGATCATTTTGTATTCCATCAGGCTAACGAACGAATCCTGAGCCAGGCGGTCAAGCGCCTGGGCGTGCCGGACGAGCGCGTGGTTCGCACGTTGCGCGAGACCGGCAACATTTCGAGCGCATGCATTCCGCTTGCCCTCGACCGGCTGGCAAACGCCGGTGCACTTCACACAGGCGACACCATCGCCTTGGTTGGATTTGGCGCCGGTCTGGATATAGGTGGCTATCTGCTTCGTTGGAAGTAGTCGCACATAGGAAATAAAAACGCCCTAGGGCACAACCAAAGGAGAACTACCATGGCAGATCAGAAGACCTTCGAGCGCGTTTGCGACGTTATCCGCGAGACCGCCGGTCTTGACGACGTCGAGATGAAGCCCGAGTCCACGCTCGAGGAGATTGGTCTCGACAGTCTGGGCACCGTCGAGATCCTCGTCGCCGTCGAGGACGAGTTTGGCATCCAACTCGATACCGAGGAGAACCCTAAGACGGTCGGCGAGTTCGCCGATACGGTCGAGGCGGCATTGGAGAAGTAGAGATGCTCAAGACTCCTCTCTGCGATCTGCTCGGCATCGAAAAGCCCGTGTTCCAGGGCGGTATGGCCTGGATTGCCGACGCCTCGCTGGCGTCCGCAGTGTCCGAGGCGGGCGGCTTAGGGATTATCGCGGCCATGAACGCCGATGCCAACTGGCTGCGCGACCAGATTCACGAGCTGCGCGCCAGGACGGATAAGCCCTTTGGCGTCAACGTCATGCTCATGAGCCCGTTTGCCGACGAGGTCGCGCAGGTCGTGATTGACGAGCGAGTGCCGGTCGTCGTGACGGGCGCCGGCAATCCCGCCAAGTACATGAAGGCGTGGAACGAGGCGGGCATCAAGGTCATCCCGGTCGTTGCCTCGGTGGCGCTGGCGCGCCTCGTGGCACGTCGTGGAGCCACGGCGGTTGTTGCCGAGGGTACCGAATCGGGCGGCCATATTGGCGAGACCTCGACGATGGCACTGGTGCCGCAGGTCGTCGATGCGGTCGACATTCCCGTCGTGGCCGCCGGCGGTATTGCCGACGGCCGCGGCGTGGCGGCCGCCTTTATGCTGGGCGCTGCCGGCGTCCAGGTGGGTACGCGCTTTCTCGTTGCGAATGAGTGCACCGTCTCGGAGCAGTACAAAGAGATGGTCCTGAAGGCCAACGACACTTCGACGCGTGCGACCGGTCGCTCGACGGGACATCCAGTGCGCGCCCTCAAGAGCCCCTTCACCAACGCCTATGCCAAGAGCGAGGGTTCCGGCGCGAGTGCCGAGGAGCTCGGTGCTATGGGAACCGGTGCGCTGCGTAAGGCCGCCAAGGACGGCAACTACGAAGAGGGTTCGTTTTTGTGTGGACAGATTGCCGGCATGGTCAACGAGCGCCAGAGCGCACGCGAAATCGTTGACGACCTGGTCGATGGCGCCGAGCACGTCCTGAAGGGTGCGTGCGCATGGGTGGCGTAGCGTTTTTGTTTGCCGGCCAGGGTGCCCAACACCCCGCGATGGGCGTCGACTTGATCGAGACATCGCCGGCGGCCGCCGAGGTGTTCGCCATTGCCGATGAGGTGCGCCCGGGGACGAGCGAGCAGTGCCGGAGCGCCTCCAAGGAGGAGCTCTCGCAGACCGAGAACACGCAGCCTTGCGTGTTCGTGCACGACCTGGCAGCAGCTGCCGCCCTGCGCGAGCGCGGCGTGGCACCTGCCGCCTGTGCGGGTTTTTCGCTTGGCGAGGTCGCCGCGCTCACCTTTGCGGGGGCATTCGATACGCGAGCAGGCTTTGAGCTCGTGTGCGAGCGCGCGGCGCTGATGGCCGCGGCTGCCGAGCGCCATCCGGGCGGCATGCGCGCCGTCATCAAGCTTGATGCGGCGCAAGTCGAGGGCCTGGCTGCGCAGGCCGGCGAGGACTGCTGGCCGGTCAACTACAACAGCCCGCAGCAGACGGTTGTTGCCGGAGCGCCCGAGGCACTGCAGGAGCTCGACGTCCTCGTAAAAGAGGCTGGCGGCCGCGCTATGAAAGTCGCGGTGTCGGGTGCATTTCATAGCCCCTATATGGCCGAGGCGACTGAGGGGCTGGCGACGTATATCCAAGCCGGCCACGCGCCATCTCCGCTGTTGATTCCGGTCATGGCAAATATGACGGCGGCGCCCTATCCGGCGGACCCGCGAGCGGCATCGGATGTCTTGGTCAACCAGGTGAGCCATGCCGTGCGCTGGGTCGACACGCTGCATACTCTGCAGGATCAGGGCATCGACACGTTTATTGAGGTCGGCCCTGGCAAAACGCTGTCGGGCCTGGTCAAGCGTACGCTGAGCGACGTTCGCGTGTATTCGTGCGAAACGGCCGAGCAGGTCGCAGCTATTGCCGACGAGCTCGCATAGTCCACAGGGCTGTAACCCGAAAGGAATGACATGGGCAACTTGAACAACGGCGCGCTCGAGCGCAACGACTCACGTCGCGTGGCACTGGTCACGGGCGGCTCGCGGGGTATCGGCCGCGCCTGCGCTGTCGGTCTGGCGGAGGACGGCTTTGATATCGCCGTCGTCTATGCCGGTAGCGTCGATGCGGCGCGCGAGACGTGCGAAGCCTGCGAGGCGGTTGGCGCCGCGGCACGTGCATATCAATGCGACGTGGCCGATCCCGCTGCCGTCAACGCGTGCGTGGAGGCGGTCCTCAACGACTTTGGCTCCATTTGGGCGCTCGTCAACAACGCCGGCATCACCCGCGATGGCCTGCTCATGCGCATGGGCGATGACGCCTTCGACCGCGTGCTCGATGTCAATCTTAAAGGAACGTTTAACACGACGCGCGCGCTCACCAAGACCTTTATGCGCCAGCGCGGCGGCTGCGTCGTCAACATGAGCTCGGTCGTGGGCCTGATGGGCAATGCCGGGCAAGCCAACTACGCTGCCTCCAAGGCGGGCGTGATCGGCCTGACCAAGGCGGTGGCGCGCGAGCTTGCGCCCCGCGGCGTACGAGTGAACGCGGTTGCCCCCGGGTTTGTCGAGACGGATATGACGGCAAAGCTCTCGGAGAAGATGCGTACGGTAACCGAGGAGCAGATTCCCCTTAAGCGTATGGCGCAGCCCGAAGAGGTGGCCGGTGTGGTGCGATTTTTAGTGAGCGATGCGGCTGCCTACATTACGGGCGAAGTCGTACGCGTCGACGGCGGAATGGCGATGTAGAAACCAGGGCCGAAGAACGGCTTGGATGAGGAGACCATGATGGAACAGAGAGTTGCAATCACCGGTATCGGTGCCGTGTCGCCGCTCGGCAACACCGCGCTTGCCACCTGGGCGGCCATGTGCGCCGGCACGTGCGGCATCGGCCCGATCACGCACTTCGATACCGATGCGTTTGCCGTCAAGGTGGCAGCCGAGGTCAAGGGCTTTGACGGCAACGAGTACTTTGGCAAGCGTGACGCCAAGCATCTCGACCCCTGCGTTCAGTTTGCGATGGCGGCTTCGGACGAAGCCATGCACGATGCGGGCTTTGATGTCGAAGGCGCCATCGATCGCGAGCGCCTGGGCGTCTACGTGGGCTCGGGCGTGGGCGGCATGACGACGCTCGTCGACAACGTCCATACGATTGCCGAACGTGGGCCCCGCCGCGCATCGCCCTATATGATCGCGATGATGATCCCCAACATGGCATCGGGCAATATCGCAATCCGCCACAAGGCAAAGGGCCCGACCCTGCCCGTGGTGACCGCGTGCGCAACCTCGGCCCATGCGGTGGGCGAGGCGTTCCGCGCCATCAAGCACGGCTATGCCGACGCGATCCTCGCCGGCGGCGCCGAGGCCGCAATTATCCCCGATGCCGTTGCGGGCTTTACGTCCTGCCGCGCATTGACCACCAACCCCGATCCCGCGACGGCCTGCCGTCCGTTCGATGCAGACCGCGACGGCTTTGTGATGGGCGAGGGCGCCTGCGTGCTCGTGCTCGAGAGCATGGAACATGCGCAGGCGCGCGGTGCGCACATTTATGCCGAGGTCGTGGGCTACGGCAACACCGATGATGCCTATCACATCACGAGCCCCGATCCCGAGGCTGCCGGCATTGCCCGCGCGATATCGCTGGCGGTTGCCGAGGGTGACGTCAAGCCTTCCGAGGGTCTCTACATCAATGCCCACGGCACCTCGACCAAGCTCAACGATTCGTCCGAGACGGCGGGCATCAAGCGAGCGCTCGGCGAGGACGCGGCGCGCGCCGCGCACGTCTCGTCGACCAAGTCGATGACCGGCCACATGATCGGTGCCACGGGTGCCATCGAGGTCATGGCCTGTGCCATGGCGCTCGAGCAGGGCGTGGTGCCTCCGACCATTAACTACCACACGCCCGATCCCGCCTGCGATCTTGACTACACGCCCAATCGCGCGGTTCGCGCCGACCTTACCTGGGCGCTTTCGACCAACCTAGGCTTTGGCGGGCACAACGCCGCCATCGCGCTGCGTAGATATACGAGGAGCTAGAGCATGGATTCCAAAAGACTTGCCGAGATAGCCGATGTGATGGAGGACCGCGGCCTCACGCGCGTGCGCGTTGAGGAGCCCGATGGCACCGCGGTCGAACTCGAGCGCGCGAGCGCCGCACAGCCGGTTGCCGTGCCCATGCCCATGCCGAGCGCTATGGCCGCTCCAGTTGCAGCTCCCACAGTCGCGCCTGCCGCACCGGAGCCCGCCGCGCAGACACCTGCCGCCGCACCGGAGCCCAAGGGCACCGAGGTGACCGCTCCCATGGTCGGCGTTTTCTATGCTGCCCCGGCGCCGGGCGACGAGCCGTTTGTGCACGTGGGCTCCAAGGTCAAGGCCGGTGAGACCCTCTGCATCATCGAGGCCATGAAGGTTCTCAACGAGGTGACGGCAGAGGCAGACGGCGAGGTGCTCGAGATCTGCGTGGCCGACGGCGACCTCGTGGAGTTCGGCAGCTGCCTCATGAGGATCGGATAGGTGATATCCATGAACAAAGAAGAGCTTAAGGAACTGTTGCCGCATCGCGAACCGATGCTTTTGCTCGACGAGGCCGAGCTGGTGGGCGACGAGGCCCACGGCAAGATCACGATTACGGGCGACGAGTACTTTTTGCAGGGGCATTTTCCGGGAAACCCGGTGGTCCCCGGCGTGATTCAGTGCGAGATGCTCGCCCAAAACTGTTGCGTGCTGCTGATGGGCGATGAGGAAGCGCGCGGCGCGACGCCGTTCTACACGAGTCTGGACAAGGTGCGCTTTAAGCGTCCGGTGCGCCCGGGCGACACGGTTGATCTGGTGTGCACCATCACGCGTGCGCGCGGGCCGTTCCGCTTTGCGACGGGTACTGCGAGCGTCAACGGTGAGGTTTGCTGCCGCGCCGATATGTCTTTTGCACTCATGCACGAAAGTTAAGGAAGGCTTCATGTTCGACAAAGTGCTCATCGCCAACCGCGGCGAAGTCGCGGTCCGTGTTATCCGCGCGTGCCGCGATATGGGCATCAAGACCGTCGCCGTTTATTCCACGGCCGATGCGGACGCGCTGCACGTGCAGCTTGCCGACGAGGCGTATTGCATCGGCGGTCCGCGTCTTGCCGAGAGCTACCTCAACGACGATGCTGTGCTCACCTGTGCCGTAAAGTCGGGAGCTAAGGCAATTCATCCCGGCTATGGCTTTTTCTCCGAGAAGGCGAGCTTCGTGCGCGACTGCGACAAGTATGGCCTGGCGTTTGTTGGTCCTTCGGCCAAGGTGATCGACAGCATGGGCGACAAGGACGCCGCACGTCGAACGGCTGCCGCGGCGGGCGTGCCCATCGTGCCGGGCTGCGATTTGCTCAAAAGTCCCGAGGAGGCAACGGCCGAGGCTGAGCGCATTGGCTGCCCCGTGCTTATTAAGGCGCGTGCGGGCGGCGGCGGTCGCGGTATTCGTAAGGTCGAGCGCGTGGAAGATGCGGCAAAGGCCTTTATTGAAGCACGCGCCGAGGGCGAGGCCGTTTTTGGCGACGGCGAGTGCTACATGGAGAAGTTCGTCGCGCCGGCGCATCACGTTGAGGTACAGATTATGGCCGATAAGCAGGGCCATGTGTTTTCGCTCGGCGAGCGCGAGTGCTCGGTGCAGCGGCGCAACCAAAAGCTAATCGAGGAGAGCCCCGCGCCGTGCCTCGACGGACACGACGACATTCGTGCTCGCATGCACAAGGCAGCGCGTGACCTGGCTCGTGCCGTCGGCTACGAAGGAGCCGGTACCATCGAGTTCCTGTATTCGGACGACGGCAATTTCTACTTTATGGAAATGAACACGCGCTTGCAGGTGGAGCATCCGGTTACGGAGTTTGTGACCGATACCGACTTGGTCAAGTGGCAGCTGCGCGTGGCAGCCGGCCAGCCTCTGCCCTTTGAGCAGGAGGACATGCCGGTCCGCAACCACGCCATGGAGTGCCGCATCAATGCCGAAACGCCGGATTTTCTGCCGTCATGCGGAACGGTCACCGCGTTGCGTGTGCCGGGTGGTCCGCGCGTGCGCTGGGATTCCGCCATGTTTACCGGTGCTAAAGTTCCGCCGTACTACGACTCCATGCTTGGCAAGCTCATCGTGTGTGCGCCCACGCGTGACGGCGCCATTCGCAAGATGCGCTCGGCCCTGGGCGAGCTCGTGATTGAGGGCGTGAGCGAAAACAGCGAGCTTCAGCTCGACGTGCTGGCAAACGACGAGTTCTTGTCGGGCATGTATCACACCGATCTGATGGGGCATCTCTATGCTGATGAATAGAAAAGCGAAGACGGTCAACGTCCTCGAGGGGCCGATGACCGAGTCGTGCGCCGAGTTTCCCGCGCGCCACGTGTTTATCAAGTGCCCGGAGTGTCGCCGCGTGATCGATGAAGCACGCCTGCACGACAACCTCGAGGTCTGCCCTCGTTGCGGCAAACACTTTCGCGTGAGCGGTCGCGCGCGCATGCGCATGACGGTCGACGAGGGCACGTTTGAGGAATGGGATGCCAATCTGGCGTCGGAGGACTTCCTCTCGTTTCCCGGCTATGCCGACAAGCTTAAGAGCGTGTGCGAGCGTTCGGGCGAGCGCGACGCCGTTGTGTGCGGCAGGGGCAAAATCTGCGGTTGCGATACCGCGCTCTTCTTTATGGACGCCAACTTTATGATGGGCTCGATGGGTTCCGTGGTGGGCGAGAAGATCTGTCGCACATTTGAGCGAGCGACCGAGCTTGGATTGCCAGTTGTCGGCTTTACCGTTTCGGGCGGCGCGCGCATGCAAGAGGGCGTGACGTCGCTTATGCAGATGGCCAAGATTTCTGCGGCGGTTAGGCGCCACAGCGAGGCGGGCGGTCTGTATATCACGGTGCTCACCGACCCCACGACCGGAGGCGTAACCGCGAGCTTTGCCATGGAGGGCGATATTATCCTGGCCGAGCCCGATGCCCTGACGGCATTTGCCGGCCCGCGCGTGATCGAGCAGAACATGCACAAGCGCCTGCCCAAGGGATTCCAGCGCTCCGAGTTTTTGCTGGAGCACGGCTTTTGCGATGCCGTTGTTCCGCGTGGCGAGATTGCGCTCACGGTAGGCGAGCTGCTGGCACTGCACGAAGGGCACGCGCCCGGCCTGGGGGCACCGCATGAGATCGTGCATGCGGGTCGTTGCGGCAAAAAGCTGGGACACTTGTTCAAGCGCTCGACCGCACCAAAAACCGCGCTCGAGATTGTCAAGCAGACCCGCTCGGCAGATCGCGCCACGGCGGGCGAGATGATCTCGCTGGGCCTGGATGGATTTGTGGAGCTGCATGGCGACCGTTACTTTGGCGACGACGCCGCCGTGGTGGCTGGCATTGGCTGGAAAGACGGGCGACCCGTGACGGTTATCGCCGTCGAGCGCGGTACCACGACCAAAGAGCGCATGCGTCGCAACTTTGGTATGGCACATCCCGAGGGCTACCGCAAAGCGCGTCGCCTTATACGCCAGGCCGAAAAGTTTGGTCGACCGGTTCTGTGTCTGGTCGATACTTCGGGCGCGTTTTGCGGCATCGGTGCCGAGGAGCGCGGCCAGGGCGAGGCGATTGCTCAGAATCTCATGGAGATGAGCGGCCTTAAGACACCGATTGTCTCGGTGGTGACAGGCGAGGGCGGCTCTGGTGGCGCGCTGGCGCTGTCCGTGGCCGACCGCATCCTGATGCTCTCGAGCTCGGCCTATTCAGTCGTGAGCCCCGAGGCCTGTGCGTCGATCCTGTGGAAGGATACCGAGCGTGCGGATGAGGCCGCCGAGGCGCTTAAGCTCACGGCCCCCGATCTGCTGGCGCTCGGCATCATCGACGGCATTGTTGACGATAAGGGCTTGTCGCATGAGGAGATCGCCGGTGCCGTCATGTCCTCGGCATTTGATGCCTTCGATACGCTTGGGCAGCTCGACGACGCGACCCTCACAAACCTCCGCTACGAAAAGTACCGCGCAATCGGTCAGTACCGCACGATGTGACAAAGGGACAGCCCGCATGTCATATTGGGAAAGGCGTTCCATGCTACAAGTTTCTAACACCTCGTTTACAACGTCGGTTTCATCAAACGCCATGGCCGTGGTGGACTATCTGTCCAAAAGCATGATGTCGGCGCTGCCGTTTATTGTCTGCGCGGCGTTGTTCCGCACCGTCGCTGCCATTATGGGCGAAGGCATGCTGGGCCTGTGGTCTGCCGATTCCGATATCTATCGCCTGTTCTACAGTTGGCTCTATAACGCCGGCTACTACTTTTTGCCCATTTATCTTGGTTGGGCGGCCGCCCGCCAGCTCGGTTGCTCGGAGCAGCTGGGCATGATGCTGGGCGGCGTATTGATTGCACCCGATTTACTCAAGCTTGTCGATGCCGCATCGACGACGGGGGCATCGATGACTTCCGTGTATGGTCTGCTTCCTGCGCCGGTCAACGATTACACGACGACTGTTATTCCGGTTCTCATCTCGGTGCCCGTGCTATGGCGAGTGGAGTGTTTCTTTAAGCGCGTTATCCCTAAGGCCGTGGCGTTTTCGTTCGTTCCGTTTGCGACCATGCTTGTCATGGTTCCGGTTTCGCTGTGTATTACGGCGCCGGCGGGCAGCTATCTGGGCATGCTGTTGGGCCAGCTTATGTTTATGCTTGGCAATTCCGGTGGCATCGTGTCGCTGCTCACGCTCATGGGGCTTGCTGCGGGCTGGGAGTTCCTAAAGATCGCCGGCGTCAGCAACGTTGTCCTATCGCTCGCCTATGCGCAGTTTATGAGTGTGGGAACGGATTCGTGCATCCTGATCGCCGCGACGATGGCAACGTTCGCCGTTTGGGGCATGCCCTTTGGCGCGTCGCTTCGCGTTGCGGATAAGGACGAGAAGGCGCTCATGCTGGGCTATTCAATCTCGGGTGTTCTTGGCGGCGTAAGCGAGCCGGCGCTGTACGGTTGCGGCTTTAAATATGGCAGGTGCCTGACGTGCATGGCCATTGGCGGCGCCGTCGGAGGCCTTGTTGCGGCCGTGGGCCACGTTACGGCCTATACCATCGGCATGACGAATGTCCTTATGGTCATTGGCTTTGCCACGGGCGGCATCTCGAACCTGCTGTGGTGCTGTGTTGCCGGCGGTGTGGCATTTGCGGTGTCTGCGGCGATGAGCTACTGCTTTGGCGTGGTGCCGGCGAAGGGGCAGGCGACAGGGGACGAAGCCGATTTGCCCGAAACCTCGAAGAGCGTGGCCGAAGTAAGCGCGTGAACCTGTGCGACACAAGGACGATTCCTTTGTCATATTCCAAGGTCGTGGCCCGTGTGGGTTGCGGCCTTTTTGTATCTGGGGGACAAAGTGGCTACACTACAATCCGTTTGAGCAATAGATATATAGGTAGTACCGTGGGGGCGGATGTAGATGGTCGAGTGGATTGTTAAGCGTGCGCAGGGCGACCGTGCGCGCGTGGGCACGTTGACGGGCGTGGTGTGTATTCTCGCCAATGTGGCACTATGCGCTGCGAAGGGCGTAATTGGCGTGCTGTCGGGATCGGTTTCGATCGTGGCAGATGCCATGAACAACCTGTCCGATGCCAGCTCGAATATCGTGAGCGTGCTGGGTTTTAAGCTGGCGAGCAAGCCCGCCGACCCCGAGCATCCATACGGCCATGGTCGCTACGAGTACCTCTCGGGTCTTGTCGTGGCGGCGCTCGTGCTTCTCATTGGCCTTGAACTGGTGAAGTCCTCGTTTGAGCGCATCATCCACCCCGAACCTGTCGAGTTCTCGCTTGCCCTGGTGGCAGTCCTGACGCTTTCGATGGTTGTTAAGCTGTGGATGGCGGCGCTCAATCAAAAGCTCGGCGACCGTATCGAGTCCGAGACACTGCATGCGACCGCGCAGGATTCCAAGAACGATGTTCTTGCCACGGGCGCCGTGCTGGCGTGCGCAATTGTTTCGCAGGTGACGCACATCAATCTTGACGCATGGGTCGGCCTTGCCGTTGGCGCCTATATTGGCTGGAGCGGCTTTGAACTTATTCAAGATACGGTGAGCCCGCTTTTGGGTCAGTCGCCCGATCCTAAGCTGGTCAAGCACATTCGAGACAAGATCATGAGCTATCCCGGCGTTTTGGGCGTTCACGATCTGATGGTTCACGACTATGGCCCGGGCAGGAAGTTTGCAAGTGCGCATGCCGAGATGGCGGCCGAGGCCAGCCCGCTGGAAAGTCACGACACACTCGATAACATCGAGCAGTCGTTTAGGGACGAAGACGGCATGATCGTCACGCTTCACTACGATCCCATCGTGACCGATGACCCCAAGGTGGCGAGCATGCGCTTGCGCATTCACGCCATGGCTCAGGAGATCGATAACCGCCTCTCGATTCATGACCTACGCTGTGTGCCGGGTCCTACGCACACCAACGTGATCTTTGACTGCGTGCGTCCCTCGGATCTGCAGATGAGTGCCGAAGACGTAAAGCACGAGTTGGCACAACGGGTCGAATCGGAATATCCCAAGTCGATTGCCAAGATTACGATCGACGAAGACTACGTAGGGCATACCCACGAGTAGGGCTGTGCCGGCAAAGCAAGTTATACAGAAGGGGAGAATATGAAGAGGCTGTATCTGCTCCGCCACGGCCAGACGGAGTTCAACGTCAAGAAGCTGGTCCAGGGCCGCTGCGATTCGTCGCTGACCGACCTGGGCCGCAAACAAGCGGGAATGGCAGCCGCATGGCTCAAGGCCCATGACGTTGTCCCCGACAAAGTGGTCTCGTCGCCTTTGGGTCGAGCCATGGATACAGCTCAGCTCGTCGCATGCGAGCTCCTCGGCCCGGACGCAGCAGTCGAGTCCTGCGAAGGCATCATCGAGCGCTGCTACGGCACCTTCGAAGAAGGCCCCCACGACGCTCTGCCCACCGACGTCTGGGAACCCGGCGAGGACTTGGTCCCTTACGGAGGAGAAGGAAGCCAGGCACTGCAAGAGCGCATGGTAGACACCCTCACCAATCTCATGAGCGCCGAGGGCATCGAAACCCTCCTAGCAGTAAGCCACGGCAGCGCCAGCCGCCAATTCATCAAGGCTGCAGCCCCAGAGGGCTTTGAGCTCCCAACAAAACTCCCCAACTGCGCCATCATGATCTTCGATTTCGATGAGGCAAAGCCACAAGCAGAAGGCGAGCCAATGCAATGCAAGTTCACCCTCCAGCAAATAGTGGACCCCCAACAAAGTCATTAGCCTGAGCGAGTAAGGTTTAGCAGGCATCAACGTGGCGTTCCCAGTGTGCGGCGGAGGGGGCGGGCCTGAGACATATTAAGGTTGTCGCGAGTTCCGCACGAACAGGAGAGCACTTAATGTGCTCTCCGTCGTGAGCAGGACTGTAGAGCAGCAACCTTAATATGTCTCAGGCCCGCCCCCTCCGCCGCACACTGGGAACGTGCCACGCACTTTACCTGCGTAAACAATGTGAGTGAAATATGAATCTCGATGGATACGCCCGCAGCCGTGTATACTAGACAGCTGTGTGTAACCAGGGGAGTATTCTGGCTGGACAAAACGCCTGCTTAATAGGGTTGTCAGGTAGTTCGGACGCAATACAAGGCTGGAGAGCACGTCGTGTAAGTAGTGGTCCTCTAGGGGCGTACGCTCGGTGGTGTACGCATTGTCCCAAGACCACGCGAGAGTTGGGATCATATCTTGATCAGCATGATTCTCGGCCGCAAGATTGGCATGACCCAGGTTTGGGACGAGAACGACAACGTCGTCCCCGTCACGGTCATCCAGGCTGGCCCCTGCGCTGTCTCGCAGGTTAAAACTCAGGCAACCGACGGCTATGACGCCGTCCAGATCGGTTTCGGCGACATCAAGGCCAAGAACGTGAACAAGCCCATGGCTGGTCACTTCGCTAAGGCTGGCGTCGAGCCTGTCCGCTTCCTTCGTGAGGTCCGCGTCGAGAACGGCGAGGAGCACAAGGTCGGCGAGGTCGTCACCGTCGCTGATTTCGCTGATGTCGAGAAGGTTGACGTCATCGGTACCTCCAAGGGTAAGGGCTTCCAGGGTCGCATCAAGCGCTGGGGTCAGCGCCGCGGTCCTATGACGCATGGTTCTCACTTCCAGCGTCACCCCGGTTCTATCGGTCAGTGCGCCTATCCTGCGCGCGTCCTCAAGGGCGTCAAGATGGCCGGTCACATGGGTAACGAGCGCGTTACCGTCAAGAACCTTTCCGTTGTCCGCATCGATGCCGAGCAGAACCTCATCTTGGTCAAGGGCGCTGTCCCGGGTGCCAAGAATGGTCTCGTCGCCATCCGTATGGCCTAAGGGCCCAGCCCATTTAGCCCAGCGTCATACCAAGGAGAACACTTAAATGGCAAAGTTTGAAGTAAAGAACAGCGAGGGCAAGAAGGTCGCCGAGGCCGAGCTCGCCGCTGAGGTGTACGGCATCGAGCCGAACATCCACGTTATGCACCACATCGTCAAGTGCCAGATGGCCTCTTGGCGTCAGGGCACCCAGTCCGCTAAGGGCCGCTCTGAGGTTTCCGGTGGCGGCAAGAAGCCTTGGCGTCAGAAGGGCACCGGCCGTGCCCGCCAGGGTTCCATCCGTGCTGCCCAGTGGCGTCACGGTGGCGTTGTCTTCGCCCCCAAGCCCCGTTCCTATGCTAAGCGTATGAACAACAAGGAGGTCAAGCTGGCTATGCGCTCCGCGCTGTCCGCCAAGCTGGCCGATGGCGAGCTCGTGCTCGTCGACGACTACGGCTTCGAGAAGCCTTCCACCAAGGCTGCCGTCGCCATGCTCAAGGCTCTCGGTCTTGAGGGCAAGCGTCTGACCATCATCGTTCGCGATGAGGACGTCAACGCCTACCTGTCGTTCCGCAACATTCCCAAGACGTTCATCATCACCGCTGACGAGGCCAACACCTACGATCTCGTCAACAACAACGCTGTGCTGATGCCCGCCGACATCGCCGCTCACTTCGGGGAGGTGCTTGCATAAATGACCGCCCACGAGATCATCATCCGTCCGATCGTGTCCGAGCGTTCCTTCTCCGGCATGGAGCTGAACAAGTACACGTTCGAGGTCGCCAAGGATGCTAACAAGTATCAGATCAAGGACGCTGTCGAGGAGATCTTCGGCGTCAAGGTCGTTCGCGTGAACACCCTGACGGTCAAGCCCAAGACCAAGCGCGTGCGCTATGTCGCCGGCAAGACCCGTTCTTGGAAGAAGGCCATCGTCACGCTGGCCGAGGGCGACACCATCGAGGTCTTTGGCAACCAGGCCTAAGACTCGCTGCTGTTGAGTGAGCTCATGCCTCCCAAATAGGGGAGGCGAGAGCTCAAGGTTTTGGGCGTATAAAATGGACACGCCCGGAACCGTGTATACGTCCGGTGTCATCGCACCCGAGGCAGAACCTCGAATCCCTGTCTGCGATGGCTAACGGATTCCTATTGAAAGGGATTGTAATGGCTGTAAAGCACCTTAAGCCGACCTCCGCTGGTAGGCGTTGGCAGACGATCTCCGATTTCTCCGAGATCACCTGCACCAAGCCCGAGAAGTCTCTTCTCGAGCCCCTGCCCAAGAAGGCCGGTCGTAACAACAACGGCCGCATCACCACCCGCCACCAGGGCGGCGGCGTGAAGCGTCGTTACCGCGTGATCGACTTCAAGCGCAACAAGGACGGCGTGCCCGCCAAGGTTGCCACGATCGAGTACGATCCGAACCGTTCCGCTCGCATCGCTCTGCTGCACTACGCTGACGGTGAGAAGCGCTACATCCTGGCCCCCAAGGGCCTCGAGGTCGGTCAGACCATCATGTCCGGTTCTGACGCCGACATCAAGCCGGGCAACGCTCTGCCCCTCGCCGACATTCCCGTCGGTACGCTCATCCACGCCGTCGAGTTCCAGCCGGGCAAGGGCGCTGCTATCGCCCGTTCCGCCGGTAACTCCTGCCAGCTGATGGGTAAGGAGGGCAAGTACGCTATCGTCCGTATGCCTTCCTCCGAGATGCGCCGCATCCTCGTTACCTGCCGCGCCACCGTCGGTGAGGTCGGCAACGCCGATCACTCCAACATCGTCATCGGCAAGGCCGGCCGTAAGCGTCACATGAACGTGCGCCCGACCGTCCGCGGTACCGTCATGAACCCTGTCGACCACCCGCACGGCGGTGGCGAGGGCAAGAACCACACCTCTGGTCGTCCCTCCGTTACCCCCTGGGGTAAGCCGACGAAGGGCCTTCGTACGCGCAAGAAGAAGAAGGTCTCGAACCAGCACATCATTCGTCGCCGTAAGAAGTAATTTCGGATACCGAGTTTTAGGAGAAAGCACTTATGAGCAGAAGTCTCAAAAAGGGCCCGTTCGTGGAGACTCGCCTTCTCTCGCGTATCACCGCGATGAACGAGGCTGGCAAGAAGGACGTCGTGAAGACCTGGTCCCGCGCGTCCACCATCTTCCCCGAGATGGTTGGTCACACCATCGCCGTCCACGACGGCCGCAAGCATGTGCCCGTGTATGTTACCGAGTCCATGGTTGGTCACAAGCTCGGCGAGTTCGCGCCGACTCGTACGTTCCGTGGCCACAAGGCCAAATAGGGGGTTAACCGTAAATGGCAACTAAGTCTATTGAAACTGAGGCCACCGAGGTTCGCGCCGTCGCTAAGTACGTGCGTGTTTCCCCCAGCAAGGCCCGCCTGGTGGTCGATCTGATCCGCCGCAAGCCTGTCGCTCAGGCCTTCGACATCCTCCACTTCTGCGACCGCGCCGTCGCCGTGGATGTCGAGAAGGTTCTCCGTTCCGCCGTTGCGAACGCCGAGAACAACAACGGTCTGCGTGCCGACAACCTGGTTGTCGCCGCTGCCTATGTTGACGAGGGTCCGACGCTTAAGCGCATCCGTCCCCGCGCCAAGGGTTCCGCTTCTCGCATTCTGAAGCGTACTTCCCACATCACCGTCGTCGTTGCTCCTCGAAAGGAGGCGTAAAGCTGTATGGGTCAGAAAGTCTACCCCACCGGCTTCCGTCTTGGCATCACCGAGAACTGGCGCTCCCGCTGGTTCGCAGAGAAGGATTACGCTAAGACCCTCGGTAACGATCTCGAGATCCGCAAGTACCTCGAGAAGCGTCTTTCCCGCGCAGCTGTCTCCCGCGTCGAGATCGAGCGCGCTGGCGACAAGGTGAAGGTCATCATCCTCACCGCTCGCCCCGGCGTTGTCATCGGTAAGAAGGGTGCCGAGATCGATACCCTCCGCACCGAGCTCGAGAAGGTCGCTGGCGTCTCCAAGGGCCAGCTCTCCGTCGACGTTGTCGAGATCAAGCGCCCCGAGCTCGACGCCAACCTCGTTGCTCAGTCTATCGCCGAGCAGCTCGAGGGCCGCGTTGCCTTCCGTCGCGCTATGCGCAAGGCTGTCCAGTCTGCCCGCAAGGCCGGCGCTAAGGGCATCCGTATCCAGTGCTCCGGTCGT
>CAMQJB010000026.1 GCA_947002045.1 uncultured Collinsella sp.
GCTGCGGGAACGGCCTGTCCGCCTAATGTGTTCGGCTGAGATCGGAAATCAACCTTCTATAAATCGGCACGTCAGAGGCATCAGCCGGCAGCAAGAAGTTTTTCACTCAGAGCCGCACGGGCAAACTCACTTGGCGTCATTCCTTCAGCCGCCGCCCGACGACGAATCGCCTCCTTCATCCCTAGGGGAATCTTGACCGATAGCGTTGCCGTCCCTTCGCTTGAGAGCGGAGGCCGCCCGTGCACGATCCCCCCAACGGTATGCTCGCCGTCCGGAAACCCGCCATGCTCGTACGACTCGCACCACGCGTCAATCATTTCATCCGTTACAACCTGACCATTGGCAGCCGTATACGCCTTGCTCATCATCGACCCCTCTGCCGAGTTTGCTCGATCTCTTGCCAGAATTTCTTCTGAACCGGAGACAGGGCATGAATAATGAGCCATCCACGAATTAGTTCGACTGCAACAAGTTCCACACTTCGACCATCTGGAAGCCATCCAATGGCAAGCCATCTCGGCGGCTCGTCCTCCGACTCGCGGCGAATGCACTCAGTAACCGCGAACCAGGCACCAAGCACTTGCTTTTCCGTCAAGTGTTTTTTTGGCGTTGGGATGGATCTCAACATCCATGCATCTTCTCCTCCATCTTACCCAATTTCGTATGACGAAAGTCCGCTGTCGCCAATTCTTACGCCGGCACTTGTTGAAAGGCGGGAGGTGTAGCGAGGATTGAAGGGCGTTCCAGCACCGCCCAGGCACCGGGACAGGAACACATGCGCCAAGGACGGACGTTTTCGTAGCATGCGAGGATGCTGCCGTTGTGGTCGATAAAAGCAATGTCGATGGGGTAGGCCATAAAGCAGGTGTGGACCGAAGAGCAGCGTGGGAACGCCATGACGAGCGGCAACCCGTTGGCGGCAATCGGAGACCGTCCCAGCATGCCGCGCAGGCGCACGGCAAACGACTCCGCCACCACAAACTCGGCAGGCGCCCAACCCAGCCTGTTGAGCGCCCGCGCGTAGGCAATGTAGGATGAGGCCGCGGTCACATAACCACCCCCGGACGCCACGGATCGACCGTCACTGCGCGCTCGTGCGACAACTTTGCCGGTGCCCCCAGCGAAACGCCGGCGATGCTGAGCGAGCTCGGCCACGGCTCGTAGCGCATGGTACAGGTATAGGTCCTAAACGTGCCGGAGAGCGAAAGCAGACCGCCATCCGATGTCGTCGCACCCTGCTCGCTCGAGACCTCAATCTGCAAGTCATAGCCTTCCATGGCATGTTGGATCTGAGCCTGAACGGTCGCGGAGGCATCGATGGAGCTGTCATCGCCCTCCCCGCTCGGCGCCACGGCATGCGCTAGCACGATATCGGGCACCACGCGATCGAAGCGCGCGACCGCGTCGGCAAAGACCATGACGTTGTACACGATAAGCGCCAGAACCAGCAGGACGGGCGTGACCACGGCCATCTCGACCGTCGCCTGGGCGCGCTCCTCGCACAGGCGCGTGCGGATGCCCATTACGACCCACCGCCCAGGGCACCCGCCAGTGTGGCGACATCGACGGTAAGTGGGATGGAACCGCCGCCGGGCAGCGGAATCTCCGCAAGCGTGAACACCGTGCCGCTGATGGTGCGCTCGACTTGATATTCCAGCGCCTCGCAAAGCGCCTTGGGGTCGGTCACGCCCAGCGGAATACTTCGTAGCTTGTCCTGCACTTTAGAAAGACCTGTGATGTCAGACCCCGGGCTCTTGATGACATTGGCGGTGTCGGTCAGTACCGGCTTTCGTAGGCGCAAGTCGCACGGCTCCAAGCCCAGCGCCGCCACGGACGCCGAAACGGTATCGCCGAGCCGCGACGCAATGGAGCCCAACGCACCGCTGCCCCCTCCCAGGCCATCGATCATCTCGCCCATGAGCTCGTCAGCCGAGCCTTGGATGTCTCCGTATCCCACAAGCAGCCGTCCCCAAACATCCATGACGCCATCGAGTACACCGGCAACACCGCCCGAACGCTCCTCCAACGTCGAGAAAAACCGCGAGAGAACGTTGTTCTGCGCCGTCGCGTCATCGGGTGCCAGCACCGCAGCAGAGATAGCACCGCGCTCGCCAAGCCTGACCGCCGCGTTAAACGAAGAGCTGAGCTCATCGGGGCTCGAGATGGCACCCGAAACCGCAAAGGCGACCACGCCATTGCGACCGGGCGGAGCGATACGCGGACGCTCGCCCGAAAGCGCTTTAATGGCCTCGTCAAACGCATTGCCCGCACGGTCAGCCTCGTCCTCGGTCTGGCGCATGAGCTCGAGCTCTTTGTTGCGGCATTCGACGTAGTCTTCCAGAGCGCCTTTGAACTCATCAAAGTGGTACTCGAAGCCGTTTTCGATAGAAGTCGAAGGAGCCGCAACGGCGCCGAGCGACGAAACACCAAAATGGCATCTGTTGCATTTGTCCTGCCCGTCATAAGCAGCGACCGAGGCTAGCCCGCCTGGCGTCCCTTTCTTATAGTTGGGGCAGCTCGTTCCATAATGCAGATACGTTTTGCCATCGTTGGTACTAGTTGGCCACGCCGCATCGGTATAGAGTTCCGTCGCTCGCACCTCGTCAGTGTTGCGCGGCAACAACGGAATATAGGAAGTGGTCCGGTCTCCGTCTTCGGTTATATATGCGCGATTGACCTCTGCGCTCGCATAGGTATAGAACGCCTTGCGCGCCGCCGACTCCGCCTTCGTCTCGACGCTTGAGCCTTGAGGCGCCTCGTTTGCAAGGCGCAAGCGGTAATAGGCCTTCGCGCGATCGAGCGCCACTTGCGGCTCCCATGTGACGCTCGAGGCATAGTGCGGATTCTCAATATCCGAAAGCTTCGCCAAACTCCTCGCGCGTTCCCACATGCATGAGCAACTGCCGACCGAAGCCGGATCCGACCCGCCGCAATCCGCAAGCCAGGCGCGCTCTTTTGCTTTCGCCGTCTCCTCCGAGGCCTTCTGCAGCTCATCTGCTGCGCGTTCCAGATCTTTCGATGTGTCTTTAATGACATCGGTCGAGATCTCGGACCCCTCGAGCGCAACGAAATCCGACTCGGACGTCCTGGGCACGGCAAGCGCCGTACCGGTATAGGTCGCACCCTCGGTATCCTGCGCCGACACGGCCTGCGTAGCTCGCGCGGCAACCAGATACGGTAGAGCCATCTCGATTTTCTGCAGGCCCTTGGAGGCGCTTTTGGCAAACTTATTGCGCGTTTTAATGATCTCGATTCCCGTGTCGACCATATCGCCCGCGGCAAGTTCGGCACCCGGAATAAGGATGGCGACCAAGCCGGTGCCGATCGTGGCAAACCCCGCTAGGCCCAAGCTCAATATGCTCGCATCCACCACTGTCGCAGCCGTATGGTAGGACGCCACCACATTGGCGCCTGCCAGCGCGCCGCTATCGGCAGCCGCCTGGGTGTCCCCCGCGCGCGACATGCTCCATATCGCCGCCGCCGACGAAAACAGCAACGTGAGCACCACCAAGATGACCACCGCAGAGGAGAGCGTGGTATAGGCACCGTCTTCGATAAACAGGTCGATCCCGGCTCGACCCATAAAGCCGCCTCGCTTGCAGCGAGCACGCGGTCGGCAACGGCCCGCAAGCCCCCTCGTCACCTTCAACAGGCAGCGCTTAATCCCATGCAGCAATCCATGAATCATAATCTCCCTCCAGCCACTCGGGACGCGATCGATACGAGACGTCGACCTTAAGCTCGACATAGCCGTTTTGGCCTGCGCTACCCATAGCCTGCGCAAACGCACCGATCACGGGCAGCGGTTTAACCTCGCCGGTAACGGAAACGGACGAGACGCCGCCCGCATCGGCCCGACCAAGCTCGATATCCCACGACAGGGGCCCGCCGGCATGGAAAATCGAAACGTCGGGAACCGCGGCAAGACGGCGGCGGGCAAACTCCTTAATATCCTCGTCATCCCCCACCGTCGTCGTGGTCATGAGCCGCGCGGTCTCGGCGGCGGCAGACTCCATGACCGCGCGTGTATAGAGCAGGCACACCGGCTGCAGCGCCAACAGGACGAGCGTCAGAAACGTCGGCAGTAGGAATGCCGCCTCGACCGTAGACTGAGCCCGGTCCTCGCGCGCAACATCAATACAGCACGATGTCCTTAGCACCCGCAGCAGCGTCGACAACCGATGTCGAGGTGACGCCGTGAGATGCCGTCCGCTCGACCAGCGCCGCCAAGCGCCCATCGGCACCGGCACGCCAAAGCCCTGCGATCGCCAGCACGATGGAAAGCAGTGCCACCGTGACGATGGCGTATTCGACCGTTGCCTGGGCAGATTCCTCGCACAGGACATAATGCATTTCACGACCCCTCCTTTGAGTTCGTTGTCTGCGGGGTCAGGCGGACCACGCGCAGGCAACACGAAGTATCACCAGCATCCGCGGCAACCGTCACCATATCGACCCAGCCGCGTCCGTCACGCACGATGGCGCCCCACGCGTTGCCCTTGATGTCGAGATAGCCGCTCAGAGCAAGTTGCGCCGTGGGCACCTCGCGATAGGCGCGCAGCATATCTGCCGCCGCCTCGGTCATCGGTCGGCACTCGGACCATGCGAGACGAACAGCGACGGCATTGTTTGCAGATGAACCCGTTGCAGCGTCCGCACACTCGTCGAGTGCTTGCAAGAACGTTTGTGCCGTGACGGCGGCGTTCGCATCGTCCGCGCCTCGCTCATCGTCTTTTTGAGACGCCGCAGCCGAGCCCGAGCCCGCATCCGCGGCAACCCCTAAACGTTGTTGCCGTGCTGCGTTAAGCCCCCAAACCGCCACTGCCACCGCCACGACCGCACAGGCGAGCACCAGCAACGCGCCGACGGGACGGGCGCCCTCTACAGGCTGTTGATGCCCTCGCTGATAGCGCTCCATAAATCTTGGACCTTGCCCTTAAATGCGACGATGGCAATGATGGCAATCACCACGAGCACACCGACTAGGATGGCGTACTCGGTGGTGCCCTGCGCGCTCTCCTCCCGCAGCAGTTCTTCGGCACGCTGGCGAGCGTGAATTGACTGGCAAAACGCCAAGCTCCAGACCTTGCCAACAACGTCAGTCATCGTATTCATGTATTCCTCCCTACATCATCCCGCCTGCTCCCAGCAGCGGGCCCAATATGGACAGAAGCAACGCCGGCAAGATGAGCGTGCCGGTGGGAATCAGCAACTTGACCGGCGCACGCTCAATCTCGCGCTCGACCGCGGCGCGATGGGCCGCGCGAATCTCGCGACTTTGGGCCGCCAGCGTCTCGGCAAGCGGGGCACCGAGAGCAAGCGCCTGCCCCGCTGTGATGGCAAAGGTCTCGAGCGCCCGCACATCCAGGTCGCGCGCGGCCGCCAGAAGCTCATCCTCTCGCGTCCCTACGCCCACCCGCCATGCCATGCAGGCTCGCTCAAGGCGGAGCGCCAACGTCGATTGGCGATTGGCGCAAAAAACCTCAAGCGCCGCATCGAACGAAAGGCCGGCCGAAAGCCCCAGACGCACCACGTCGATCATCTCGGACACCTCGCCGAGCGACACCTGCGCCGTACCACCCGTGCCGAGCATGCCCCTCAACCGTGCTACCAGGACATCGGTCACCGATCGGGCAGCCGCAACAACCAGCAGCGCCTCGCGTTTGCAGACCTGGGCGATCTTGCATGCGTCCGCACGATTGAGCCCTGTCACGATAAACACGCTGAGCGCGCACAGGCATGCCGCGACCCCGACCAGGGCGCTCATAGCTCCACCCGCATAATGCGTCGGATGACCACCAGGGCGACGGCGTTGAGGGCAAGTCCCAGTACCACGGCACCGGCACCCGCCGGCGTTGCAAGGCCGCGGCGAAAGTCGGCCGAAAGCAGCGCCAGCACCGCGCACATACCCGCCGGCATCGCCGAGACCATGTGTGCCGACATACGAGCCTGCGATGTCTTGACGTCCAAGCGGCGCTTGAGCTCAATGCGCTCCCCCACCATGCTCGACGCCTCGGACAACAGGTCGGCAAGCGGGGCACCGGTTCGCTGCGACACCTTGAGCGCCAAGGTGACAAGCGAAAGGCCGGGGGCATCGATACGGTCGAGTAGGTCATCCAACGCATCAGTCGCCGAGACGCCGCAGTCGATCGCCGTCGCCACGCGCAAAAACTCGGTATGCACCGGCTCTTGCGCGTGAGTTCCCACAAACCTCATGCCCTGGGCCAGCGAATGACCCGAGGCGAGCGACATAGAGAGCGCCGTAAAGGCCTCGGGCATGGCTTCTTCCACATCGTGTTGCTCGCGGCGACGGTCGAAGGTGTCGCGAGCGGCGCCTACGCCAAACGGTGCGAGCAGCCCCAGGACAAAGCCGATGGGCGACAGCGATACGACAGTCAGGGCAATGCCGCAGACACCACTCGATAGCAGCAAGCATGCCAGGCGCGCCTCGTCATCCTCGATAACAAGGCCAAGGCGATGTGCTGGAACCAGCGCCGCCCAGGAGCGGGCAATCTTTTTTAGCAGGTCGTTTTCTACCAACTCGCGCGGCAGCCTCTCGGCAACCGACTCAAGCGCATGACTGACCAGTTCCGCCGGCGGCACGCGCGACACACGAGGCTCCGCCCCGCACGCCACCGCGGCAGAAAGCCCTGTCAAGCCCCCTACGACGAGGGGCACAACGATCTCCATTCGTCCACCTCCTCTTGTGTGAGCGTTCCCGAGCGCAGGCCCTCCGCGATAAACGGAGGCTCGCGATCGAGCGTCCAGGTGCGCGTGGCGGCATCGAACGTCACGTAGCGCTCAAGCTCCACGCCGCCTGACGTGCCGCGTCGCACCCCCGAATAGGAGGACACGAAACGCCTGCCGTCCGCATGACGCTCGGACATCACGATGCCGTCGAGCGCCATGGCAATCTGCTCCTCGATAAGCTCGCTCGGCAGATCGATGCCATAGCGCGCAAGCAGCGTCAAACGCACCACGGTCTCCTGCTCGGTGCCCGCATGAAGCGTGGTGAGCGATCCGTCGTGCCCGGTGTTCATGGCCTGCAGCATGTCGCAACATTCCGCACCGCGCACCTCACCCACCACA
This sequence comes from uncultured Collinsella sp., assembly GCA_947002045.1. Taxonomy (GTDB): domain Bacteria; phylum Actinomycetota; class Coriobacteriia; order Coriobacteriales; family Coriobacteriaceae; genus Collinsella. The sequence goes on from CAMQJB010000026.1 coordinate 7,090, forward strand.
ATACGGTCGGGACGCATGCGCAGGGCGTTGGTCACCAGATCGCGGATTGTCACCGCGCCCTCGCCCTCAATTGAAGCCTCGCGCGCCTCCAGGCGAACCACATGCGGGTGATGTGCAAACTTGAGCTCGGCGGAGTCCTCGATCGTCACGATGCGCTCGCCGGTGGATATCTCGCACGATAGCGCGTTGAGCAGTGTGGTCTTGCCCGACCCCGTGCCACCTGCAACCGCCAAATCCTGGCGCAGCGATACCGCGCACGAAAGCAGCTGCGCATACCAAAGCGGTAGCGACCCCAGGCCCACAAGCTCGTCCAACGAACAGATGCGGTCTGAAAACTTGCGGATGGTGAGGATTGGCCCATCGATCGCCACGGGCGGGATCACCGCGTTGACGCGATAGCCCGTCTTGAGGCGGGCGTTGACAATGGGGCTGCGCTCGTCGATGCGCCTGCCCAGCGGCGAGATGATGCGGTCGATGAGCACGCGGATCTGCTCGTCATCCTCAAATGCATGCTCGATGGGATATAAGACGCCGCCGCGCTCAAAGAAAGCCGAGCGACAACCGTTGACCATGATCTCGGTGACGGTGTCGTCCTCGATGAGCGGCTGCAGCGGGCCCAGGCCCACCACGTCATCCAAAATCTCGTCAATGATGGTCTCGCGCTCGGGCGTCGCCAGGTCGCCCGGCTCCTCCACGTTGAGCGCCGCCTCCACCGCAGGACGCAATTCCGAGCGGGCGCGCGCCGGATCGATGTATGCGCTGATACGCGCCACCTCGTCATAGCCCATGCGGTCCATCACGGCGCGTTTGGTGCGGCGCTTGACGGCACGGTGGCGTCCCGCATCAACAGGCACTGTCGCCGCGGCCGCACCGGCTTCCTTAATCCTTGTTTGCAAACTCATCGCGAATCACCCTCGCGCGACCAGGGAAGACGGATGCGCGGGCGCTCGGTACGCGTCGCACGGTCGGTGACCATATCGCTCCAGGGACCGACGGCGCAGCCCAGCTCCACGAGCATCTTGCGCGTGGCTTCGCGCACGCTGGTGGCAAAAGCGCTGGTTTGGCCCACTGCCTCGTCAGCACGGCCGAATGCCATGAGCGCCGCCAAGTCCTGCCCGCCGTCGGCGATGCGGATCTTGGAGCTCAACGCGCAGGCAATCTCAAAGCGCATGGCGACATCCTCGTCAGCGCCGCGCGCGCCAAACCGGTTGAATACGGCGCTCATGCGCGTACGCGGCACGCCCACACGGCTCGCCAGTTCGATAACGCGTGCCGCGGACGTCGCAGACGACACCGACGGATCGCCCACGACCAGGCAGCGGTCGCTTGCCGCCACCGCGGCCGCCACGGCGTCACCCCAAAAGACCGAGGTGTCGACAAGCACCACGTCGGATTCGCGGCGCAAGACGTCGAGCAGCAGCTCCACCGGACGCGCCATGAGCTCGGCCTGTTCGGGCGCGGCGACCGGCCCCCAAAGCGTGACGCCCGGGGCCACGCGCATCGAGGCGGCCACGATGTCCGATTCGGCAAGTGCGCCCGCAGCCGATGGCTCGATAAGCGTCGCCATGTCATGCGGGGTATCGGCACCTAACAGGTCATAGAGGTTTCCAAACATCAGGTCCAAGTCGAGCACGGCAGCACGCAGGCCCAGCAGCGACGCCGCGTGCGCCATGGCGGCGACGATCGTCGACTTGCCGCAACCGCCCGAACCCGAGACGACGCAGACAACCGGGGCTCGATGCGACGGAGCGGCGGCATCCGCCGGCGGCGTGGGGGCAGGCGACGCGGGCACGGACGGCAACGTCCCCGTCTCCCCGGCAGCGCTCATATGCTGCGCCCAAGCCGGCATGGCAGGCTGCTCGGCCTGCGAGGCCGAGCCTGGAGACTTCACGGTCGCATCGGCACGAGCATTGTCGCTCCCGGCAAGCCCCTCCACCTCGTCGAGCTCATCGACCAGGCTCACGCCATGCACGTATCCCATATCTACAGCCAGAAGCTCCTCGCCATACGGCACCGGCTCTCCGACATCATCGTATGCAAGGGGATCCCGGGAACACCGATCATGCTCGGCTTCCGCTTTTCCATAATCATCAACACGCGGGCCTCTTGTAGCGCGAGGCGCCCCGGGTTCCCTATCAACAAAAGCATCGGGCTCAATCGTCATACACCGGCCGTAATCAACCGTTCCCTCGCCCGCGCGCCCGTTGCCGCATATGCTGCGCGCAGCGATAACCTCGGTCGCCCCTGCGCGAAACAGCCCCTCGATATCCGAAGGATCGAGCGTCTCTATCAGTACGACCACGCGGCTCACGCGGCCCTCGGCCGTCAGGCGCGCAACGGTCTTTCGCACGTCTTCGGCATCGAACAGGGCTGCCGCGATAATCGCCGCCCCGCGACGCGACGGAAACGCCCGTGCCATGGACACCAGCCCATCCAGGTCGCCCACGCGAAGCACTTGCGCGCCCGCATCGCGGCCCTCGACTTCCCGCTGCAGCAATCCGTAATCACCGCACGCGCAGCATGCAAGCCAGATCGCTTTCATCACTCGTCGCCTCCGCTCTTTTTGTCGCGCACCGTGGCGGGAATCGTCAAACTGACCGTCCCCTTACCCGAGGCCCCCAGCAATTCCTTAACGTCTTCGGGGTCGGCCGCCAGCGTCACCCATTCGATCTTGCCTTCACGCGTGGCGCCGGCATCTTCGCTGGTATCGATTACGCGCGCGCCGCACAGCCGATCGGTCACGCCGTCCTTTTGCACGTACACGTCCACGTAGCTGCCCACGCCCGTGGCGCCCCCGACCGAATGCTCGGCATCGACCGCCACCGAAACGGCGACCTTGCCTTTGGGCACCTCGAACGTGTGGCTTTCGGCCTTGGTGTAGACATCGCAAATCACGGCATTTTTAGGGATGCGTGAGGTCGTCACGTCGCCGCGCACCTGGCGCAACTCGGTCGCCGCATCGCGCGGCAGTAGGCTCGCCAGCCATTCCTGGGTTATGACATTGGTCTCGTCAAGCGTCTCGCCCGCATCGATATCGCGTGCCGCGACGCACACCTCGACGCGATCGCCGCCATACTTGGCCAGCGTCTCGGCCTGGGCCTGCTCAGCCCGCGAGCGGATCGACGATGCGTAGACCATGCAGAGCAACGCGGCGAGCACGCCCGCGATCAGACTGATGGCGATGCGCTTGCTCTTGTTCACGGCCGCTCCTCTCAAGGTAGCACCGGGCGGATGCCCGTACCACCATTGTCCGAGCGGGCAAGCAGCAAAACGACGCGATCGCGATCTTGGTTTTGAGTGTCAAACCAATTGCCGACCAAAAGCTGACCGGCCCGTCAAGCTCGTGGCAAGGTTTTGGTCAGCACGTCGGCAAAACGCACGTTTAGGGGCGCATCGGCAATAAAAAAGCCGCCTCCCGTGCCATTGGGAGACGGCTGTCATAGGTAGATTCGATTACAGATGGACATCGGGATCGAGCATCTGCGCACTCACACGCATGGATGACGCCAGATTTTGGAACGTCTCCAGGCGCAGGCTGTCGATCTGCCCGGCATCCTCGGCCTCGCGAACGGCGCAGCCCGGTTCGTGGGTATGCGTGCAGTCGCCAAACCGGCACGCACGCGACGCCTCGACGATCTCGGGAAACGCGCGTGCCAAGCCCCGCTCATGCCCCACGAGCGGCAGGCTGCGAAGGCCCGGCGCGTCAGCAATAACGCCGGCTTCGCCCGGCAGCGCCACCATCACGCGCGCGACCGTGGTGTGACGACCCTGGTCATCGCGCTCACGCACGCCGCCGGTCGCCAATGTATCGTGACCCAGCAGCGCGTTGAGCAGCGTCGATTTGCCGGCACCCGACTCGCCCAGGATCATGGCGCAGCTCCCGGCGGGCACGCAGACGCGCACCTCGTCCAGGCCACGGCCCTCGGCAGAAGATGTCACGATTACGCGCACGTCCGGACCCACCAGGCGGTGTACGCGGTCCAAATCGCGCTCGAGCTCATCGGTGTCGCAGCGGTCGGCCTTGGTGAGTACCACCACCGGCTCGGCATCGCAGTCGAGTGCCAGCACCAGCGAGCGCGCCACGCGGTCGAGCAGCACCTCGCCGGCGCCGAGCGCCTGCACGATCAGCACGCTATCCACGTTGGAGCAAAGCACCTGACGCTCACCGCGAGCGCGTCCGCGCCAGCGCTCAAAACTCGTGCGGCGCGGCAGCACGCACTCGATCACGCCCATGTCATGCCCGGGCGCACGGCGCACCGCCACGCGGTCGCCCACGGCGGGCAGCAGAACCTCATCCTCGCCACGCGACTTGGCAAACCCCACGGCATGCTCGGCACGAAAGGTGTCGTCGGCAGTCGCCACCAGCGGAAACCCGCGATCCAAGCGCACCACGGCACCAAGTTGCATCTGCTCGGGCTCCTCGGCCTGGGCACAAAAATCATCGAAGGCAGCCTGCTGAGCCCCATCGATAGGCAGGTCGTCGAACGCCGGAACATCCTGCAGCGCGTCGAGCCCCGGCACGCTTGCCAGCAGTTCCTCGGCAGACGCGGGGGCTTCGGTCGCGAGCTTCCGACGACGATCGCGCTTAGCCCGCGCCCCCGTCGTCTTTTTCTTCGCCTTAGCCTTCGCCTTGCCCACAAGCGCCTCCCAGCACCACAAATCACAACTGAGCAGGTATTTTACCCACAAAAAAGAGCTGGTCGAGCAAACGCTCGACCAGCTCACATACTTTCCCTTAGCCAATGGTCCCGAGAGGTTATCCGAAGGCCCGCCCGCCGGGAGGGGTTTCTTCTGAGCGATCCCGCAGCGCGAAGCGCGAGGACCAGCGAAGAAGAAACCCCGCAGGCGGTCGGACCGGTGGGAAGGTTGACCTTTCGACCTACTCCTTCTCCACTGCGCGCATGATCGCCTTGTAGATCTCCATCAGCGGGATGATCAGGAAGGCAAGGCCCAGCGCGGCGATAACGCCCTTGAGCTCAAGCGTCACGGGGCCAAAGAACATCTCGGCAAGCGTCGGCTGCACGGTTACGATCACCGTCAGCACCAGCGCCAGCGCGGCAGAGGCCCACAGCCACTTGTTCTGCTTCTTCATGCTAAACAGCGACGCACGACGGCTGCGCATATTGAAGCAGTGGAAAATCTCGACCATGTTGAGCGTGATGAAAGCCATCATCACGCCTTCCTCGTCGGCATTGCCGGCGATCATATCGGCGATGTGGATGTAGCCCATGTCAAAGTACACACCCACAAAGAAGCTCGCCAGCACCAGCGCGGTGATGATCAGGCCCTGGACCACGCAGTCCAGGCCCATATTGCCGGCGAAGACGCCGTCCTTGGCGTTGCGCGGCTTGCGCTTCATGATGTCGCCCTCGGCGTCCTCCATGCCCAGCGCGAGCGCGGGGAAGCAGTCGGTGACCAAGTTCACCCACAGCAGCTGCACCGGCTGGAAGATGGTAAAGCCGATGAGCGTGGCGATAAACACCGAGAACACCTCGGCAAGGTTGGCCGAAAGCAGGAACTGGATGACCTTGCGGATGTTGTCGTAGATGCGACGGCCCTCTTCGCAGGCACCGATGATGGTGGCGAAGTTGTCGTCGGCGAGCACCATGTCGGCGACGTTCTTGGTGACGTCGGTGCCGGTGATGCCCATGCCAACGCCGATGTCGGCGCGCTTGATGGACGGGGCATCGTTGACGCCGTCGCCCGTCATGGCCACGATCTGGTCACGCGACTTCCAAGCCTCGACGATGCGGGTCTTGTGCTCGGGCTGGACGCGAGCGTACACGCCGTAGTCCTCGATGTGCGCGTCGAGCTCCTCGTCGCTCATGCGATCAAGATCGACACCGGTGATGGCATGGCTGCGATCGGTGACGATTCCCAGCTGTTTGGCAATGGCCACGGCGGTGTCGATATGGTCACCCGTGATCATGACGGTACGAATACCGGCATCGTGGGCCTCGCGGATGGCGTCGGCGACCTCGGGGCGGACAGGATCAATCATGCCGGATAGGCCGCAGAAGACCAGGTCGTGCTCGAGCGCAGCGGGGCTGCAGTCGCTCGGGACCTCGGTGTAAGTGCGGCTTGCCAGCGCCAGCACGCGCAGGGCCTCGTCGGCCATGGCCTTGTTGGCGGCCACGAGCTCGGCGCGACGCTCCTCGGTCAGCGGGACGACCTTTTCGCCCTCGTAGATATGGGTGCACAGGCCGATCACCACGTCGGGCGCGCCCTTGGTGTACTGCTCGTACTCGCCGTCCAGGGTCTCGACGACCACAGACATCATCTTACGGCCCGAGTCGAACGGGGCCTCGCCCACGCGCGGGTGCTCGGCAGTCAGGCCAGTAAGACCAGCCTTGCCGGCATCGTTGACGAGTGCACACTCGGTCGGCTCGCCCACGGCCTCGCCCAGTTCCTCGTCCCACTGGGCATCGGAGCACAGTGCCATACCGGCCAGGAACTTCTCCTTGGGCGCAGCGAGCTCGTGCTTGACGACGGTCATCTTGTTCTGGGTAAGGGTGCCGGTCTTGTCGGAGCAGATGGTCTGCGTGCAGCCGAGGGTCTCGACGGCAGAAAGCTTGCGGATAATCGCCTGGCGCTTGGCCATCTTGGTCACGCCGAGCGACAGCACGATGGTCACGACGGCGACCAGGCCCTCGGGGATGGCAGCGACGGCGAGCGAGACAGCGACCATAAAGGTGTCGAGCAGGGCGGTCGGGTCGGTAAGGACGTTGCCCACGCCGTGGCGGAGGATGTCAACGCCAAAGATCACGACGCAGATGATAATCACCATGATGGTGAGGATGCGGCTGAGCTCGGCGAGCTTCACTTGCAGCGGCGTGAGCTCTTCCTTGGCCTCGGCCAGGGCGCCGGCAATCTTGCCCATCTCGGTATCCATACCGGTGCCGACTACGACGGCGCGGCCACGGCCGTACACAACGGTGGAACCCATGTAGCACATGTTCTTGCGGTCGCCGAGCGGCACGTCATCGGTGCCCGCGGCAAGCTCGATCACGTTGGCGTGCTTCTCTACGGGCACGGACTCGCCGGTGAGTGCGGCCTCTTCGATCTTCATCGTGGCGCTCTCGAGGACGCGGCAGTCGGCCGGAACGGAGTCGCCCGCCTCGAGCATGATCACGTCACCGGGCACGAGCTCGGCGCTCGGCAGATGCACGAGCTTGCCGTCGCGCAGCACCTTGGACTGCGCCGCGCTCATCTCCTGCAGGGCCTCGAGGGCCTCCTCGCTCTTGGCTTCCTGGACCACGCCCAGTACCGAGTTGACGATAACGACGAACATGATGATGACGACATCGGCAAAGTCGGGCTCGCCCTTGACCATGCCCGTGAGCGCGCTGATGACGGCGGCAACGATCAGCATGATGACCATGGGGTCGGCCATCTGCTCAAAGAAACGCTTCCACAGCGGCGTCTTCTCGGCTTCCTCGAGCTTGTTAGGGCCTGTCTTGGCGAGGCGCGACGACGCCTCACCGGTGCTCAGGCCGAGGTTCTCATCGACGCCTTGGTCGCTGAGCACCTCCGCCGCGGCGGACAGGTATTCCTTTTGCATATAGAGTCCCCTCCTGGGATTCGGGCCACTCAGCAGATTGATGCCCGATCATAATTCCCAGGAGAAGGGCAAGGGCTCATCAAGGCTGCCGTGCTGAGCGGCAGTTGATAGTGGAGCTATGGTACCCCAAAGCAACGCGTCTAGCCAAAACAATCCATTTGGAAATATGGTCCATAAGCAACGGTGCAGGCCGTGTGATGCTCAACATTGATAAAACGTTTTTTCTTCGGCGCATCATCAAACTGAAATATCGCCCAGATAGCAGCGGTTAGAACGGTTGGTAAAGTTTTTGCATATACCGTTTTTCCGCAAAAAATGAACTTCTAATTCGGCATACGGTCGATTTTTTGGGGTATTCGGTCGCCATTTCGTTATAATCAACTCAGTTTTATTTCTTATGGTTTATCTATCAGCGCAAGACGATGTCAGATGGAGGTCTGAATGTACAAGCGCACTAAGATTGTATGCACCATGGGTCCCGCCTGCGATAGCGACGAGACCATCCGCGAGATGATCAAGGCGGGCATGAACGTCGCCCGTTTTAACTTCTCGCACGGCTCCTACGACGAGCACCACGGTCGCATCGAGCGCGTCCGTCGTATTTCCAAGGAGCTCGGTATGCCCGTCGGCATCCTGCTCGACACCAAGGGCCCCGAGGTCCGCACCGGCCTTCTGGTCGATGGCAAGAAGGTTGCCGTCAAGACCGGCGACAAGATCGTCGTCACCGCTCAGCCCACGACCGAGGATTTCCACGGCACCGCTGAGCACATCTCCCTCGACTACCTGGCTCTGCCCTCCGAGGTCGAGAAGGGCTCCCTCATCCTGATCGATGACGGCCTGGTTGCCCTCGAGGTCGAGTCCGTCGACGGCCAGGACATGACCTGCGTCGTCAAGAACGACGGCCTGATCGGCGAGCGCAAGGGCGTCAACATGCCCAACGTCAACATCTCGCTGCCCGCTATCACCGAGCGCGATCGTCAGGACATCCTCTTTGGCCTGACCGAGAACATCGACTACATCGCCGCTTCCTTCATCCGTGACGGCGAGTCCGTCCGCGGCATCCGCGAGCTTTGCCGCGAGAACGGTGGCGAGCACGTGACGATCTTCCCGAAGATCGAGTGCGCCCTGGGCGTCGAGAACTTCGACGAGATCCTCGAGGCTTCCGACGGCATCATGGTTGCCCGTGGCGACCTGGGCATCGAGATCAAGCCCGAGCTCGTTCCCCACATCCAGAAGGAGATCATCGCCAAGTGCAACGCGGCCTACAAGCCCGTTATCACCGCTACGCAGATGCTCGACTCCATGCAGCAGAACCCGCGCCCGACGCGCGCCGAGGTTGCCGACGTTGCTAACGCCATCTACGACGGCACCGACGCCGTTATGCTCTCTGGCGAGTCCGCTGCCGGTAAGTACCCGGTCGAGGCCGTTAAGATGCAGGCCAGCATTGCTCTCGAGACCGAAAAGTACCTCCCGGCTCACGCTCCGCTCGAGGTTCCGGCCGATGCCCACGGCACCCGTGTTGTCAACAACGTTGTGGGTATGTCCGCTGTGAACATGGCTACCACCGTTGGCGCCAAGTGCATCACCGTGCCGACGACCACCGGCCGCACCGCTCGCCTGATCTCGCACTTCCGTCCCAACATGCCGATCTGCGCGTTCTCCCGCCACGAGTGGGCCGTCCAGCAGATGATCATGTACTGGGGCGTTATCCCGCACCAGGCCGAGATTACCCAGGGCACCGTCAACGGCACGATCGTCAAGGCGATCGAGACCGCTAAGGAGCTCGGCTACGTCGAGGCCGGAGACCTGACCGTCGCTACCGCTGGCGATCCCCGCATGAGCGTCCAGCTCGAGGACAAGGTCTCCTCGACCAACGTCGCTTACGTCGCTCAGGTGCGCTAAGTCGTACTTGCAAGCACACTTGCATTGCAAAGGGCCCGGAAGGCAAAGCCTTCCGGGCCCTTTTTCTATGCCAATGCCGGCGCACAGCAAAACACGCACTCATTTCTTTACCAAAAGTGCGAAATCCACCCTTCGAGGCCCAATGAATAAAGTCCCAAGCGCTAAAAGTGTTCGCCCGGTGGCAAACCCACACCTTAACCGACGCTGATAAATCGTTTTAGCAAGAGCCAGATCGACCTGGTTTTCGGAAGTGCGGGGAAAAATTACTTACCTCCGAGTACAAGCCCTTTTATTTCAACAAAACCCCTGATAAAGTTGGCTCAAATACCGCTTGTGGTTTGCCTGTTTGTCTTTTTCCCCGCACTTCCGAAACCGATAGCTTTTCTAGCCCAAACTACGCTCAAACGATCGGATCGCCATGTCATTTCTTGCCTGCGGACCCACGGCTTTTCAGTACTATCGCATCCCGCCCCAGATACTGGGACTCTATCCGGCAATCCTGCCGCCCGACCATGACCATCGCTTGGTACACTACTCAAAACAACCAGTATTTAAAGACTTGCTCGGCACACCAGTTTGGAGATTCGTGGGCGAAAGAAAACAGCGCGCGAACGGAAAGCTATTTCATAGCCGTCTGCTAACCCAAGAGCCGCCTCCTGGGTCGTTTAGGCAGACTGAGCATGGGTTTGATGTCACTTCACCGGAGTTCACGCTGCTCAGCCTTGCCACGCAGGTCTCACGCAGCCAGTTACTCATGGCTTGCTACGAGATGTGCGGCTCCTTTGCAGTGTTTAAGCCCTGCGAGCGAACGCAACAACAACTCGATGAAGCTATTTCGCTTAAGCTCATTCCGCCCAGCTGCGGCTGGGAGCGAGCTAACGACACCAAGGGCAATGACACCAACTTGTGGAAGCGCACGCCGCTTCTTACCGCAGCGGATATCGCCGTGTTCGCCAAGCAGGCCGCAGGCCTGCGCGGCGTTAAGCAGCTCCGCTGGGCCGCCGAACGCATGACAGGACAGACCGCCTCGCCCTTTGAAGTCCAGACGTCAATTCTCATCTCGCTCCCCCGCGATGAGGGCGGTCTGGGCATCGACATCACCAATAACGCGCGCATCCCGCTCAGCGAAGCCGCGCGTTCGCTGTATGACAAAACCTGCTGCTACGCCGATATCCTCATCGAAAGCGCCACCGACAGCATGGGCGTCATCCTTGAATGCCAAGGCCGCTCCGCCCACGACAGCGAAGCCGCGAGCCTCTCCGATGCCGAGCGCGCCACCGCACTCACAAGCATGGGCTACGACGTCATCCAAATTACCTATGACCAGATCAAGGAGAAGAAGAGCTTCAACCACATAGCCGAGCTCATCCATAAAAAGGCTGGGCTTCCCTACACCCCAAAGACTAAACAGGAGCGCACTACCGAAGATGCCCTGCGGCAAGAGCTACTTGTCGATTGGGTTGAGCTATTCACTGCCGGGCCGGCCAGCTAGCAGCTAGCAATCAGGGGCAGCGCAGACACATCGGGCGATTCGACACGGGCGGCAAAACCCGCCTCGGTTAGCTCGACGACCTCGGTAAACGTTGCATCGAAAAACTCCTCGGTTAGCAAGCGATACGGCGGATGATCGGGCTCGCCGGGGTTTTCGCGTACAATCTCGTGCATAACGCCGATGGTCTTGAGCACATACTCCTTATGGATGGGATACTGACCAAAACGCGTCGCCGCAGTATAGAGGCGATCGGTCGCGCGCGGAATCGAAACAATGCTGAGCGTCTTGCCAAACCAGTCAAAGTCGCCTTGCTTTTTAATGCGGAATTCCTCGCACGGCTTGCCGCCGTGCGCCTCCAGGTACTGGTTCACGCGGGTATTCCACACAGTATCGGCCACAAGGTGAGACCAAACGCCCAGCGTCAGATCGAGCAGCGACTGCGCCACGTCATCGGGCGCGAGCGAAAACTCACAGGCGCCGGGACCGGCAACCGGCTCGGCGTCCTTGTAACGTTGGGGATAATGCACCCGATTGAGTCGCTCGCGTTCCTCGACAATCGAGGTGGCCTCAGCAGGTTCGCCCGCGGGTGCGCCTTTAAGCAGCGGCGCCACATAGGTATCCCAGAACTCATGCTCACGAGGCTTAGGGATAGGCTCGGGCTTTGCAAAGTGCGTAATGCGATACGGAATGGGATCAGCGATGCCAGGGACCATATAGCCCACGAAGATATCCGGAACCACGCAGCCAAACAAAAAGGCATTGCGGTCGCGCACGCTATTGGCAAGCGCACCGCTGCGCTCCAGCAAACGCTCCGTCTGAGCGATATGAATGTTCCAGCTTGGCATAGCCACCCCCATAAAAACCTGGATAACTATACCATCACGGCAAAGCCGCGCGGGCGGCTACGCACGCTCTACGCAGCAACTATTCCGCAGCGCCGCTCTCGGTTCCATACGACGACACCGGCGCCTCGACCACATGGTGATATCGATCGATATAGATGGCGCGGGCACCCAGGCGCCGCACCAAATCCTGATGATGTGTACTCATCAAGACCGTCTTGCCGGCAGCAACATAGGCCAGTAGAAAGTTGACCACGATGTCGCACGAGTCCTCGTCAAGTCCGTTGGTAGGCTCGTCGAGCACCAGGATATCCGGGTTCATCGACACCACCGCAGCCAGCGCAACGCGCTTCTTTTGCCCGCCCGAGAGCTGATAGGGAGAGACGTCGGCAAGATCGGCAACCTGGAACAGCTCCATGGCATCGCGCACGCGGCGCTCGAGCTCGTCTGCCGGCAGTCCCATTTGAGCCGGGCCAAACGCGACCTCCTCGCCCACCGTAGCGCAAAAGAGCTGCGCATCGGCGTTTTGGAACACAAAGCCCACGCATTGATGGAACCGCTGGGCCGTCGCGGAATCCTTGAGATATGCCGCATCGACCGCATGCCCGTCGAACAGGTACGCACCCGCGTCCGCGAGCTCAAGGCCGTTAATAAGGCGCATGATCGTCGTCTTGCCGCAGCCGTTGGGACCTAGCAGGGCAACGAGCTCTCCACGGTCCACCTGCAGCGAAACGCCGTCGACCACCGTATGGCCCGCATAGGAAAACACCACGTCACGAAACTCGATGAGCGGCGTTGTTTCGACGCCAGCAGCACCGCTCGCGCCCATCGCGCCATTTGTATCGTTTGTCAAAACGTCGCCCTTCCCTACTCACATCGACGGTTCGACCGCCCGCGCTACAGCACCGCGCACAATACGGCGAGCAGAGCCACAACGGCCGCGTAAACGGCATCGCGCCAGCCAAAGCCGCTACGCGCGGGGGCCGGGTACGCACCGGCAAAGCCGCGGCAGAGCATGGCCTCGTCCATCGCGCGGCTGCATTCCATCGCCTTGATAAACGTCATGCCCATGATACCCGCCAGCGAATCGGTGCGCGAAAAACCCGCAGGCGCGGAACCGACGCTGCGCAGCATGACTGATTCGCACAGATCGTGCGCCGTGCGTCCCAGCACCTCGATATGCTTGAGTGCCATATCAAACGTAAAGATAACCTCATCGGGCAGGTGCAGCATTTTGAGCGCCGCCGACATGCGGCTCCAGGTGAGCGTCCACGAAACATCCAGCACCAGCGACACATTAATAAACGTCTTGAGCGCGATCTTGAGCATGGCGCCCGTGGCAGACGCGCCCAGCAGCAGGGCAGGCAGTGCCAGAACCACCGCGAGCCCCGCAGCGCCAAGCGCCGGCACAAAGGTTGCCCGCAGCCCGCGTACGGGGCGTACGGCAACGAGCACCAACACGATAGCCGCCATCAACATGAGGTACAGCGGGCTTTGCGTCAGACACACGCACAGGACGCAAACGAACATCCCCACCAGACGCACCGGAGCCGAAACGCAAGAAAGGGCGCGGTCGACCATCGACCCGCCCTCGTGCGCACCTCCACCCAGGCGAACCCGCTCAAGCAGGCTCGCCAGGTGCAGGACATTCTTTTGCATCACACGATGCCGAGCCCCCGCGGGCTCGTATCGCTCCTCGACCGCAAGCCAGCTAGGCAGCTCGACCATTTGCATGCGCTCAGCTTTCCTTAACCGTCAGCGAAATCAGGCGGAATGCGATGGTGAGCACCGCCACGCCAATCACACCGGAAAGGATATACATGGCAGCCTGGCCGGCAAAGCCAAGGCCCTGTTCCTCGGAATAGGCCTGCAGGTAATCACCCGTGGGCAGCGCGTCGGCAAAGGTCGGAGTATCGAGGCCGACCGAAGCCTGCAGGCTGTCGTCGCCAGCCTCCTGAACGGCAGTTGCGGCGCCCTCGGCGTCCCACTCACCCCAGGCGTCACCGGTGGCAAGCAATCCCAGCGGCGTGGCCACCACGAGCACGGCGACCAAAATGAGCGTGGGAACCAGCGAGGTCTTCTTGACAGCAGCGCCCTCGGCAGCAAGCTGGCCATCGATGGCCCCGGGCCCGACGATAATGCTCGGCGCCGTCTTCTTGATAAAGCCGTAGATGGCGGCCGTCGCCACGCCCTCGATCACGCCGGCAACCAGCATATGCGGGATCAACATGGCAGGAATAGCCACGGACAGCGGGAAGGGGCAGTACAGCGGAGCGCCCGAAGCATTCGTGAAGAGCATCGGCTGAATACCGAACTCGATTGCCGCGCACAGGGCCGCCAGGCACAGGCCGACCCAGCCGCTTACGATGGCAGAAACCGAGGTGCCCCAGCTCTTGTCGTGCAGACGGCTGTTGAGCGCACGAAACACGATAGCAGCGACAAACGGCAGCACAAAGGCCATGTTAAAGCAGTTGGCGCCAAACGACAGAACGCCGCCGTCGCCAAATAGCAGCGCCTGCAGCGCTAGCGCGACCGAGACGGCAATGGCAGCGGCCTCGGGGCCAAGCAGCAGCGCGATGAGCGCGCCGCCAACGGCGTGACCCGTGGTACCGCCGGGCAGCGGCACGTTGAACATCATGAGCAAGAAGGAGAATGCGGCGCAGATGCCCAGGAACGCCATATGCTCGCGATCGAGCGTGGCGCGCACCTTTTTGATGCAGTGAACCCATACGGGCACCATCGCCACCGCCATGACGGCATCGGTCTGCGGGGACAGGTAGTTGTCTGGAATGTGCATATACGCCTCCCGGTTATCGGCGCGCGGAATTGCAACGCCGCTAAAATCACCTTGTCAGTGTTACGTAATGTCAGATTCGTAACACGCCGCGGGCTATCATAGCAAAACGGCGCACTGCCGACAAAGCAGCACGCCGTTATGTAATGCGCGTGTCATATATGCAGGCTCAGCAGCGCCTTATATCGAGCATAGCAGTCACGTAGGACTCGGCGGCAGCCACCGCTGGCCTATACCCAGCGCAAATCCTAGCCGCGGACCTCGCCGTTTACGCCCTTGCACACCTTGGTGACGATCTTCTGGTGTGCCTTCTCGACTTCTTCGCTGGTGAGCGTGTGGTCGTCGGAGCGATACGTAAGCGCAAAGGCCATGGACTTCTTGCCCGCTCCGATGCGGATGGGATCGCGGTAGACGTCGAACAGGCGCACGCCCTCGAGCAGCTTGCCACCGGCGCTGGTAATGCGGCGCTCAAGATCCTCGCAGGTCACGGAGTTATCGACCACGATAGCCAGGTCGTGCTCAACAGCCGGATACTGCGAGAACTCGCGGTAGTTCTCCTGGTTGCGAGCGCCCTTGATCAGCTTGTCCAGATCGAGCTCAAAGGCAACAACGACCTCATCGATGCCCATCGCCTCGCGCGCCTCGGGGTGAATCTCGCCGACCCAGCCCAGCACGGTGCCGCCGGACAGGACCTCGGCGGCGCGACCCGGCTGCAGGAAGGCATAGCCCTCGCCCTCGACAGGACGGAAGCGAACCTTCTCAATGCGCAGCTGGGCGAGCAGCTCCTCGACGATGCCCTTGCCAAAGAAGAAACGCAGCTTACGGTACTTCATGGTCCAAGACTGCTCGCTCCACTGGCCCGAGAGCACACCCGCCACGGACTTGGTCTCCTTGGGCAGGCTGGCGTTCTCGCGGCCGTGGAACAGGCTGCCGACCTCGTACAGGTGCACGTTGGGCGTGCCGTGGGCCTCGTTATAGGCCACAGACTGCAGCAGGCCCGGCAGCAGCGAGCGGCGCATCTCGGTCTGCTCGGCCACCAGCGGGTTCATGAGCACCACGGGGCAGCCGCGGCCCTCGGTGGACATGCCGATCTTCTCCAGGTCGCCCGGGGCGGCAAAGCCAAAGGTCGTGGTCTCGTTGAGGCCACAGGCGCGCAGGATCTCGCCGACCTTGCGGGTAAGCTTCTGCTCGCGCGTCAGACCGCCGATGTGGTTCTTGGCAGCCGGGATGGTCGCCGTCACACGGCCCATGCCCCACAGGCGCAGGACCTCCTCGATCAGGTCAATCTCGCGCGGCAGGTCGGGACGGAAGCTCGGCGGGGTGACCATAAAGTCCTCGCCGTCGCGCTCGACGGTGCAGCCCAGGCGGGTGAGTGAGCGCTCGATAAAGTCGGGCTCGATGTCGGCGCCGCAGATGGCGTGCACGCGGGCCAAGCGCAGCTTGATGCTATCGATGGTCTTGGGCGCGGGGAACACGTCGACATAGCCGGGAGCGACCTCGCCGCCGGCGATCTGTTCGATGAGAGCGCAGGTAACGTTGGCGACGTCCACGCAGCCGGTCTCGTCAACCTGGCGCTCAAAGCGAATGGAGGCGTCGGAGATCAGCGACAGGTCGCGGCTGGTGTGCGAGGTGCGACCGGCGTTGAAGCAGGCGCTCTCGACCATCACATCGACGGTGTCGTCCTCGATCTCGGAATCCATACCGCCCATAACACCGGCCAGCGCCACGGGGCGCTCGCCGTCGGTGATGAGGCCCATGCCGGCGTCGAGCACGCGCTCCTCGCCGTCGAGCGTCGTGAACTTCTCATCCTGCTGGGCGGCGCGAACCACCACGCGACGCCTGCCCTCGCGCTCGGCAAAGGTGTCCAGGTCAAAGGCGTGCAGCGGCTGACCGGTGAGCATCATCACGTAGTTGGTGATGTCGACGATGTTGTTGTGCGGGCGCACGCCCAGGGCGTTGAGGCGCTTGACCATCCAGTCGGGCGACGGACCGACCTTCACATTGCGCACGATGCGGGCGACATAGCGGTCGCACAGGCCCTCGTCGGCAATCTCGACCGAAAGCTCGTCGTCGGTCGCGCGGCCGGTCTCGGCCTTGATGGCGGGCAGCTCAACGTGGAAATCGCGGTCGAAGATGGCGCCGGTCTCGCGGGCCATGCCGATCATGGACAGGCAATCGGGACGGTTGGGCGTGATCTCGCAGTCGAGCACGGTGTCGCTCGAGCCCACGTACTCGGCAAACGGCATGCCGCAGGGCGTATCCTCGGGCAGGATCATGATGCCGGAGTGGTCGCCGCCCAGGCCGAGCTCGCGCGCAGAGCAGTTCATGCCCATGGACACGACGCCGCGAAGCTTGCTCTTCTTGATCTTGACGTCGCCGGGGAGCACAGCGCCGATCATGGCCGTGACGATGTGGTCGCCGGCCTCGAAGTTCTGCGCGCCGCAGACGATCTGCAGCGGGGCGGGGTTGCCATCGGCGTCGAGGTTCTTGTCGCCCACGTCGACCGAGCACACATACATATGGTCGCTATCGGGGTGTGGGGTCTTGGTGAGCACCTTGGCAGTCACCACGTGGTCGAAGGACTCGCCCACGGTGTCGATCGCCTCGACCTCGGTGCCGGTACGGATATATTCGTCCGAAAGGGTCTTGGGATCCTCCGGAATATCGATCATGGTCTTGAGCCAGTCGTAAGAAACGCGCATGTAGCTCTCCTAGTTCTTAATCTCCGCATAGGGAGGAAATATCAAATGAAGACGTTCGCCTTAGGGTTGTCCAGGTGCCCCAGGTTGGCGTGAAAGAGGAGCGACGCATACTAAAGGTACGCGAGCGACGGTTTGAACGCCAAGATGGGGTGCCTGGGCAAGCCTAAAATTGGTTCAAGAAGCGCATATCGCCAGTCATGAGCGTTCGCAGGTCGGGCAGGTCGTAGCGCAGGGCCGCGACGCGCTCGGCGCCAATGCCAAAGGCGAAGCCGGTGTACTTCTCGGGATCGATGCCGCAGTTGATCAGGACGTTGGGGTCGACCATGCCGCAGCCCAAGATCTCGATCCAGCCGCTGTGCTTGCAGAAGTTGCAGCCCTTGCCGCCGCAGACGTGGCAGCTCACGTCCACCTCGCAGCTCGGCTCGGTGAAGGGGAAGAAGTGCGGGCGATAACGCGTCTTGCGGTCCTCGCCAAACATGCACTTAACAAAGTAGTCGAGCGTGCCCTTAAGATCGCCAAAGGTGATGCCCTCGTCGACGACCAGGCCCTCGATCTGGTTGAACTGCGGCAGGTGGCAGGCGTCGGCCGTGTCGGGACGGTAGACGGTGCCCGGGCAGATCATGTAGATGGGCGGCTTCTGCGACTCCATGGTGTGGATCTGCACGCCCGAGGTCTGGGTGCGCAGCAGCACGTCGGACTCACCGTGGGCGTGAGCCTCGGGGTGCGCGACGCTGCCGGGGTTGTTGTCGACCACGTAGAAGGTATCGCGGGCCGAGCGGCTCGGGTGATCCATGGGAGCGTTGAGCGCGGTGAAGTTGTAGTAGGAGGTGTCGACCATGGGGCCGGACTCGACGGTGTAGCCAATGCCGCAGAAGATGTCCTCGGCCTCCTCGATGATCTGCTTGATCAGGTGCTGGTGACCGATCTGCGGACGGATGCCCGGCAGCGTGATGTCGACGGCCTCGTGCTCGAGTGCGTGCTTGAGGGCGGCGGCCTTCATCTCGGTGGTGCGCTCGTCGAGCATGCCCTCGATCAGCTGGCGCATCTCGTTGGCGCGCTTGCCCATCACGGGACGATCCTCGGGGGCGAGCTTGCCCATCATGCGCATCAGGCCGGTGATGCGACCCTTGCGACCGAGCAGCTCAACGCGCGCAGCCTCGAGCTTGGCGGCGTCGTCGGCGCCTGCGACGAGCTCCTTGGCCTCTTCCTCGAGTTTGACCAGATCATCAATCAGACTCATGTCTTCCCTTTCGTCTCTCGCGCATTCGCTTGCCAGGGCGACCAATGCCGCTTGGCGTTGCGAAAACGCGGCCCGGTTCGGTAACAAAAAACCGTCCTCGGGCATGTGCATTGCCCAAGGACGGTTGAATTCCGCGGTACCACCTTGTTTGACCCGACGGATGTCTGGCCCGCCGCGCCCACTCTTTGCCCCTTGTCGCGAGGCTCACGGCTTCCCTACTGGGGACATCGCCGCCGCTGGCCGCGCGCCCGTTGAGGTCGCTGCTCGGGAGTGAACGCTTGGCCCTTGTCACCGCAGGAAGGCTTGCAGCCCATGACCTTCCCTCTCTTGCCGGCGACGCGGCGGGCAAAACCCTCTCCGTCAACGCATTGGGCTACAGGATACCACATTGTTTGGGTGTATCGCCGCGTTCCGTTTTGTTCGTGCTGGGTACAAGGTAGGTAGCTGTGCAAACTGGCCGCGCCGCCGCGTGCGACGGGCGACCTGCGAGATCAAGGATATGGTATGGGAAAGAAGCACGATAAGAAGGCCGAGCCCGCAGCGGGCAAGACGCCCAAAGGCATGAAGGTCGATAAGGCCGTCAAAAAATTCCGCAAGCTCGAGGGCAAGCTGTGGACCCGCGAGTACCTGCTCAAGATTGCCGAGTTTGACGGCGCGACCATTGCCCCCGCCAACGGCGCCGCAGCGCGCGCCGACGCCATGGGCACCCTTGCCGGCGAGCATCATAAGCTCCTGACCAGCGAAAAGTCTGTCGAACTTGTGCGCTCGCTGGCACGCGAAACCGTCGCCGGCGGCAAGATCGACGACCCGCAGCTGCTCGACGAGATCCGCGTACTCGGCCGCGACCAGCGCGAAGCGAGCGTCATTCCCACCGAGGAGGCCGAGGCCTGGACTAGGCTCACCTGCGAGGCCGACGCCGTGTGGCACAAGGCCAAGACGGCCAATGACTGGGCGAGCTTTGAGCCCTATGTGGATAGAATCGTCGGCCAGCTTAAGCATCAGGCCGAGCTCATGGACCCCAAGCGCGACCCATACGATGTTTGGCTTGACCAGTACGAGCGCGGCCTTTCCGCCAAGAGCTTCGATGCGTTTTGCGATGAGGTCAAGGCGACGGTCGTGCCGCTCGTGCACGCCATCGGCGAGCGCAGCCAGCAGCCCGCTGCCGACTTTTTGCACGCCCGTGTGCCCGAGGCCGCCCAGCGCGCCATGAGCTTCGACCTTATGAAGCTCGTCGGCCTGGACCTAGACGACACCACGCTTGCCTTTACCGAGCACCCGTTTAGCGAGGGCTTTGCCGTGGGCGACGCGCGCATCGCGACGCACATCTATGAGGACGACTGCATCTCCAACGTCTACAGCATCATCCACGAGGCCGGTCACACCATGTATGAGCTGGGCGTGAACCCCGCCTATGCTCGCACCTGCCTGGAGGGCGGCACCTCCATGGGCATCCACGAGAGCCAGAGCCGCTTCTTTGAGAACACCGTGGGTCGCAGCCGCGCCTTTATGGGACCGCTGCTCGAGGTGCTGCGCCGCCACGCGCCCGAGGTCTACGGCAACGTGGACGAGGACACGCTCTACCGCGCCGTGAACATCGCGCAGCCGTCGTTGATCCGCACCGAGGCGGACGAGCTCACCTATCCGCTGCATATTATGGTGCGTTACCAGATTGAGCGCATGCTGTTTGCCGGCGAGGCCACGGCCAAGGATATCCCCGCGCTTTGGAATCGCTTTATGAACGAGTACCTGGGCATTCCCGTTCCCGACGACACGCACGGCTGCCTGCAGGATACGCACTGGAGCGGCGGCTCGTTTGGCTACTTCCCCACCTATGCGCTGGGTAGCGCCTACGACGCCATGTTTGTGCCGGCCATGTGCCGCGACGGCGTCGACCTCAATGGCGCCTGTGCGAGCGGCGATTTGGCGCCCGTTCGCGCCTGGCTGGGCGAGCACATTTGGCAGTGGGGCCGCGCCAAAGACGCGCCGGAGCTCATCAAGGGCGCCTGCGGCATGGACTTTGACGCCCGCTACTACTGCAGCTACCTGCAGGACAAGTTCACCACGCTGTACCAGCTGTAAAGCTTAGGCAACACGTCAACGCAAAGGGGGGGGGGGGCCGCGGGAGTAGCCGCCGCGCCCCCGGGGGGGGGGAGATTTGGGGGGGGGTGTGGGGGGCGCCCCCGCCGGGCGG
>CAMQJB010000027.1 GCA_947002045.1 uncultured Collinsella sp.
ACCTACAACAGCGCGGTTAACAGCCGCGTGCTCTACCATTGAGCTACCGAGGAATTTAAAGCCCAACGGAAAGGGCTGGAAAATTCTGGCTCCCCGGGTAGGACTCGAACCTACAACAGCGCGGTTAACAGCCGCGTGCTCTACCATTGAGCTACCGAGGAATAGGTGCGTGCTCTCAAGCAACGAAGTTTATTATACGGACGAATCAGCTCAGGGCAAGAACTTTTTTGAGATTTTTTCCGACCTAGTCATTCAAGAACGTCCCCAATGACTAGTCGTTTAAGAACGTCCCCAACGACTAGTCGTTTAAGAACGTCCCCAACGACTACATGAAAGCGCCCTCAAGCTGATGTGCTTGAGGGCGCTTCTGGCTTGACTAGCTTTCGATGTAGTCCTTCAGCTTGCTGCTGCGGCTGGGATGGCGGAGCTTGGCCAGAGTCTTGGACTCGATCTGGCGGATACGCTCGCGCGTGACGCCAAACTCGCGGCCGACTTCCTCGAGCGTGCGGGGATGTCCGTCAACAAGGCCAAAGCGCAGCTCGATAACCTTGCGCTCACGATCGGCAAGCGAGTCGAGCACCTGGGTGAGCTGCTCCTGCAGCATGGAGAAGCTGGCAGCATCGGGCGGAACGATAGCCTGGGAGTCCTCGATGAAGTCGCCCAGCTGGGAATCCTCTTCCTCGCCGATGGGGGTCTCGAGCGACACGGGCTCCTGCGAAATCTTCTGGATCTCGCGGACGCGGTCGGCACTCATGTCCATCTCGGCACCAATCTCCTCGGGGGTCGGGTCGCGACCCAAGTCCTGGAGAAGCTGGCGCTGCACGCGGACGAGCTTGTTGATGGTCTCGACCATGTGCACGGGAATACGGATGGTACGGGCCTGGTCGGCGATAGCACGCGTGATGGCCTGGCGGATCCACCACGTGGCGTACGTGGAGAACTTAAAGCCCTTCTGGTAGTCGAACTTCTCGACGGCGCGGATCAGACCGAGGTTGCCCTCCTGGATCAGGTCCAGGAACAGCATGCCGCGACCGACATAGCGCTTAGCGATGGAGACGACCAGGCGCAGGTTGGCGCTGATGAGCGCCTGCTTGGCCTCGAGACCGACGTTCTCGA
Organism: uncultured Collinsella sp.; assembly: GCA_947002045.1. Classification (GTDB taxonomy): domain Bacteria; phylum Actinomycetota; class Coriobacteriia; order Coriobacteriales; family Coriobacteriaceae; genus Collinsella. Next base: position 1,117 of record CAMQJB010000027.1, read on the forward strand.
TACGGGTCAGGCGACGCATCTCGGCGCGGGTGAGCTCGATCTCGCCCGCATCGGCGGCCTCGAGCTTCTCGGTGGCATCGAGACCGGCCTCGATCTTCATGGCCAGATCGACCTCTTCGGAGGCGGTCAGCAGGTCGACCTTACCGATCTCCTTAAGGTACATACGAACCGGGTCGCCGGTCAGCATCACCGTGGAGGCATCGATGCCACGCACGCGCGAACGCGAACGGGACGTGCGCACGGTGCGCTTCTTCTTGCTCTTGGAAGAACCCATCTCGGCGTCGGCCTGACGGGCCATCTTAAGCTCGTGATCGTCGAGCGAGCCGGAATCGTGCTCGTCGTCATCGAAATCGTCGGTATCGCTATCGTTATCGTCATCGTCGACGTCCATGGGGGCGTCGTCGTTACCGCTCGCGGAGATAATCTGGATGCCGCTGTTGCGCAGCGCGGAATACACCGCGTTGAGCTGCTCGTCAGACACATCGATATCCTTCAGGGCGACCTGAATCTCGTCCTCGGTTACCGAAGTCCTGTTTGAGCCGTTGCCCATGAGCTTTGCAACGTAGGATTCCAGCCCAGTACCCGTGCTCTCACTCTTTTTTGGCACAGATTCTCCCTTCATAGTCCACAGGACTCATTACTTTAGCACACACATTGACGTCTATACCCAAAATTCAGACTGGATATAGGCGCGAATACGCTGGTTGACCACAACATCTAGGCTTGGTCGGCGTCCGTGGTCTCCAAACCGATCAAACGGAACGGATCTGCCACGCCGCCGATCGACTTTTGGAGCTCACGCTGACGCTGAGAATCTTGCATCGCCTGCATCGTCAGCACACGGCGCGCCTCATCGTCGAGCGACCGGTCCTGGCGAAGCTTGGCCTGTGCGGCGCGCATGCGGCGCTTGATGGTGTAGAGCTCAAGGGTATCGAGCATAAACACGATGTTCGTCTCGGTGGGGTGCTTGCTCGTCGACGAAATGCGCCCGGCGCTGACAAGCGACGCTGCCTCGGGACACACCGCGCGCGCCGCATCCATGCACGCCGTGGGGTCGGTGCCCGGCGGCGTCGCGAGCACGGCCCACGCGATGGACTCGTGGCGCGGATCCACCCACTCGATCGAGCAGATGCGGTCGGCATACGTGCGGAACAGGTCGGGGTAGCTCGTGAGCATCGTCAGCAGCTCGCGCTCCCCCGCCAAAGACTTTCGTTCCAGGTCGGTCAGCACGATCGGCATCGTCGGTGCCGCGGGCGCGCCCGTTGCATCGGCAACCGGCGCCGCGCCATCCATGCCAACCGGCACATCGATCGGCGGCACATCGTCGACGACCTCGACCGGCGCGGCCCCATAGGCCTCGAGCGGCACATAGTCGTACGGTTCTTCCTCGACCGGTGTGGACACCGGAGGCGTCACCCCCGACGCCCAAGCACCGCGAGACGTCCCTTGCGAACCAGACGCCCGACCGCCCGCGCTGCCTGCACGCTCGGCCTGCGCCCGCTGGCGCTCGTAGTTCTGCTCGCGACGACGCTCGGCGTCCTCGCGCTTGGCAACATCGCGAAACACACGGCCCGAGCTCGAACGCACCGTCTCCAAGTCCAGCCCCAGCAGGTCGGCAATCTGGATAAAGTACGTATCGATCATGTAGCTATCGCGCAGCGGATAGATGAGCGTCAGTGCGTCCTCGAGCGCCTTGGCACGACCGCCCGGCGTGGCAATGTCACTCGACTCCTGCAGTGAGCGGTACACAAAGTCCATGAGCGGCTCGGCGGCATCGATGCGCGCCTGCAGCGCCTCGCCACCATGCGCTGTGATGAACTCCATGGGGTCGTTGCCGTCGGGAAGCACCACGCAGCGCAGGTCCATCGAATCCTGCTCGATAAACTGAATCGCGCGTCGTGCGGCCTTTTGACCGGCGGCATCGCCGTCGAACATATACACAATGCGCTTGGCAAAACGGGTGAGCGTCTTTACATGATGTTCCGTCAGCGCCGTGCCCAGCGTGGCGACGACGTTTTTAATCCCCGCCTCCCAGCAGGCGATGCAATCGGTATATCCCTCCACCACGATGGCGGTATCCTGCGCGACGATAAACTCCTTAGCCCAGTTAAAGCCGTAGAGGTTTCGCTTTTTATGGAACACGCTCGTCTCGGCGGTGTTGAGGTACTTAGGCTGTCCGTCGCCCATAATGCGCCCGCCAAAGGCGATATTATGACCCTGCTCGTCAAAGATGGGAAACATCACGCGGTCGTAAAAACGGTCGGCAAGCTGCCCGCGCCCACGGCTCACGGCCACGTTGGCGTCGATCATCTCCTGCGGCGTAAAGCCCGCCTGCGACAGATGCGACACCAGCGCGTTGCGACCCGGCGCAAAGCCCAGGCAGTAGCGGCGGCAGACGTCGCCGCCCATACCGCGGCTGGCGAAATACTCGCGCGGACGGCTGTCCTTACCGCGCATGAGCATGGTGTGATAGAACTGGGCGGTCTCGGCGCACAGATCGTAGATGCGGGCGCGCTTGGTGCCGCGCTCGCGATAGGCGCCGGTATCGTGCAGCTCAATGCCGGCACGGTCGGCCAGGTAGCGAATCGACTCGGGAAAGCTCAGGTTCTCGCGCTTCATGATGTAGGTGAAGACGTCGCCGCCCTCGCCACAGCCAAAGCAGTGCCACACCTGCGTGGCGGGGATAATGTGAAACGACGGGGTCTTTTCGCCATGGAAGGGACAGCAGCCCCAAAACTCATGGCCGCGGGGCTTAAGCTCAACCGTTTCCTGCACGATGGCAACCAGGTCGGACGCAGCACGCACCTGGTCTTTTTCCTCATCGCTAATCACGGATGCTCACCCCCTGCTCACCCAAATGATGACGGATATCGTCAATATTACCCTCGACGGTCGCGATCAACACGTCCAGCGAATCGAACACGCGCGATGGGCGCAGCCAACGCGTAAACGCCAGCGACACCGAGGCGCCGTACAGGTCGCCCGCATACCCGATCAAGTTGGCCTCAAGATGCGCCGAGGCGGCATCGTCGGCATACGTCGGCGGCAGGCCCACGTTGACGGCGGCAGGCCATACGGTATCATCGACCAGCACCAGGCCCTCGTAGACGCCATCGGCAGGCACCTGAATGCCCTCGGGCACCTGAATATTTGCCGTGGGAAAACCCATGTCGGAACCCTGGTGACGACCGCCGGCAACAATACCTCGCAGCATGTACGGACGGCCAAGCAGCTCGGCGGCAAGCTCGACATGACCCTGGCACAGCTCCTGGCGAATACGGGTGGCACAGATCGTCTGCCCATCGACGCACAGCAGCTCGTGGCCAAAGACGTCAACGCCGCGCTCGGCACCCCATGTCTGCATCTCGGCAACGCCCGAGGCGCCGCCGCGGCCTAACCTAAAGTCGCTACCCACGCGAATCGAACGGATATCGACGACGCGTGACAGCAGCTCAAGAAAGCCCACGTGGTCGAGTGCCGCAACCGCAGGCGTGAAGGGAACGGCTACGACCGCATCGACCCCGGTGAGAGCCAGGGCATGCAGGCGGTCGGCCGTCGTCATCAGTTTTTGAGCAGGCGAAGGGCTCACCACCACGTCTGGGTCGGGATCGAAGGTGACCACGACCGCCTTGCAGCCATGGTCACGCGCATCGTGAACGACCGCGTCGATCAGTTCGTGATGCCCCCGATGCACACCGTCGAACACGCCGATGGCGATCGACGCGGCGCCCAAGCTCGCGCAATCATCAAACGCATCGGCGGAGACGATACGGGGCTCATCCGACTCGCCCGCGAAAAAAATACGCGCGAGCTCGTGGGAGTCCAGCATCATCGAACACCGCCGATTGCCTGCGGAAAGACGTGCTCCATTACAAAGCGACCGCCCTCGATACGGGCGAGCGCCTTGAGCCCGCCATCAAGCACCAGCGCAAACGGCGCCTTCGACGCATCGAAGCCCACAAGCGCGCGCTCAATAGGAATACGACGTCCGCACAGCAGATCGTCGGCAAGATCGCCCGGCAAGTCGACGCGCGTGGCGCCCAGTGCCGCAATGGGATCCAAGGCAAAGCCGGCAGCGGATTCGGCAGAAAGTTCCTCGACCGCATGGCAGGCACCGATGGAAACAACACCGGAGGCCGTACGGCGCAGCGCGGAAATATGTGCCGCGTTGTCGCAGGCGCGGCCCAAATCGCGAGCGAGCGCACGGATATAGGTGCCCTTGCTCACCGAAAACGCCACGGTCCAAACGCACGCTTCGCCCTCGCCGCCCACGGCAATCAGGTCGGCGGAGTACACCTCGACAGGACGCGGGGGTAACTCAACGGCATTGCCCTCGCGCGCAGCCTTATAGGCGCGCACGCCGTTGACCGAAATGGCCGAAAACGCCGGCGGTACCTGCATCTGCGGGCCCAACATGGCGCACAGGTGATCGCGGACATAGGCCGGATCGCGCAGGTCGGCGGCAACGGGCACCGTGCGGACGGCCTCGCCCTCCGCATCATCGGTATTGGTCTCGACGCCAAACGAGATGTCGGCGACGTAGCTTTTGGTATCAAGCGTAAGCATGCCCAGCAGACGTGTGGCCTGACCCACGCCCACCACCATGACACCCGATGCCATGGGGTCGAGCGTTCCGGCATGACCGACACGCCGCTCATGGAGGGCGCGCCGGCATTGCGAAACCACGTCGTGGGACGTGCAGCCCACCGGCTTATCGACGGCGAGCAGCATATTGAGTTGAGAAGGTGTACGACGAGCCATGTACCATCCAAAAAGTTAGAGCTCGACGATCACCGAAGCGGGATCCTCCCCTACCAGCTCGGCCAGCATGGGAAGTGCCGCGGTGAGCGTCTCGGAAATCGTTCCGGCGTTGGTAAAGCCGGCGGCAGCGTGGTGCCCACCTCCGCCAAAGTTGGCCGCAATCTCGGAAACATCAAGATCGCCCTTGGAGCGCAGGTTGCCGCGCACCTTGGTATCGCCCTCGATGCCCTTAAGGAACAGGCAGACCTCGACGCCCATCACCGAGCGCACCACATCGACCAGGCCGTCACACTCGTCCGAGGTGACACCGCATTCCTTGAGGTCGCTCTCGTATGCGTAGCTATACGCCACGCGACCGTGCGCGACCGTCTTGATGCGACCCATGACGATGGACTTGAGGTGCAAGAACTCGACACGCATGCTCTGGTAGACCTCGAGCGCGACGCGCGCCGGATCGGCACCGTGCGCCACCAGACGCGAGGCGGCATGAAACGCTGCGGCATCGGCGTTCTGATACTGAAAACGACCGGTGTCGGTGACCAGGCCGCACAGTAGACAGGTGGCGATGCTATCGCTTGCGGTAATGCCGCAATCGGCCAAAAAGCGGTCGATGATCATGGCACAAGCAGCGGCATTGACGCACCTAAGGCTGACCTCGGCAAACTCCTCACGCGCCGGGTGATGGTCAAAGCATGCCACATGGGCCGAACGACGGAGAACCTCGGCGGAATTATTGAGGCGTTCGACGACCGGCACGTCCACCGAGATGAACAGGTCCGGGTTGCCGGTGTAGGCAGATGCCGGCACCAGCAGATCGGCGCCCTCCATAAAACGGTAGATGCGCGGAACGGGATCGTCGTCTGCCAGCAGCAGGGCGATGTCCTTGTCGGGGAACACCTTCATAAGCGAAAGGCCCAGGCCCAACACGGAGCCCAAGGCATCGCCGTCGGGAGAAGTGTGACCCGAGATCGCAATGGAGGACGCATCCTCGATGAGCTCGAGGATGCGTCGTTTAATATCTGCAGACTCGCACGAGGCGAGGTCGGCGGAATTAGTCATCTAAAGCTGCCTCCTGGGCGGCATCCGCTATGGGGTAGCCGTCCTCGTCCTTTTCGATCGCAAGCGTGGCCGGAACGTTTTCCAGCGCACGTGTGATGCGCTCGGCCTCATCGGTCGAGCGATCGATGCGAAAATCGAGCTCGGGCGTGACGCGCCAATCGAGCGAGCGAGCCAACAGGCTGCGAATACGTCCCTTGGCGCTGGCGAGCGCCTCCATGACCTCATCGTAGCGGCTCGCATCGCACGACACGTACACGCGCGCGAACGAACGGTCCACCGCGACCTCGACCGCGGTCAGGGTGACCAGGTCGAGACGCGGGTCGGAAACCTCAAAGAGCAGGATATAACCAAGCTTCTCGCGAAGCTGCTCGCCCAAACGGCGGGTTGCCTGCGTTTGCTTCATAGCGCTACCCCCTACTCGGTACGGGCAACCTGGTCGATGCGGTAACCCTCGATCTGATCGCCGGGCTTGATGTCCTGGAAGTTCTCCAGGCCAATGCCGCCCTCGGAACCGCTCTTGAGGCTCTTGGCCTCGTCCTTGTAGTGGCGCATCGAGGCAATCTTGCCGTTGAAGACCACAATGCCGTCACGCACCAGGCGCACGGAATCGGTCGCGGCGATCTCGCCCTCCTCGACGCGGACACCGGCGGCGATGCCGACTTTGGGCACCTTGAAGGTGTCCAGGACGGTCGCGGTACCCGTGGAGACCTCGACCTCGGTGGGCTTGAGCATGCCGATGCGGGCAGCGTCGAGCTCCTCGAGGCACTTGTAGATAACGTCGTAGCAACGAATCTCGACGCCCTCGCGCTCGGCGGCGGAGCGGGCCTTGCCGTCGGGACGCACGCCAAAGCCGATGATGATGGCGTTGGAGGCGTCGGCAAGAACGACGTCGGTCTCGTTGATGGCACCGACGGCGGAGTGGATCGTGTTGATGCGGACCTCGGACTGATCCATCTTGTCGAGCGAGTCCTGAAGGGCCTCGATGGAACCCTGGACGTCGGCCTTGATGATCAGGTTGAGCTCCTTGACCTCGGCGTCGGCGATGGTCTCGAAGAGGTTCTCGAGCGTGACGTGCTTCACGCGGCTCTGCTCCTCGATACGGGCCTTGAGCGAGCGCTCATCGGCCAAGGCGCGAGCCTCGCGCTCGTCCTCGAACACGCGGAACTCGTCGCCGGCGTTGGGCACGGACTGCAGGCCCAGGATCTCGACAGCGTCGGAGGGGCCGGCCTCGGTGACGGCGTTGCCCTTGGGATCGAGCATGGCGCGGACGCGGCCGTAGGTAAGGCCGGCGACCAGCGTATCGCCCACGTGCAGGGTACCGCGGGTCACCAGCACGGTAGCGACCGAACCGCGGCCCTTGTCGAGCTTAGCCTCGAGGACGTTACCGGAGGCAAAGGTGTCGGGGTTGGCCTTGAGCTCGAGCACGTCGGCCTGGAGCAGCACGGTCTCGAGCAGGTCGTCGATACCGATCTTCTGCTTGGCCGAGATGTTGACGAACATGTTCTGTCCGCCCCACTCCTCGGGGATGATGCCGTACTCGGTGAGCTCCTGGCGCACGCGGTCGGGGTTAGCGCCCGGCTTATCGATCTTGTTGACGGCGACGACGATGGGTACGCCGGCGGCCTTGGCGTGGTTGATCGACTCGATGGTCTGAGGCATGACGCCGTCGTCGGCAGCCACGATCAGGATGACGATGTCGGTCACCTTGGCGCCGCGGGCACGCATGGCCGTAAAGGTGGCGTGGCCCGGGGTATCGATGAAGGTGATCTTGCGGTCGTTGATCATGACCTGCGAAGCGCCGATGGCCTGGGTAATGCCGCCCGCCTCGCCGGCAGCGACACCGGTGTGACGGATGGCGTCGAGCAAGCTCGTCTTGCCGTGGTCGACGTGACCCATGACGGTGACGACCGGGGCGCGGGGCTTAAGGTCGGCGGGATCGTCGTAGAACGAGAAGGTGTTCTCCTCCTCGGGGGTGATGATTTTGATCTGACGGCCCAGGTCGTCGGCAACGAGCTCGACGAGGTCGTCGGACATGGACTGCGTCATCGTGAGCGGCGTGCCCAGCAGGAACAGGCGCTTGATGATGTCGTTGGCCGGAACGTCGAGCGCCTCGGCAAGCTCCTGGACGGTAACGCCCTGGGAGACCTTGATGGCGTCGAGTTCCTCGGGGTTCACGCCCTGGGCCAGCGCCTCCTCAATCTTGCGCTCCTCCTGAGCCTTAGCAGCCTCACGCTCGCGCTTCTCCTTGCGCTTCTTGCGGCGACCGGTGGACTCGCGAGAGGCCTCCTCGACGGCGGCGCGGGCCTCCTCGAGCACCTTCTCGCGGCTGTACTCCTCGGCCTCACGCGCCATGCGGCTGTAGTGGTCCTCATCGTTGCCGTGACCGCCCTTGCGCTTCTTGCCCTTGCCCTGCTTATCGGGGTTGGGGAAGTCCATGCCGGCAGCGACGTTGTTGCTGGCGTTGGTGCGATGGCTGTGCGGACGGCTCTCGGAGGCGTGGCGATCGGAGTTGTTGTCGGAGGCGTTGCGATCGTTACGACGGCCACCGCGACGGTCGTTGTTGCCGCCACGACGGTTACCGCGCTCGGAGGCGCGCTCGGCCTTGGCCTTCTCCTCGGCGTCCTTCTTCTCCTTGAGCACGGTCTCCTGTGCGGCGATCTGGTCGAGCAGCGAACGGAAGCGCGAACCGGAGTCGGAAGCGGGGACGGCGCGACGCTGGGCCTCGCGGGCAGCCTCCTCCTTCTCGCGGGCAAGGCGCTCCTGCTCGGCCTTCTTCTTGGCCTCGGCCTCGGCACGGGCGGCCTCCTCGGCAGCCTGGGCGGCGGCGAACTGGCGGCGCTCCTCCTCGCGTGCCTTCTCGGCGGCGATGCGCTCGCGCTCGGCCTCGGCAGCGCGCGCTGCCTCCTCGGCGGCGGCTGCCTCCTCCTCGGCCTGCTTGGCGGCCTCGACTTCTTGGGCGCGGGCCTCGATCACCGGGGCGAGCTGCTTGCGGACCATGGCGACGTAAGCGTCCTCCAGGGCGGAGGAAGCGGACTTAGCGGGAATCTTCATTTCGGCGAGATGACCCATCAGTTCCTTGGAGGTCATGCCGAACTCTTTGGCCAGGGTGGACACACGGACTTTTGCCATATGACTTCACCTACCCTTTCTGGCACCTTGGGTGCCTAGAGACTGAACGAGCGTGGGAGATGCACCGGGACCTGCCCGGCGCGACCGCGCGCTAGATCAGGTCCTCCGCATCATCGAAGGCGTCGGTGTCGTGGACACCGCAGAAACGGGAGCCGGGACGGGCCTGGTTACGGCACTGGATGCCGTCCTCGGACACGTACTCGCAGCGACGGACGTCGTCGTCCTCCTCGTCACCGATCAGGTCGGCGGCGGGCTCCTCGTGAACGGGAACGTTCTTGAGGATGTCGGCGGCAAGGGTCTCGGACTTGATGTCGATGTGCCAGCCGGTCAGGCGAGCGGCGAGGCGGGCGTTCTGGCCCTCCTTGCCGATGGCGAGCGAAAGCTGGTCGTCGGGCACGATGACGCCGGCATAGGCCTTCTCCTCGTCGATGAGGACGCGGGTGACCTTGGCGGGCGACAGGGCGTTGGCGACGTAGACGGCCGGATCGGCATCCCACAGGATGACATCGACGCGCTCGCCGCGGAGCTCGCCCACGACAGCGCGGACACGGCTGCCCTTGGGGCCGACGCAGGCGCCCACGGGATCCAGGCGGTCGTCGAGCGAGTGGACGGCGACCTTGGAGCGCTGGCCGGGCTCGCGGGCGATCGACTTGATCTGGACGGTGCCCTCATAGATCTCGGGCACCTCCTGCTCAAACAGACGACGCATGAGCTCGGGATGGGTGCGGGAGATGACGATCGGCGGACGGCTGTGCTCGCCGCGAACCGGCTGCAGGTTGGAGTTGGGGTCGCGGACGTCGATGATCACGGCCTTGATGTGCTGGTTGTGCAGATAGCGCTCGCCCATCGGACGCTCGTTGCGCTCGTTCTCGTAACGGCGCTGGTCAAAATGCGGCAGCTCGGCCTCGACGCCATCGCGGATCTTGACGATCGTGAAGTCGGGCGTGGACTGCAGCACGGTACCGCTGATGAGGTCACCGATACGACCGGAGAACTCCTCGTAGATCTGCTCGCGGGCGGAGTTACGCACGATGGCGTTGATCTCGGCCTTGGCGTGCTGAGCGGCGATGCGGCTCGTGTTCTTGGGGGTGACGTCGATCTCCTCGAACTCGGTGAAGTTGCCCTCCTCGTCCATGGAATCGTCGATCGGCTCCAGACGGTAAACGTAGATCTTGCCGGTGGTGCGGTCGATGGTCACCTTGGCGCCCCACTCAAGATGCAAGATCTCGGCATAGCTCTTGGCGAGCGACTGCTCCAGGCGGTCGATCAGGTAGAGCTGGTCGATGTGCCTCTCCTGGCAAAGCTCCATCAGGGCGGACATCATGTCGGATGCTGCCATGTTAGTTTCCTTCCTTCGCGGGCTTGAAGTCGTAGGTGGGCTTCAACTTGCACTTTTTAACATCAGAGAAATCGAGGGTGACGGACTCGCCGTCCTCGAGCTCGAGGGTCACGTTCGTCTCGGTCGCGGCGACAATCTTGCCGGAGTACTTGCGACGGCCCTCGGTGGCGGTGGAGGTGAGCTCGCAGTCCTCGCCCACAAAGCGGGCAAAGTCGCGCGGACGGCGCAGCGGGCGCGCCATACCCGGGCTCGACACCTCGAGCGTGTAGCTCGAAGAAATGGGGTCGAGCTCCTCGATCACGTCGCCGACCCACTTGGTATTGGCCGTGACGTCGTTGAGCGACAGGCTCTGACCCTCGGCACCCTCGATACGCACACGCACGCAGGGGGCCTTGGTGGCGCCCACGAGCTCAACGTCGACAATATCGACATCGTGCTGGGGAGCGACGGCCTCGAGCGCGTCGATGATCGCCTGCTCGGTCTTGGTCTTGACCATTGCGGCACCTCCATCCATACAAAAAAGAAGCGGGGCCGAAACCCCACTTCTTTCAATTACAACTTCATTTGCAAGCAAACTATACCAATACCTGCGAAAACGTGCAAGCGTCAAAGAAATTCGCAGGTCAGCGCGCCCACAGCTTCTCCACAAGAATAGGACAATTAGGCGAGGACGCCTGTGCGGTGCTCCCCAAAAGCCCCAAAACGGGCCATGCGTCCCAGCGCGCCGACCGAATCGGGCCCTATGGGCATTCCGTCCCTGGGCACACATCGGCCAGACTAGAGCTGAGAGGCATTCTGTAGCGAGAAAGCCTGCCGCACGCATTGACCGTACAGCCGCCCAGCATCTCTACGGCAAGGAGGATCCATGGAACGCCTAAGCACCCTCTGCACGATCGCGCTCGCTATTGCAGCCTGCTCGTTCGCTTTGGCGGGCTGCAGCAACATCGATGGCAACACCGGACCATGTGAGCCGGATCTCGGCAGCACCAAAGCCATCGAGAAAACGACGCCATCGGAGCGTTTCGACAAAATAGACGAAGATATAGTCGACCCCCAGGGCTTAGGTCCCGACCCTCAAGAACAGTTCCCCATCGACCTTGAGGCAGACGAGAACGTCCATGTTACCTGCGTGGGCAAGGACACGGATGGCTACGGCGACGCCGTGTTGGTCTTTGCGGTGACAAACAACGCCGATGTCGACATGATGTTTGGCGATGTTGATGCTTATGCCTACGTCAACGGTGTCGTCCGCGACGTGAGGATGCGCCAGCCCGTCGCCGCAGGCGAAGAAGCGACCGCAATGCTCACCTTTGTAGGCACCTTCGACGATCCGGACTTTGACGTGAACAGCGACCTCAACGACATCTACCTCAATATCTGGATGTTCGAGGAGCAGACGGGCAATGTCTACTTTAGGGACCTGGTACACATTCCGTAGAGGGTGGCGCTAAGCGCCAGCCAAACGGGGCACACAGTGCAAAACGAGGGACGACCCAACCGGATCGCCCCTCGTCTTTTATGCGTCAGTTATGCTCGCAGTGCTTACTTGACCACCAGGTTGACCAGCTTGCCGGGCACGCAGATGGCCTTGACGACCGTCTTGCCCTCGAGCCACTTGGCAACGGCCTCCTCGGCGGCAGCTTGCATCTCCTCGTTGGAGGCATCGCGGGCAACGTCGATGCGGCCGCGAACCTTACCGAGCACCTGAACGACGATCTGCACCGTGTCCTCGATGGACTCGGCCAGGTCAAACTCGGGCCAGGCGGCGGTATAGGCGTTGCCCTCGCATCCGAGCGCCTCGTGCCACAGCTCGTCGGCCCAGAACGGGCAGATGGGCGCCAGGACGCTCACAATGTCCTTGGCCACGCCGTAGCACAGGGCCTTGTCGCGGTCAGCGCCCTCGGTGGCGTTGAGGTAGGCGCTTGCCGCGTTGACGAGCTCCATGACGGCAGAGATCGCGGTGTTGAACTGGCCGCGATCGAAGTCCTCGGTGCACTTGGCGATGGTGCGGTGACGCTCGCGATAGAGCTTCATCGCGGTCTCGTCGAGCACGGACTTGTCGAAGGCAACGTTGGCGTCACCCGACTGGACGAGCTGCCACACGATACGCCAGGCGCGCTTGATAAAGCGGTTGGCGCCCTCGACGGCCTTGGGATCCCAGTCGAAGTCCTTCTCGGGCGGGGCGATAAACAGGATCGCCAGACGCATGGTGTCGGCGCCGTAGGGCTCGATAACCGAGCTCGGGGGCACGACGTTGCCCTTGGACTTGGACATGGTGTCGCCGTTCTCGTCCTTGACCATGCCCTGGCACAGCAGGTTGGTGAAGGGCTCGTCCACGCTCAGCAGACCCAGGTCGCGCAGCGCCTTGGTAAAGAAGCGGCTGTAGAGCAGGTGCAAAATGGCGTGCTCGATGCCGCCGATGTAGTTATCGACGGGCATCCAACGGTCTGCCGCCTCGCGGGAGAAGGGCAGCTCGGTGTTGTGCGGGTCGGTATAGCGCAGGTAATACCAGCTGGAGCAGGTGAAGGTGTCCATGGTATCGGTCTCGCGCTTGGCCGGGCGACCGCAGACCGGGCAAGTGGTCTCGTAGAAGTCCTTGCACTCGGCGAGGGTCTCGCCAGCGCCCAAGTCCAGGTTCTCCGGCAGCGTCACCGGCAGCTGATCCTCGGGCACGGGAACGATGCCGCAGTGCTCACAGTGGATGGCCGGAATGGGGTTGCCCCAATAGCGCTGACGGCTGATGAGCCAGTCGCGCAGGCGGAACTCGACCTTGCGACGGCCGCAGCCCATGGCCTCGAGGTCGGCCACGATGGCAGCCTCGCCCTCGGAGTGCTTACCGCCGCGCATGCCGGTGTACTTGCCGGACTGGACCAGCGTACCCTCGGCAGCGTGGGCGCAATCCCAGTCGACGGTCTCGTCATGGAAGGTATCGATGGTCTCGCCGTTGGCCTCGACGGCAGCGCGATCGTCATCGTCCAGGATAATCGGCACGATCGGCAGGTCGTACTTGCGGGCAAACTCAAAGTCGCGCTGGTCGCCACAGGGAACGGCCATGACGGCGCCGGTGCCGTAGTCGGCCACGACATAATCGGCAACCCACACGGGGACCTTCTCGCCGTTCACGGGGTTCACCACGTAGCGGCCGGTAAAGGCACCGTGCTTCTCGAGAGTGCCCTGGGCACGCTCGACGGCAGAGATATGCTTGGAGTCCTCGACGATCTTGGTCACGGCCTCCTCGTACTCCGTGCCCTCGACGAGCTCGTGCAGGCGCGCGTACTCGGGAGCCAGGACAAAGAAGGAGACACCGAAGAGCGTGTCGGCTCGCGTGGTAAAGACGGTGATCTTGCCCTCGTCGCCCTCGATGGGCTCGCCATCCTGGTCGCACAGGGTAAAGTCGACCTCGGCGCCCTCGGAGCGGCCAATCCAGTTGGCCTGCATCTGCTTGACGCGCTCAGGCCAGCCGGGGAGCTTCTCCAGGTCGTCGAGCAGCTCCTGGGAGTACTCGGTAATCTTGAAGTACCACTGCTCAAGATCGCGCTTCTCGGGCTCGGTGCCGCAGCGCCAGCACTTGCCCTCGGTGACCTGCTCGTTGGCCAGAACGGTCTTGCAGTTGGGGCACCAGTTGACCGGGTTCTTCTTGCGGTAGACCAGGCCCTTTTCCCACAGCTTCTCAAAGATCCACTGACCCCAGCGGTAGTAGTCGGGGCTGCAGGTCTTGACCATGCGATCCAGATCGTAGGAGAAGCCCATGCGCTTCATCGTGGCGAGCGCCTGGTCCATATTCTTATACGTCCAGGCGGCAGCCTGCGTATTGTGCTTGATGGCGGCGTTCTCGGCAGGCAGACCAAAGGCGTCAAAGCCGATGGGATGCAGCACGTCGTAGCCGCGCATGCGGGCCTGACGGGCCATGGCATCGCCAATGGTATAGTTGCGAGCGTGGCCCATGTGCAGGTCGCCCGACGGATACGGGAACATCTCGAGCACATACTTCTTGGGCTTACTGTCGTCGGTGTCGACGGCAAAGAGGTTGGAGTCCTCCCAGGCCTTCATCCACTTGGACTCAATGGCCTGCGCGTCGTAGGCAGGGATCTCGTCCTTATGATCTGTGCAATCGCACATATCAGCTCCTTTAATCTTAGCTGGGGTCGGGCGGCTTAGCTTTATTCGCTACTGCGGACAGTCCTGCGCAAGACGAAGAGCACATTTAGTGCTCTTCTTTGCGTGCGGAACTTGTAGCGAACAAAGCTAAGCCGCCCGACCCTAAGGTTGACTCGACTGATAATAGCAAATACGACAAGCGAGATGCCTGCGACTTGCGGGCATCTCGCTTTATCTAAATAACGTGGTTGATACTCAACCTTTATGTGCAGCTCTTATCCTATCGATAAGACACAGACTGCTGCGAATCCTTAACGACAACGTCGTGGGCGCCGCCTTCGACGATGGAGGTCGAGCTCACCAGGGTCAGGCGTGCCTTTTCCTGGAGCTCGGGGATCGAGAGGGCACCGCAGTTGCACATCGTAGACTTGACCTTGTAGAGCGTGCCGCCCACGCCGTCCTTGAGGGAACCGGCGTAGGGAACGTAGGAGTCGACGCCCTCGACGAAGCTGAGCTTCGCGGCGCCGCCCAGGTCGTAGCGCTGCCAGTTGCGGGCACGCGCAGAACCCTCGCCCCAGTACTCCTTCATGTACTGACCGTTGACGTTGACGCGCTCGGTCGGGCTCTCGTCGAAGCGGGCGAAGTAGCGGCCCAGCATCATAAAGTCGGCACCCATGGCAAGGGCGAGTGTCATGTGGTAGTCGTAGACGATGCCGCCGTCGGAGCACACGGGCACGTAGACACCGGTCTCCTCGTAGTACTCGTCACGGGCTCGGCAGACGTCGATCAGCGCGGTGGCCTGGCCACGGCCGATACCCTTGGTCTCGCGGGTAATGCAGATGGACCCACCGCCGATACCGACCTTGATGAAGTCGGCACCGCAGTCGGCCAAAAAGCGGAAGCCCTCGGCGTCGACGACGTTACCGGCACCGACCTTGACGTCCTCGCCGTAGTTGGCGCGGATCCACTCGATGGTGCGCTTCTGCCACTCGCTGAAGCCCTCGGAAGAATCGATGCACAAGACATCGGCACCGGCCTCGATGAGCAGCGGCACGCGCTCGGCATAGTCGCGGGTGTTGATACCGGCGCCGACCATGTAGCGCTTGTCGCCGTCGAGCAGCTCGTTGGGGTTGGTCTTGTGGCTGTCGTAGTCCTTGCGGAAGACGATGCCCATGAGGTGATCGTTGTCGTCGACGATGGGCAGAGCGTTGAGCTTGTTGTCCCAGATGACGTCGTTGGCAACCTTGAGGCTGATGTTTTTGTCGCCTACGATGAGCTGCTCACGCGGGGTCATGAACTCGGAGACCTTCGTCTGGTGGTCATCACGGCTGGGGCGATAGTCACGGCTGGTGACGATGCCCAGGAGCTTACCCTTGGGAGTGCCGTCGTCGGTAACCGGCATGGTGGAATGACCGGTCTTCTCCTTGAGCTCGATGACCTGCTCCATGGTCATGTCGGGGGTCAGCGTGGAATCGGACTGAACGAAGCCAGCCTTGTGATCCTTGACGGCCTTGACCATAGCGGCCTCGGACTCGGCGCTCTGGGAACCGTAAATGAAGGACAGGCCACCCTCGGTAGCGAGCGCGACACCCATGTCGACGCCCGAGACGGACTGCATGATGGCGGAAACCATGGGGATGTTCAGGGTGATTGCCGGCTTCTCACCGCGCTTAAAGCGGGTTAGCGGCGTCTTAAGAGAGACGTTGTTGGGGATGCACTGCGAGGACGAGTAGCCAGGGACCAGCAGATACTCCGAAAACGTGTGGGACTCACCGGGAAAGAACGTAGCCATGTTTCTCCTTTTTCCATGCGACCGGTCGGCTGCAGGCCTCGTAGGACCCAGCCCAACCTTGGGCGCCCAATACTGGGGAAGTATCTTAACGCACTTTGACTGCTACAATGCATGATTTAAGAAGAGCACACGAGGGTTTGACGCAGGCTTTGCGTTTACCCAGCAAACACTTTAGCGGGGAGACGTGGAGCAGATGGAGTACAAGACGACGGCAAAGTTGGTCATTCAAGCGTGCGACAAGGATTTGCCGGGCGTCTTCGGCCACGGCTGTGTCTTGCTGCTGCAAGGTATCGCCTGCGAACACTCGCTCAACCGTGCCGCCAAGAGCATGGGCATGGCGTATTCCAAGGCCTGGCGTATCGTAAACGAGGCAGAAGGCCAGCTGGGATGCAAGCTCATCGAGCGCGACGGCGCCCGCGGATCCACTCTCACCCCCGCCGGCGAGCGAGCCGTAGCGGTCTACGAGGAGCTGCAGGCCGACATAAACCAGGTCATTGCTACCAAAGCCAACGACCTCATCGCCAGCATCAAAGAGTAGCCAATTTGGGACGGGGCTTTTTAGCTGCACAACCCCTTCTCATAAGTTGCGGTGAAATAGGGACTGTTTATGCCGATAAAGCCGTAAATCAATCCCTATTTCACCGCAACTTATGGAGTTGAGGATGATTTAGCTAGTTGCGAAGAGCGTTGTCTAGGGTGGCCGCAACTATCAAGGGATTGTCGGTGCCGGCAAAGAGGCGGATGGTGCTCCCCTGCTTGCCGCGTGGGGCCGAAAGACGCGTCGTTGCGCCGCCGGCAGGCGATGTGCGAAACTCCCCCGGCAAAGCGTCGAACAGCTCTCCTGCGCTAAGCTTAATAAGGTCAAACTCAACTGCCGGGCCAAAACCATGCTCGAGGATTCCCGTTGCAACCGCATGGTCGGGATGCGAGTTCAGCCCGGGATAGCACACGTTGCGCACCATCTCGTTGGCGGCCAGATACTCGGCCAGCGCACGGGCGCGGTCGAAATGCGCCTGCATGCGGGCGTTAAGCGAGGAAAGCCCGCGCTCCAGCACGTCGGCCTCCTCGGCAGAAAGGTCGAGTGCCAAAGAACCGCAGCCTGCAAACAACACGTGCGCGCACTCAGCCGCGGCATCCACACGATGGTGCTTGAGCTGAGAGCGCGCCACCGAAGCGGCAACGAGCTTGCGCGGAGCCCTACCTGCGCACACGCGATCGAGCGCTTCGAGGGACAGCACAGCACCCAGCCGCAGCGGATCGCAGCCAAAAGCTGACACCACGGTGTTGTCCACAACCAGCAGCGCGCGGGCTTCACGCGCGGCGCGGCCTAACGCGCGCAGATCGGGAACGCGCAGACCAAACCCGCCGATAGAGTTGACGAACCACCACAGATGCGGTCCCTCGGCATCAAACGTAGCATCAAAGCCCTCGGACGCGGCAGCAAACGCCGAAACCGACGGCTCTCCCACCATAGCCACGTCGCAGGCATCAAAGCCACGCGCAAACGCATCGGCAAAGTCATCGGCAAACGCAACCAGGCGATCGCCGGGACGCACAATCCCCAACAGCGACAGAGCCGCCGGCACATGCGGGGCCGCAACAAGACGCGCCTCGCGCGCACTGGACCTCAAAGCCCAGGCCTCTTCTAGCTGCTGTACATCCACGCGGCACCGTCCCTTCATAAGCAAAAACCCACGATGCGGGTGTTCCCCGCATCGTGGGCAACGGCTGCAGTATAGCGCCGATAGACGACCAATCGCCTAGATGTTGAGCGTGTGATAGGTCACGTTCGCGCCTGGAGCGTCAACGGTCACGCCATAGGCCTCGGGATAGATGCGCGT
Source organism: uncultured Collinsella sp. (assembly GCA_947002045.1). GTDB lineage: Bacteria > Actinomycetota > Coriobacteriia > Coriobacteriales > Coriobacteriaceae > Collinsella. The sequence continues at coordinate 19,136 of CAMQJB010000027.1, forward strand.
CGAAAACACGAGTGCGCCATCGTTCACAAACACCTCGACCGACGAAACATCGCCAACAATGCGCACGTTACGAACCTCGTCGACGGGCTCCCAGCGCACGGCACGACCACAACCGGCAGAAGTGCGGCTCTCATCGGTAAATCGCATCTCAAAGCGCGCGGGCAGTTCGCCCTCGGCGGGCACAAACGCCAGCTTCAGCTCGCCATCAACGGTCGCGGTGAACGCACCGTCAACACCGTCGACAACAACGTCAAAGCAGGTATCGCCGGCAACCTCCAACGAGCCCTCCCCTACACGCACCGAGGCATAATGGTGCTCAATCTCGCGCGCCGGCCGCTGCAGTACCACGCCGCCACCGGCCGTAAGCTCGCGCGGCACCGTCATGCAGTGCTGCCAGCCGCACACCACGGTCGGTGCGTTGCCATAGGTCGGCTCATCGGGCATGCCCATCCAGCCGATCAGGATGTGGCGACCGTCCTCGGCCGTGAACTCCTGCGGCGCATAGAAGTCAAAACCGGCGTCCCACAGGCGGAACTCGCCCAGCTCATAAGCGTCCTTGCCACCCGTAATGTCGCCCGATACAGGCATGTAGCCAGCGGCATACACATTGCCGCGATCCCAACGACCGCCCTCAAGGCCCTGGGGCGAGAACGACAAAAATGCAGCGGTATCGCCATTCGCATCGAGCTCAATATAGCCAGGGCATTCCCACATAAAGCCAAAACGCTCGGGCGTAAACACACGGCTCTCGAGCTCCCAGCTCAGCATATCGGCCGAGCCATACACCAGGATCTCGCCCACATCGCGACCGGCGCCCTCGCCGTGCATGGCGCAAAATCGACTATCGACATGCGGCCCATCCACGCGACGACGCGCGCCCAGCACCATGTGATAACGCCCGTCCGCGTCACGCCACACCTTGGGGTCGCGCACGTGGCAGGTCAAATCCTCGGGATAATCCTCGGACGTCAGCACCACGCGCTTTTGGCTGAACTCCCGACCGGCAAGGCCATCAACGCTCTCGACATAAACAGTATCGGCGCGGCGGCCGGTATTGACGTAGTCGTACGTGCCGTCTGCATCGGAAAGCTTAACGTTACCCGTGTACAGTACGCGAATGTGGCCGTCCTCGGCAAGCGCGGAGCCCGAATACACACCGTGGCAATCGAACGGCTCGTCGGGCAGCAGCGGGGCGCCAACGTAGTCCCACGTCATAAGATCGCGACTCGTCGCATGACCCCAGACCTTAACGCCGCCCTCGACATCAAAGGGCGCATATTGAAAATAGGCATGGAACACGCCGCCCGCCTGGCAAAGACCGTTGGGGTCGTTGAGCCAGCCCGCCGGCGGCATAATATGGAAGCGCTGGCCATACGCGCCATGGCCGCACTCAGAGGCGGCAGCGTCAACAGCGGCAACCAGCTTTGCAAGGTCGCGGCCAAGTGCATTAGACATATCAAAGTCCTAACGGATAGAAAGTAACAGGGCGCCAGAGATCGACACCGGATACGGGAAACGCCCGCGAGCATACAACCCGCGGGCACCCTTCAATCAAAAGCTCTTAGGCCTGCTCGGAAGCCTTGGGCTCGTCCTTGTACAGGACAAATGAGACGGCAAAGGAAACAAGCGCGGCGACCGCAAACATGATCGCGTACTGCACGGGCTGGGCCAGGCACAGCAGGATACCGAAGATACCCGTAACGCCCGTGCCGGAAGCAGCAAGCGAGGTGAGCGCGCAGACCAGGGCACCGCAACCGCCGCCGATGCAGCCGGCGATGAAGGGCTTAAAGAAGCGCAGGTTCACACCAAAAATGGCCGGCTCGGTAATACCCATGAAGGCGGACAGAGCCGAAGGAAGCGCCAGGCCTTTGATCTTGGCATCGCGGGTTTTAAAGGCAACGGCGAGCGCGGCGCCACCCTGTGCGATGTTGGCAGCGCTGGCGATGGGCAGCCAGTAGGTCACACCGTACTGGGCGAGCTGGCCCAGGTCGATGGCGGTGTACATCTGGTGGATACCGGTAACGACCGTGGGGGCATAGAACAAGCCGACGATAAAGGAACCGATGCCGAAGGGCAGGGTCAGCAGGGCCTGGATCAGACCGAGGATGGCGTTCTCGGCCCAGACAAAGATGGGGCCGACGGCAACGAGCGTCACGAGCACGGTCACGAACACCGAGACGAGCGGGGTCACAAAGAGGTCGAACATCTCGGGAACGATCTTGTGCAGACGCTTCTCGAGGAAGGCAAGGATCGCGCAAGCGATGACGATGGGGATGACGTGGCCCTGATAGCCAACCCACTCAAAGCTGTACACGCCGGGGATGACGGTGACCATGGTCTGCACGCCCTCGGAGGCGACCGTGTAGGCGCTCTGCAGCGAGGAGTTGATGAACGCGCCGCCGACGACGGCGCCCAGGTACGGATTAGCGCCGAAAGCCTTGGCCGCGGAGTAGCCAATCAGGATCTGCAGGATGCCAAAGGACGTACCCGAGACCAGGTCGGCAATCTTGTAGATGCAGTTATTGGTGTCGAGCGCGATAAAGCCGTTGGAGGCCATAAAGTTGAGGGCGCTCATGATGCCCAGCAGCAGGCCCGAAGCCACGATGGCGGGAATGATGGGAACGAAGATATCGCCGAGGACCTTAATGGCGCGCATAAAGATGTTCTGCTGCTGCGCCGCGGCCTCCTTGACCTCAGCCTTGGAAGCAGCATTGATGCCGCCGAGGGCGATGAACTCGTCATAGACCTTGTTGACGGTACCGGTGCCAAAAATAATCTGGAGCTGGCCTTGGGCCTCAAAGACGCCCTTGGCACCGTCGATATTCTCGATGGCTTCCTTGTCGACCCTTGCGTTGTCGGCAATCACCAGGCGCAGACGCGTGGCGCAATGCGCGGCCGACACGACGTTGCCGGCGCCACCGATGTTGTCGAGCACCTCTTGGGCTGATTTGCGGTAGTCCATGACTTCCCTTTCGTCTAACGGGCGTTTTACACCCGGCCATCTTTGACACTTACACTGTAATCGTTTTCAGTTACATATGTCTGTAATCGTTTTCATATCAGGATGAACGGTAGGAATAAGCCGGCGAATGGTAGTTTTAAGGCAAAAATAGGCGCTCAGCGGCACACAGACGAGCCCAAAACCTAGACATTCATAAGCTGATGGCCGAGCTTGAGCGTCTTTAGACCGCGCTCCCCCTCCACGCCATCGAGCGTGTTGAGCAACATATTGGTCGCCTCGACGCCACTGGTCAGGTAGCCATAATGCACGGTGGGAATGCCGCCCGTCAGCGCGCGCAAAAACGCGTTGTCGCCGAAACCGCTCACGCGATGCATGCCCTCGCCCACGCCGCGAACCTCATCGATGGCACGCAGCGCGCCCGCCGCCATGGTATCGGTCGCGCAGGCGATAAACGAAACATCGGGAGCGACGGAAAGCAGCTCACGCGCCGCACCATAGCCCGAGTCGAGCGTAAACGAGCCCAGGCGAATCAAGGCGGCATCGAGCGGGTTACCCGCGGCGCGCAGGCCGGCCTCAAAACCGCGACGGCGGTCATAACCGGCCGCGCGGTCCTCCTCGGTAACCCCAATGTAGGCAATCTTGCCGTCCACGCGGGCTGCAAGCGCATGGCCCAGCTCAAAAGCAGCCTCGTAATCGTCGTGATAGACGCAAGCCGTGCCCTCAACATTCTGGCCGATCAGCACGATGGGCACGCGGCACGACTCAATCGCCTGACGGTGTTCATCGGTAATCATAGTTGCCACCAGCACAATGCCATCGACCGGATGGTTTTGGAATAAATCGAGGTATTCGAGCTCACGATCGGCCGCGTTGTCGGTGTTGGCAAGGAGCATCTGGTAACCACGACGACCGAGCACCTGGCCAATGCCGGCGGTAATGCGACTCACGGATTCCGAGTTAATCTTAGGCACGATGACGCCGATGAGCTTGGTGGAACCGGTGCGCAGCGCGCGAGCCTGGCTGGATCGCACGTATCCGGTCAACTCGATTGCCTGCTTAATGCGCTCGGCCTTGTCCGCCGAGATATATCCACCGTTGAGGTAGCGCGAGACGGCGGCGCTCGAAACGCCCGCCAGCTCGGCCACATCTTTCATCTTTACCACGAGCACCCCTGTCATTGAAATCGCTTTCACCATGATACCCGTGCGGAGCGACATGCGCGTCGCAAGACAGGACGTCACAGTCAATTTAGCAGTCGTAGCACGGGCATCGCAGGGCTTCAACTAGAAGCTTCGAAATATAAATACCGAATCATTCAAACTACCGATTCGGCACCCCGTTACATTTGCACACAGTAGCATGCAAAATCCAACTCGAGAACAACTTGCTCACTTTGGAAAGGTGCATCGCTGTCCGCCGCTAATTCCGAAGGAAGAATTGCCGGCAGCGTCAAAGCCCCCATGGGCGAAAGTCCAGTAACGACCATCAGATATCTCTTAGCGTGACCATACGCCATGGAAATCGCATTGGAGAGAAAAACGGTGCCTCATTCGAATAACCGGAAATGACCTGAGGAATGATTTTGATACCCAACGCAAGCTCAAACTTTATGACCGTTTTCAGCGTCATGTTGGGCTGAGAATTCAACGATTTCGAAAGCGACTGAAGACTCGCGCCCATACGTTTTGCCAGTTCGCTTTTACTAAAGCCCGAGCGCTGCATCTCGCGATGAACAATAAACTCAATATCTAGTGCTTGCTCATAGGCACGGGTATCGCTCGTTTCCGTTTCCGCGTAAAAGTCTAGATTTGCATACTCTCCCTTGCGATTTCCCTCCTCAACTTTAGGAAACCCAAGTCGATAAGCACGCAGACGAAAATAGTTGCTGTTCTTTCCAGGTAAGCTCTGGCATCGTCTTCGCTCATCAGCGAGAAATGGACGCCTCTCGATTTGAGACGGTCAATCTGCTCGGACGCCGTAAGCCACGGCTTTGTATTAGCGGCGGCCATCAGGTCTCCGTTCGCAACGATTGGCTCGAGATACTCTGTTAGCGCGTTTAACTAGGCGAATCACTTAGATATGATTGTTACGCCGAATACTCTTCAATAAAGCCTCTCGTCATAGGCGTAATGAAGAAAGACGGCCATTCGGAAGAACAACCGCCTTTCCGTAGGACGCAGGCCCGTAGGTTGGTTGCGTCAATACCGCTAGATTCGCCCTAGTCTCCTATAGGGTCCCAAAAGGTCAATCCAGTTAAAAACGGCAGGCAGCCCAAAACAACATCTTTCATGAATCTCCAGTCCTATCGAGCCCGATCGAACTCGGCTATCTAACCAGATACGGCCCAATCACATCGAATATCTCGCCCACCTTAGTTGAAGGGTTTTGCGCAGATGGCTTAATGTTACCCAGTTCCCTATGGTAGGCGACGAGGCACCCAGCACGCTGCAATGCTTCGCTTCGCCTATCATCGACTGCCCCAAACATCCCGTCCAGGTTCTTGCGGTACTCGATGCCCAAGTTCTTCAACATCTCCTGCGCGAGGGCATGCTGGCAGTCGGACGCGGACATATGCGCGGTCGTGTAGCGAAAGTGCAAAAGCGGCCACAGCTCGAAGCAGGGGTTGGACCACAACGCATGGAAGGTCCTCGAACCATCGGAGAGCTCGTTGCACTTGCACTCCATCGCGTCAAAGTCGGACGCAGGGAAGTCATCCTTGTCATACACGAGCCACACGTGATCGAACGTCTCGGGCGCATAGCGACAGTGTTCGACGGCGAAGTCAAGCAGGTCAAGCGTGTGTCTGCCGGTCCCCTTAACGACAATGGCAACCTTGCGCTCGTTCGCCGCGCCCAACGCCGCACGCACGCCCTCAAAGTAGCGAGGCTCGGTCTCCTTGCCCTCGCTCACTACAAGATGACGCGTCATCTGAACCATGCGCGAGCGGCCCTCTCGCTTGCCGCTACGCCAGCCCTTCGACTTCTTCGCCACCATGCTAATCCCACTCCTCGATGCGGGTGAGGTACGGATCGGCACCGTAGCGACCGGACAGGTATTGCTTGTCGAAAGCCGCGTTCTTGCTTACCAGATTACCGTTTGCCTCGTGGATATCGGCGAGAGACCACAGTTGGCTCGCCTCCCCCTCGCCGCGTGCAGCGAACCATATCTCGTCACGGCGGAAGACATCGTTTCGCATGGTTGACACATCCTGGGACGAGAAGATGAGCTGCGCGCCACTCTTGTTGACCTCAGGATCCTTAAACAGCAGAATCACATAGCGAAGAAGCTTCGGGTGCAGTTTGGCGTCGAGCTCGCCTACCACAACGGTGCCACCACGCTCAAGCGCTGTCATCAGATACGCAGCCAACCCCATGAGCTTCTGGGTACCGGCAGATTCCTCGGATAAACGCAGCTCGTACGCCTTGCCGCTCACCTTGTGCCTCACGAAGACGCGCTGGCCGCGCCACTCCGGCGCCCTCTCCACTCTGAAGCCATCAATACGCACATCAACGGCGCGCAAAAAACGCGTGACCTCGCGCGAGTCGCCCTCGTCGAGCATTTGCTCGAGCATCCGCTCCAGGTAGGAACTGTTGTAGTTGAGAAACACGGCGTCGAGAAACCAGCTGGCCGCCTCCTGGACCACCGGCGCATCGAAGTTGATGCAAAGGAACGATAGGTACGGCAGGCTCGGGTTGAACCTCGCAGCCGTCACAAGCTTACGCAGTGTGGGGCCGAGTTCAACCTTTGTATCCTCGCGCTCGAACAGCATCGCCGTACGCGACGCTCCCAATTTACGCCGCCACAGCCCTTCGGACACGATCTCATCGGCGTGTACAGACAGAACATAGCGGTACTCATGCTCACCCGCGCGGTAATAGAGCTCGAACTCGGTGGGCTCGGCAGCAGACACGTCATCGAACTCGAACGCAGAGCAACGAGGTATCGAAGATCGGTTACCTTCTGGCGCATCAGTGCTGGCAGACAACAACCTGATCGGCCTTGCTACCGCCGAACGAATATAGTCAAGAGCCTCGAGCAGGTTAGACTTGCCGCCAGCATTAGGCCCGTAAACCGCAGCCACCGGAAGGAAACTCTGCCCGTCAGGACACTCTATGAGGGAGCGCTCGAACTCCCTCATCGATGTTGCCTGCATGGAAAGCACAGTTTCGTCGCGATAGGATCTATAGTTCCTGAAGTTAAACTGGCAAAGCATCGTCCTCAAAATTCCTTTCATTGTTTTGAAAAGATATTTCAGAGTTTTTATTTGATTATAGACCTTAAATAGCATCAATCAAGTGTTTGCAGCATCTGGAGCAAAGGGTACAAGGCCAAAACTCGGAAGTATGCGGCTGCGGACACGCTAATCCATGCCCGCAGCCGCAATGGCGTCAAGCCCCTATCCTCTCGGCGGGAAGGGATCGTGCCCATGGGAATCCTTTGCGCGGATTCTACCGTCGGGACGATGGGTGATTAGCTCAGAGTGCTGATTAGAACTAATTTGACGACCGCGCTTTATAGCTTCGCCCTGGGTCGTCGTAACAAAGGAAGCGCGACGCGCCCCCTCGCCCTTAACCTGCCAATTGCCATCCGCCCGCTTCGTAACGTGCTGGTTTCTACCTTTCATACTCACCTCGCCTTCACGACCGATTGGTTAACGCGCTCACAGCATGAGGCTTGTAGCAAGTTCACTCGTGCCGCTTTGCTTAAAGCATAAATACCGGCGCGGACATAAATCGGACCTGGAAGGTACGGTGTGGAATCTCGAAGAAGCACAAGACAGCCGCAAGCTGAAGCTACCGTATCGCGCATGGTCAAATAAGCGTGGAACATAACGCCAGGACAAATACGCCTCATCCACCTCAGCTCTCCCCTCCCCGACTCAACCTGTTGATGCCCACTTAAAAATAGTCCAAATGGTCATCGAGAATTGAGCACGGTGAGCATTAAGAATTGAGTAGTTTAACCAGAAGAGCCGCGCCCCCCCCCCGCCCCCCCCCCCCGGGGGGGGGGGGGGGGGGGGGGGGGGGGGGGGGGGGGGGGGGG
>CAMQJB010000028.1 GCA_947002045.1 uncultured Collinsella sp.
CATGTGGATGGGCACCAACATCCGTCGTGTCGCCCATACCGTAGAGTTCTTCTTTGTTGGGCTGTTTGCCTCGTCGGCGGCGGTGTGCTTGGATAAGTGCGCGTCGCTCACCCGATTGCGGTGCGTACCCGTCCTGGCCTTTTGCGCCGTTTGCTCCGTCGGCGATCAGGTGCATAAGATTTTTGTTCCCGGCCGTCATTTTGACGTTATCGACTTAGGCTTTGACGCCGCGGGTTACGTTGTCGCCATGCTGTTGGTGCTGCTGGCGGCCGCGCTGGCTCGGCACGCGACCTGTCCCATTGGCGCCCATGCGAGACGTTAACCTCAAGATGGAAAACCGCGACCGCCTGTACGTCGGCGCTGGCTACAATATCGGCATCGGTCGCAGATGGCCATCGGTGCGCTGTCTGCCAGACACTTGTCTTTTCTAAGAAGGGAATCCCCATGGCAGTGCTGTTTGTTGAATATCCCAAATGCTCGACGTGTAAAAAGGCCAAGGCCTGGTTGGACGAGCATGGGGTTGAGTACGTCGATCGCGATATTGTTACAGACAATCCTTCGGCTGAGGAACTTGCGGCCTGGATTGCGCGTTCGGGGCTGCCGGTGCGTCGCTTCTTTATCTCTTCGGGCATGAAGTATCGAGAGCTTGGCCTGAAGGCACGCCTGGACGCGGGAATGACGGATCAGGAATGTTACGAGCTGTTGGCGACCGACGGCATGCTGGTTAAGCGCCCGCTGCTGGTGGGCGATGACTTTGCGATTCCAGGCTTTAAGGAAGCAGCCTGGACCGAGGTACTACTGTAGCAGCTGCGGAAAGCGCGTTCCGTTTTGGGCGTAGATTTTGGGTTGCGCTTTCCGCCGGCAGGTTCGCTCCGGTCAGTACTCAAGCTTTGCCCACTTATGCGGGTCGTAGATCTTTACCTGTTTGTTGGGCTTGCCGCTCCAGTACTCTTCGTCCATAAAGGGCAGGTATGCCTGAATGTTGGAGCAGATGAACGGGATTCGCTGTGCTTGCAAACGGTCGCGTTGGCGTTGCTCCAAATGGGTCTCCGAAATCACGACGGGAATACCGGATAGCTCCACGAGGCTTGCCTGAACTCGCTTGAGGTCGGGTAGCGTCGCGTGCCATGCCATTCGCATCATTAAAAATGAGGCGCCGCGATACGTTGCCTGCATGACTGTGATGGCGGGGCGTAGCGTGGGATGAATTTTGTGCCGATCTGGCCAAGGGGTGGCAGTTATCTCGAGGCCGAGGGTTTCCCATAGGTAATCAAGCTCTTCATCCATGTCGCCTCGATGTCCGCACGATAATTGGCATCCTGATTGTGTCACTATTGACAGCGACCAGAATGCAGCAATCCGTCAACGGTAATTGCGGTGCGCTTGCGGCATTTTGCCACTTGCATGCGGTTTGGCTTCACAGGTCCTTCATGGGTCGGGGCAAATTGGCCGATTTTCAAAAAAGTTAAAAATGGGGCTTGCGTCACCGTAGAACTTCCCGTATATTTCTTTCTTGCGCAAAGGCACAGCCGAGCGCAGCGATGCAGTCATTGGGATGTCGTCTAATGGCAGGACAGCGGATTCTGGTTCCGTCAATGGGGGTTCGACTCCCTCCATCCCAGCCATTGCATTTGCTACATATGGCCCGTTCGTCTAGCGGTTTAGGACGCCGCCCTCTCAAGGCGGAGATCACCAGTTCGAATCTGGTACGGGCTACCCACAAATGAACGCCCGGGTCTCGCAAGAGACCCGGGTTTTGTGTATCGACCGTATATACGGCGCCTGCCGTGTTTCGCTCAGATCGAGGAGTAGCCATGGATCTGCCCATCAGCTTGCAAGACATCACGTATGCCGAGAACTATCTGGCGCAGGGCGACCTGGCCACGGCGACGCCGCTGTTGGAGCGTCTGGTGGAGCTCGCCGAGGAGTATATCGACGCTGAGTGCAAGACGGAGGAGAAGCGCCAATACTTTAGCTTCGATAGCAAGTTTGAGCGCTTGGCCTATCGCCGCGTGGAGAAGGATCCGCGCGAGCTCGTGCAGGTCGAGGTGCCGTTTGACCGCCTGTACTCTGACATGGCGTTTGCCTACATTCGCCAGCAGGATTATGTGAGCGCTCGTAATGCCCTGATGCAGGCTGTGCGTTGGGACCCCATGAACTGCAACTATCGCTTGGACTTGGCCGAGCTGTTCCGCGCACTCGAGGACAAACAGGAATGGGCATCGCTCTCGTTCTCGGTGCTGGAGCGTGCGAGCGACGGCAAGTGCGCCGCCCGCGCTTATGCCAACCTCGGCCAGTATTTCCTTGAGCCCGAGACCGAGAACGTCTCGGCGGCTGTGGGTTGCGCGCGTCTGGCGCTGCGCTTGGCCCCTGGCAACGCGCATACGACGCGCCTGCTCAACAAGATCCATACTGCCTATCCGGATGCCGCCGAGGAGAGCGACGAGCACGTGATGGGCGAGCTGAGCCTGCAAGGCGTGCCGACCTCGCCTTCGGCCGAGATTGCCATCTGCCTGATCATGTGTGCGACCGATGCTGCAAGCGACGGCGACAAGCAGGAGGCGACGCGCCTGACGGTCCGTGCCCGCGACCTGGTGGGCGAGGAGGCATGTGCGGCGATCATTAAGCTGGTGCGCGAGAGCGATGCCGAGCTCAATGCCGAGCGCAAGGCAAAGCGCGCAGGCGACGACAAGGGAGCCGACGGCATCAAGGAGGTCGGCGATGCCCAGTAAGCGCGAGCGCAAGCTCATCTCCAAGAATCGCTCGGCGCATCACGAGTACTTTATCGACGAGACGTTCGAATGCGGCATTGAACTGAGCGGTACCGAGGTCAAGTCGATTCGCGAGCGCGCCTGTCAGATCACCGACACCTTTGCGCTGATTCGCGGCGGCGAGTGCTGGCTGGTGGGCCTGCACATTCACCCTTACAGCCACGGTGGCGTGTGGAACCGTGACCCCGATCGCCGTCGCCGTCTGCTGCTGCATCGCAAGGAGATTGATTTTCTTGACGGCAAACTGCGCAACCGCGGCTATGCGCTGGTGCCGTTGGAGCTCTACTTTAATACCGACGGCCGCGTAAAGCTGCTGCTGGGCCTGGGCCGCGGCAAAAAGCTCTACGACAAGCGCGAAGACATGGCCAAGCGCGACGTTCAGCGCGAGATCGATCGTGCGCTTAAGGAGCGCAACCGCTAGGCACATGACTTGCGGGGAGGTGGCCTACTGCGATTGTCCCGCCTCCCTAACTGTTTTGACACATGTGTCTCAAAGGCGGCGTCCGTTATGGGCGTCGCCTTTTTTGTGGGTACATACATCCATGAGGTTCAATCCCGGGTTAGGGGAGTGGTCGTTATGGACAAAACTGCGTTCTTTACGATGCCGAGTGGCCTGTATGTGGTGAGTGCTGCGGCCGACGGGCTGCGTGCCGGCTGCGTCATCAACACGACGGTGCAGGTGACGTCCATGCCGCCGCGCATCTCGGTTGCCGTGAATAAGGAAAATGTCACGTCTGGTGTTATCTCGTCTGCCAAGGCCTTTGCGCTGACCGTGATCGATCAGACGGCCGATATGCTCTACATTGGCAACTTTGGATTCCGTACTAGCAGCGACTATGACAAATTTGCCAAGTACGAGACGCGCGAGACGGCTCTGGGCATGCCCTATGTTCCCGAGCATGCGGCGGCCTTGTTTAGCTGCCGTTTAATTGACACTGTTGACGTGGGCACACACCTGCTTTTTATTGGCGAGGTCGAAGATGCCGAGCGTCTGAGTGGCGAGACTCCGTTGACCTATGACTACTACCACAAGGTGCTGAAGGGCAAGACGCCGCCCAAGGCCTCTTCGTACCAAGGGTAGAAATGCTGTAAAACTACTTGCATTATATTATTGAGAATATATACTAATAAGCAAGTACACCAGCAGTCACGTTCGAGAGGAGAACATCATGGCTGAGGAAAAGAAGACGTACAAGTTCGTGTGCACCGTTTGCGGTTATGAGGTTGAGGTCGACACGCCCGAGCTGCCCGAGGACTACGTGTGCCCGGTCTGTGGCGTCGGCCCCGATGAGTTTGAGCTCGTCGAGGAGTAGCTCGTAGACACACGACTTGCAGCAACACATAGCTCTGTCCAAGGGTCTCGGTCGGATATTCCGGCCGGGACCCTTTTGATCCCTTGGGGACGGAGGAAAACGGATCACCCGGTGTCGTCGGTGTGGCGGGTGATCCGTTTTCCTCCGTCCCCAAGGGATCACGGTTGCTGTTAGCCGATCCTGTCTGTCGTGAGTCCGGCCGACCTTTTGTCTCGATCTGTAACATCTAGAAGTGGAAATTGGGCCCACTTGTTACATATCAAGACAAACCAAAACCGTCCGGCAGAAGATCTCAATCTGAAACATCTAGCAGTCAAAACGGGGTCTACGTGTTACAGATTGAGACAAACGGAGCTGTCCCTCGGAATGATCTCGATCTGTAACATCTAGACATCAAAAGCATGTCTATCTGTTACAGATCGAGACCTTTGCCTGGGTGGGCGTCCCGCCCCATTACATCCCTGTCAACAACACGACATCGAGAATCGTCACGATGGCGCCGATCCCTACGAGTAACGCGTTGAGCGGGCGCGAGTTGGCGTATTTGCCCATGACGCGGGGCGAACTGGTGAGTCGTATGAGCACAAAGACCGTAATCGGCAGCTGAAGCGACAGCAGCGCCTGACTCCAAATGAGACCCTCAAAAGGATTCGGGACGACCAGGCACGCCGCCACTGCGCCGACGAAACAGGTCGCCACCCCGATCGAGGAATGTCGGTCGTGGATGTCGTATTCCTCGTCGAACATGCCCGCGGTGATGGTGCCCGCCGCCATGCCCGCCGTCACACTACTCGATAGTCCCGCAAACAGCAGTGCCATCGCAAAGATGGTCGAGCTTGCCGGGCCCAGAATGGGGGAGAGTGTAGCCGCTGCGACGGCGAGGTCGTCAACGACAATGCCGTGCGCAAAGAAGGTCGTTGCGGCCAGGATGACCATGGCCGAGTTGATTGCCCAGCCCACGCCCATCGAAAAGAGCGTGTCGAAGAGTTCGTAGCGCAGGCGTTCTACGATAACCCGCTCGCCTTGGCCTTCGAAGTGCATGGATTGGATGACCTCGGAGTGTAGGAAGAGGTTGTGGGGCATAACGACCGCGCCTAGGACACTTACGATAATCGCGGCCGAGCCGGTGGGCATACTGGGTGTGATCCAGCTTGTGGCGGCTTGCGGCCAGTTGACCTTGACTAGTGCAAGCTCGGCCAAAAACGAGAGTCCTACCACGCCTACGAAGGCGATGATCCAGCGCTCGGCGCGTTTGTAGGAGCTTGTCATGAGCATGGCAATCGATACCGCCGCTACGATGATGCAGCCGGCGCGTACGGGCAGGCCAAAGAGCATTTGAAGCGCGATCGCACCGCCCAGGACTTCGGCCATGGCGGTGGCGACCGTGGCTAGATACGCGCTGCCGAGTATCGCGCGCCCGACGAGGCGGGGCAGGTGGCGCGTCGTGGCCTCGGCAAGGCACATGCCCGTGGCGATGCCCAAGTGCGCCGCGTTGTGCTGCAGCACGATGAGCATAATCGTGGACAGCGTGACGATCCACAGCAGCGCGTAGCCAAACTGCGAGCCGGCGGCCATATTGGAGGCCCAATTGCCCGGGTCGATAAAGCCAACGGTCACGAGCAGTCCGGGGCCGATATGCCGTGCGATGTCGAGTCCGCCGTGGCCACCGGTGCGTCGGGAGCCAAAGTGATGTTTGAGATGGTTGAGCATGGTGCGCTCCTGCGTGCCGTTTGTTTGACTCCGCAAAGGATACCCGTTTTAGGCCAAACAGTTAACCAGGACTAACAAAATAGCTGTATTTGAATGGAATGGTGAAAGGGGATTGCCGAAATGTCTTGATCTGTAACAACTAGGGATGGAAATTGGACCTAGGTGTTACAGATCGAGACAGGAAGAAATGGTCCTATGGAATATCTCGATCTGTAACAGCTGACCGCCAAAACCGACCCTTCGTGTTACAGATCGAGACAAACCAAAACCGTCCTGCAGAAAATCTCAATCTGTAACATCTAGGCGCCAAAATCGGCTCCTCCTGTTACAGATTGAGATGTTAGATGCAGTGAGCTTACAGACCGCCCGGCACGCGGAGCGTGGCGTTGTCGATGGGCTCAATCGACACCTCGGGCGCGTGCTCCACCTGCGGCACCCACTCGTAGGGCGCGCGTTACGCGATTGTTTCGAAACGGGCGGGAAACACAACGGGTCGGCGATGCTCCTAGTATGCCTATTCAACTGACTGTCTAATATCTAGGGGAGGATCGCGATGCAGGCAGATTCCGCTCAACAGCAGGGCCTTTATCGCCCCGAATTCGATCACGATGCATGTGGCATCGGCGCGCTTGCCGATATCAACGGTGAGCGCCATCACCAGATTCTGGACGATGCGCTGTCCATTCTGGTCAACTTGGAGCACCGCGGCGGCACGGGACTCGAGAAGAACACCGGCGACGGCGCTGGCATCCTGTTCCAGGTTCCGCATCACTTTTTCCGTAAAGAGGCTCAAAAGTGTGGCCAGATTCTGCCGGCAGAGGGCGACTATGGCGTGGCCATGCTGTTCTTCCCGCAGGACGAGAAGGGCGTAGAGGATGCCCGCCGCGTGTTTGAGGAGGGCTGCGCCGAGGCTGGCGTGCCGCTGCTCTTTTGGCGCGAGGTGCCGGTCGACCCGCACGACCTGGGCGAGACAGCCCGCGCCTGCATGCCCACTATCCTTCAGGCCTTCCTGGGCCGACCGGACGACACGCCCGCCGGCGATGCCTTCGAGCGCCGTCTGTATGTGTGCCGCCGCACCATCGAGAAGAAGGCCGATGCCGAGTTTGCCCTGCGCGACAAGATCTTCTACGTGTGCTCCATGAGCTCGCGCACTATCGTGTACAAGGGCATGCTGGTCGCCACGCAGATGCGCCGCTTCTTCATCGACCTCAACGACGCCGCCGTCAAGACGGCCGTGGCGCTCGTCCACTCGCGCTACTCCACCAATACCACGCCCAGCTGGGAGCGTGCACATCCCAACCGCTTTATCATCCACAACGGCGAGATCAACACCCTCAAGGGCAACGTCAACTGGATCCGCGCCCGCGAACCCAACCTGTACAGTCCCGTGCTGCAGCACGATCTTGAGCGTGTGATGCCCATCATCAACCGCGAGGGCTCCGACTCCGCGATTCTGGACAACGTGCTCGAGTTCTTGGTTATGAACGGCCGTCCACTTACGCGTGCCGCCTCCATGCTGCTGCCCGAGCCGTGGGACCACAACGACAGCCTGAGCGAAGAGCGCCGCGCCTACGACGCATACCAGTCCATGCTCATGGAGCCGTGGGACGGCCCTGCCGCCATCGCCTTTACCGACGGCCGCACGCTGGGTGCTGCTCTCGACCGCAACGGCCTGCGTCCCGCCCGCTACTATGTGACGCGCGACGGTCGCTTTATGCTGGCAAGCGAGGTGGGCACCATCGAGGTGAGCCCCGAGAACATCCTGACGAGCGGCTGTCTGGGGCCGGGCCAGATGCTCGAGGTCGATTTTGCCCGCGGCCGCGTGATCTACAACGACGAGCTGCGTGCCCGCTATGCCAAGGAAAAGCCCTACCGCGACTGGATTGCCGAGGAGACGCTGACCGTTGACGCGCTTGATGAGCCCGTTGCGGCAACGCCCGCCGAGGACGCCGAGGTGCCCGCCGCCGTGCGCATGGCCAAGCTCGGCTACCACTGGGATGACGTCGACGAGGTCGTGCGTCCCATGGCCCAGCAGGGCAAGGCACCGCTCGCCTCGATGGGCATCGACGCGCCGCTGGCCTGCCTGTCCAAGAAGACGCGTTCCTTCTACGACTATTTCTATCAGCTGTTCGCCCAGGTCACGAACCCGCCGATCGACGCCCTGCGCGAGCACATGGTGACTTCGACCACGCTCTACCTGGGCAACCACGGCAACCTGCTCGAGGATTCCCGTACGGCCTGTCAGCTGGTGCGCCTGGAGCGTCCGCTGCTGAGCGAGGGGGAGTTCGAGCGTATCTGCGCTATCGACCGTGTAGGCTTTAAGACCCGCCGCTTCCGTGCCGTCTACCGCCGCGATGCCGGTGAGGGCGCGCTGCAGGCTGCGCTCAAGCAGCTTGCCGAGGACGTTGAGGCTGCGGTCCGCGACGGCGTGAACATCGTGGTGTTGAGCGATCGTGCCGCTGCGGGCGAGGTGCCCGTGCCGTCGCTGCTTGCCGTGGGCTGCGTGCACAACCACCTGATCCGCGCCGGCGTGCGTACCTTTGCCGACATCGTGGTGGAGTGCGGCGATGCCGTGTCCCCACACGACTTTGCGGCACTGGTGGGCTACTCCGCGAGCGGCATCTATCCGTACAACGCGCATGCGTGCATCCGCGATCTGGCGGCACGCGGCGACCTGGACGTGACGGCCGAGCAGGGCATCGCCAACTACAACAAGGCTGCGACCGCCGGCATCGTCTCCATCATGTCCAAGATGGGCATCTCCACGGTGCAGAGCTACCATTCGGCGCAGATCTTCGAGGCCGTTGGCTTTACGCCGGAGTTCGTCAACGCGTACTTTGCCGGTACGGTGAGCCGTGTGGGCGGTATGGGTGTCGAGGACGTCGAGCGCGAGCAGAATGAGCGCTATGACGCCGCGCTCGCCATCCTTAAGAGTCCGGCTCCCGATCAGCTGCCCACACTGGGCCTGACCAAGTGGCGCCCGTTCGGTGGTGAGGATCACCTGATCGACCCTCAGACCGTCTACCTGCTGCAGACCGCCTGCCGCGAGGACAGCTACGACACCTTTAAGGAGTACAGCGCCCGCCTGCACCGCACCGGCCGTGCCGTGCGCCTGCGCGACCTGCTCGACTTTGACGGCAGCGGCCGCACGCCGGTTTCGCTCGACGAGGTGGAGCCCGCGCTCAACATCGTCCGCCGCTTTAACACCGGCGCCATGTCGTACGGCTCCATCAGCAAAGAGGCGCACGAGTGCATGGCCATCGCCATGAACCGCCTGCACGGCCGTTCCAACTCGGGCGAGGGCGGCGAGGACCCGCGTCGCGAGACCCCGCTGGCCAACGGTGACTCCAAGAACTCCGCGATCAAGCAGGTGGCAAGTGCGCGCTTTGGCGTGACGAGCCGCTACCTTTGCAGTGCCTTCGAGATTCAGATCAAGATGGCCCAGGGCGCCAAGCCCGGCGAGGGTGGCCACCTGCCCGGCAAGAAGGTCTACCCCTGGATCGCCGAGGTCCGTCAGTCCACGCCTGGCATCGGCCTGATCTCGCCTCCGCCGCACCACGACATCTACTCCATCGAGGACCTGGCGGAGCTTATCTTCGATCTTAAGAACGCCAACCCCGGTGCGCGCGTGTCGGTCAAGCTGGTCAGCGAGGCCGGCGTCGGCACCATTGCTACCGGCGTGGCCAAGGGTGCCGCCGACAAGATTTTGATCAGCGGCCATAACGGCGGCTCGGGTGCCGCGGCGCGCGATTCCATTTGGCACGCCGGTCTGCCGTTGGAGCTCGGCCTTGCCGAGGCCCAGCAGACGTTGCTGCAAAACGGCCTGCGCTCCCGCGTGGTGCTCGAGGCCGACGGCAAGCTCATGGACGGCACCGATGTTGCCGTCGCCTGCTTGCTGGGCGCCGAGGAGTTTGGCTTTGCAACCATGCCGCTCATCTCCATGGGCTGCCTCATGCAGCGCGACTGCCAGCAGGATACCTGCCCGGCCGGCATCGCGACGCAAAACTGCCGCCTGCGTCACGGCTTCCGCGGTAAGCCCGAGCACGTTGAGCACTTTATGCTCTTTGTGGCCGAGCAGCTGCGCGAGATCATGGCGAGCCTGGGCTTTCGCACCATCGACGAGATGGTCGGCCATCCCGAGTGCCTGCGTCAGATTGAGGTACCGGGCAACCGCAAGGCCAACCTGCTCGATCTGTCGCCCGTGCTGGCGAGCGCGACCTGCGAGTTCGGTGCCCATATCCCGGGTGCCGACGGTCGCCACTTCCTGCCGCAGATGGCAGCGGACAGCGAGCTCGACAAGACGCTCGACTCCACGTTGTTCGTGCCCTATACGGCCGATGCCCGTGCGCACCTGCGTCCGATTCGCTTCCGCGCCGATATCGCCAACGTCAACCGCTGCGTGGGCACCATCCTGGGCAACGCGGTGACCAAGGCACATCCCGAGGGCCTGCCCGCCGGCTCCATCACCATCGATTGCGATGGTTCGGCCGGTCAGAGCTTTGGCGCCTTCCTGCCGCGCGGCATTACGCTCAACGTGTGCGGCGACGCCAACGACTACTTTGGCAAGGGCCTTTCGGGTGGCGAGGTGTCGGTGCGCCCCAACCCGCATGCGACCTACAAGTTCGACGAGAACATCATCGTGGGCAACGTTGCGTTCTTTGGCGCCACGAGCGGCCGCGGCTTCATTAACGGTCTTGCCGGCCAGCGTTTTGCCGTGCGCAACTCCGGCGCCACCGTGGTAGTCGAGGGCTGCGGCAACCATGGCTGCGAGTACATGACGGGCGGTCTGGCACTCATCCTGGGCGAGGTCGGGCAGAACTTTGCTGCCGGCATGACGGGCGGTGTGGCCTATGTCTTTGACCAATACGGCACGCTCGATGCCCGTGTGAACCACGAGAGCGTTGAGCTCAAGGCCCCGACGGCCGGCGAGCTGGCGCAGATTCGCGAACTCATCCAGGAGCACGTGGACGCGACGCAGAGCCCGCGCGGCATTAAGCTGCTCTACAGCTTTGAGACGATGAGCAAGCACTTTGTGAAGGTCATTCCGACCGAGTACGAGCGCGTGCTGGCGGTTGTCGCTGCGGGTGAGGCTGCCGGCAAGACGCATGCACAGGCCGAGGAGTTGGCGTTTGACATCGTGACCGGTCGCGCGAGCGCCGCGGATGTCGCTCGCTTCGATGTCGCGGGCGGTGCTGCGGGCGCGGGTGTTGTACCCGTGGCCGCTACCGGTTCTGTTGCTTCGACCAAGAAGGAGGCGTAAGTGCCATGGGCAAGCCCGGTGCTTTTCTTGATATCGATCGCGTGACCCACGAGCTTCGCCCCGTGGAGGAGCGCAGCCATGATTTTGATCCGCTGTACGTGGAGCTCGATGACGACGCACGTCGCGCCCAGGCGAGCCGCTGCATGATGTGTGGCGTGGCGTTTTGCCAGATGGACGCGAGCTTTGGCAAGGCACGCCCGAGCGGCTGCCCGCTGCACAACCTGATTCCCGAGTGGAACGAGCTGGTGTACCGCGGTCGCTGGGATGAGGCTGCCGAGCGCCTGTCGCTCACCTCGCCCATGCCCGAGTTCACGAGTCGCGTGTGCCCGGCGCTGTGCGAGGCCGCGTGCAACCTAGGTTCGGTCGACGGTCAGCCCACGACGATTCACGATAACGAGCGCGCGATCAGCGACCACGAATGGGCGAACGGTGGTCCGCATCGCTTTGAGCCGGCAGGGGAGGGCGCACCCACGGTTGCCGTGGTGGGCTCCGGTCCTGCTGGTCTGGTGGCAGCATGGGAGCTTGCGCGTCGCGGCGCCCGCGTGACGGTGTTTGAGCGCGACGATCGCCCGGGCGGTCTGCTCATGTACGGCATTCCCAACATGAAGCTCGAGAAGTCTGTGGTCGAGCGTCGCGTAGCGCTCATGCGCGAGCTGGGCATTGTGTTTGAGCTGGGTGCTGACGCTACGAACCCTGCGGTGGCGGCCAAGCTCAATGGTTTTGACGCCGTTGTGATGGCTGTCGGCGCTCGTGCGCCCCGCGGTCTTTCGGCTACGAACGTGGATGCCCCGGGCGTGGTGTATGCCGTGGACTACCTGACGGCCTCGACCGTCTCGGTGCTCGATGGTGGTGAGCCCGCGGTGAACGCGCGCGGCCTGGACGTTGTGGTCATTGGCGGCGGCGATACCGGCAACGACTGCGTGGGTACCGCGGTGCGCCAAGGCGCGCGCAGCGTGCGTCAGTTTGAGTTCTTGCCGGCCGCGCCCGATAAGCGTGCAGTGAGCAACCCCTGGCCGCAGTGGCCCAACGTGAAGAAGACCGATTACGGCCAGCAGGAGGCCATCGCTGCCATGGGCGGCGAGATGCGTGCTTGGGGCGTGGATACGCTCGAAGTGTTGCTGGATAAGAAGGGCGCGACCGCGGGCCTGCGCGTGGTCGACCTGGATTGGTCGGCCGGCAAGCCCGAACGCATTACGGGCTCCGAGCACGAGGTGACGGCCCAGCTGGTGCTCATCGCCTGTGGCTTTACGGGTCCAGAGCGCAGCGTGTTCGATGCCGTCGGCGTGCCTGTTGCCACGGCGGGCCGCCCGCTGCCTGTGATGGCTTCCGAGGGCTCGCACCTTGCGGCCCGCGTGGATGGTGTTGCTGCGGATGCCGCGCCGGTGTATGTGGCCGGTGATGCCCGCAACGGCAGCTCACTCGTGGTGAGCGCCATGGCCGATGCCCTCGCCTGCGCTGCCGAGGTCGCCGAGGCCTTGAGGCTGTAAGGTAGTCATTCAGGCGCGTCCCCAACGACTAGTCATTGGGGACGCGCTTTTTTGTCTAGTCGTCGGGGACACTCTTAACGTCTGACTGCTCATTTGCTGACGTGCGGGTTCGCGGCGCCTTGCTGTTTTCGTGATGGCTGCGGCTGGCAAGCTCAAAATCTCTGTTTATTTGTCTATGTTTAACTGGGGTTTTGCTTCGGTATAACGTATCGGTCAAGCGTTCCGTCAAGTATTCGGTCAGCATCTGGTTTGCAGCCTGATGCCCATTTCGCCCGTGCTGGCGGCGACCACTGGCCCTCCTCGTAAGCTCAAATTGAGGTTCATCAGTTTGAGGAGGATGCCATGGCTGATCATGTTTTGGACCGGGGACGTCTGGCCGAAGCTATCGTTAACGATATTGCCGACATGGCTCAGTTTTGGATGCTGCGCAAGTTTCAGTTTTTGGAGTCGGCGCGCGAGCAGTTCGAGATTATCGTTGATCCATGGCTCAGCTATTGCGAGGAGCCCTCGCAAAATGAAATCATGGCCTATAACATGGCATTTACCGATTGGCTGCTGTTCGAGCGTCCCTATTACCATGGCAAGACGCTGCTTGAGCTGTATGTTGACGAACCGCCGGCGTCACTTTCGCCTGCTTCGCTCAGGCGGCTCGAACAAGTGCGCGACACGCATTATTTTTCGCGCTTTGGCATTTTGGACAAGGATTCTGCGACTGGTATGGTCGCGCTGCACGACACGCGCACCGACCGTCGTTTTGATGTTTACGACCCACATATCGTGCAAAAAGAGCACTGGCGTGATGGTGCGATTGCGGTGCGTATTGCGTGCGTCGACGATGTCTGGCTGACGGCGGGGCAGCTCTACCTCTACGACATAGCGCGCCTGAGCGATACGGCAGTCGACGGGCCTGGCGCCGTCCATCCGGAAGACCTGGAAGACGGCTTCGATACCTCGTGTATCAGCTTCTTTCTGAGGCTGGTCCGCGACATCATGGGTGCCCAGGGGCGGTATGTGAAGTCGCTCAACATCTACGAGCAGGAGTGGGAGTAGGGGATGGGCAGCTGTCGCCTGCCTTGCCTTCCGCCTTTATATCTCGATCTGTAACGTCTAGGGACAAAAAACCGGTCTACCTGTTACAGATCGAGATGTTTTGAACCCGGCAGGGGGAATGTCTCAATCTGTAACATCTACAGGCCAAAACTCGACCTACCTGTTACAGATTGAGACAAAGAGGTCTAATGCTGCGCGAACGTCTCGATCTGTAACGTTTGGCGGCTGCTTGTGCCCGTAACTGTTACAGGTCGAGACGTTTGTCAGCGGCGGTAACAGCGGCGATGGCCCATTTTTTCGATGTGGTGGTGATGGAAGTGTCTAATACCGTTTTTAAACACAAGCAGGCGACACGTAACACCTTGGCGCGGAATAGGATGCTTGCCAGGCTCACGGAGGCGGCTGAACAAGGCGTGCCGCTTGTGACGCACGGCAATGCCGAGCTCATGTGGCTGCGGCGCCATGTGGGCACAGACGATATTGCGGAGCCCGAATCGCACCTTTTCTGTTTTCAGCATGAATGGGATGCGTTGACGCCGCCGGAGCGGGCGCGGTGGACCATCAAGGGGCTTGCCGAGTTTCACCCCGATTGGGCGTTTTGGGGATATGATGCCGCGCTGATATGGGGTCTGGAGGTGCCGAATGATCTGCTCGGGCCGCGTTACTTGGTCAAGACGGGTTGTTCGGTGGCATTGAGTATGGGGTGTAGACTGCTGCGTCCGCAGGCGGCGGGTGCACTTGAACAAGTCGATGGCGTGCGGGTGACGCCGTTTTGGCGCACGGTGGAGGATTGTCTGCTGCATGCGCCGTTCTCCTACGGGTTGGCGATCGCCGATTCTGCATTGCGGGCAAGGGACGTATCGCGCGACGACCTCTGCGAACGGCTCCAGGTCGATTGCGAGGGCAGGCGAGGGTATCGCAGAGCTCAGGTGATTGCGTCGCATGCGGACGGGCTGTCCGAAAACGGTGGCGAGTCTCGGTTCCGAGCATTCTTTATTGCATACGGCTTTCCGGTTCCGGAGTTGCAGGTGGAGTTTCGCGATCCGCTTGATTCGGGCCAAGTGTTTCGCGTTGATTATTTCTGGAGGCTCGAGGACGGGACGTGCGTGATTGGCGAGCTGGACGGGAAGGGGAAGTATACCTTGCAGAGCGGCGAGGGTCGGGAGTCGGTCGGCCCATTCGTGGCAGAGCGTCAGCGGGAATCTCATCTGACAATGCTCGGGCACAAGGTGCTTCGGTTCACGTTTGATGAACTCAAGAACCCGGGAAAGCTAGCTGAAAAGATGAGGCTGGCGGGTATTTCGCAGCGGGCCGATTTGGCTGGGCAATGGAGGCGGCAGTGGTATGGGCGCTGAGGGGTGCAACTGACACGGATGTGGTTGTTCCTGCTGAGTTTGTCTCGATCTGTAACAACAAGGGGCCGTTTGGCCTCGTAACTGTTACAGATCAAGACAAAAGGTTGGCTACCGCTAAAAGATCTCAATCTGTAACATCTAGAGGCCGAAAACCTGTCTACCTGTTACAGATTTAGACGTTTGACGATGGGGCTGGGGAATGTCTCGATCTGTAACAACAAAGGACTGTTTTACCTTCTAACTGTTATAGATCGAGATGGAAGGTTGGCGGCTGACGAAAAATCTCAATCTGTAACATCTGGCGGCTGAAAACTGGTCTACCTGTTACAGATCGAGACGTTTTGCTGGAACGACCGAAGCATCGCTGCACTGGTCTGTTCATTCTCACGCCCTTCTCTTCCTCCCGTTAGCCGATATGTCCGCAGCAACCCTGTCGCGCTGGGTGATAATGGACAAATGTTCAAGTTAATCGTGAGGGAGGAGCTCGATATGGCGTCTGCCGATCGTTCCACGTTGTTTATCAATGCGACCGTCCTGGATGGTTCGGAACATATGGAGCCGCAGCCCGATATGGCCGTGGTCGTTGAGCGTGGTCTCATCACGTGGATGGGGCCGAGTGCCGTGGCGCAGGCGCCTGCAGGTGCCGAGGTCATCGACCTGGCAGGGGCGTATCTCATGCCAGGCCTCATCAATATGCATGTGCATTTGTGCGGTTCGGGCAAGCCGGTTTCGGCGGGCGATGCGGGCGCGCTGATGAAGAAGCTCGATAATCCCGTGGGGCGCGCCATTGTCCGCCACATTCTTAAGGGCAGCGCCCAACAGCAGCTGGCAAGTGGCGTGACCACGGTGCGCGGCGCGGGCGACCCGCTGTTTGCCGATCTTGCCGTGCGCGATGCTATCGATGCCGGCAGGTATCAGGGTCCTCGCCTGGTGGCGCCGGGAACGGGCATCACGGTGCCGGGCGGCCATGGTGCAGGCTTGTTCGCCCAGGTGGCCAACAGTCCCGCCGAGGCAGCCGAACAGGTGCGCGACCTGTATGCGCGCGGTGCCGACGTCATTAAACTGTTCGTAACGGGTGGCGTGTTCGACGCGACCGAGGTGGGCGAGCCGGGTGTGCTGCGTATGCCCGTGGAGGTTGCCGCAGCGGCGTGCAAGGCGGCGCACGATATGGGCCTTCCGGTTATGGCTCATGTCGAGAGTACCGAGGGCGTGAAGGCCGCGCTTGAGGCCGGCGTTGACACGATTGAGCACGGCGCTCCGTTGACGCCCGAGATTCTGGAGCTGTACCGTGGCGCCGCGGGTACGCAGCTCGAGGGACGTGCGCCGAGCGTGACCTGCACTATCAGCCCGGCGCTGCCGTTTGTATTGCTCGATCCGGAAAAGACTCATTCGACCGATACGCAAAAGAAGAACGGCGACATCGTGTGCTCGGGCATTATCGAGAGCGCTCGTGCCGCACTGGAAGCTGGCGTTAAGGTAGGCCTTGGCACGGATTCGAGCTGCCCGTTTGTGACGCAGTACGACATGTGGCGTGAGGTGGCCTATTTTGCCAAGTATGTCGGCGTGAGCAACGCCTTCGCGCTGCATACGGCCACGCAAGTCAATGCCGAGCTGCTGGGGCTGGGCGGCGAGACCGGCACGATCGAGTGCGGTAAGGCCGCCGATATCCTGGTGACGCGCGAGAACCCGCTCGATGACCTGTGCGCGCTGCGTGAGCCGATGCACGTGATGTGTCGTGGCGATCTGATGCGCAAGCTCAAGGTGAAGCGCATTCCCGAGGTGGACGCCGAGCTCGACGCGATTATGGCCATGCCGTCCGAGGCGCTGGCCGAGGAGCTTGCCCGCGATGGCGTGGCGTAAGCGCGCGATATGGCGATGCGACAAGGGGCAACCCCTTTGTCATAATCAAAAAAAGCCGAGGTCTCAGTGCGAGGCCTCGGCTTTCATTTTGTCTCACGGTATGGCGGCTACGAGCGCGTCTCCATCTTGGCGTGGCACTTGGGACAGGTGACGCGGATCTTGCCCTTGCCCTTGGGGACGGAGAGCATCTGGCCGCAGTTGGGGCACTTGAGGTATGCCGTGGTCTTGCGACCCTTCCACATCTTCTTGGCCGTGCGCTTGGCACGCTCAAAATCTTCCTTACTGGTGCCGGCCGCGCGTGAGGTGCTGGCCGCTGCAGCTCCGCCGCCCAAGCTAGCTACAAACTTGCCCAAGCCGGGTACGTTTGCAGTCGCGGCGACAAAGGCCTCGTTCTCCCTGCGACGTGCGTCGATGTTTTTGGACAGGCCACGCAGCACGCCGAGTACGATTACGGCGATGGCGATCCAGCTGAGCCACTGGATGCGGGCCATCGATCCGATCATCGCGATGACGATGCCGGCAAAACCCATCACGATGGTGAGTTCATCGGCACCATTGCGACCCTTCATAAAGTCATTCATGCAAATTGCCTTTCGTTCGATATACTGCACGCCTTTATACCCGATTTAGAGCAAGGGGGACAGGTTAATCTGCACCAAGGTGGTGCAAACATTCCTGTCCCCGGAACACCAAGACGGTGCAAAGTAGTCTGTCCCCAATGCCCCAATTACTTGGAGAGCTTGTCGACGACGCGTTCGATCTCGGCGAGCTTGGCGGCTTTGAGCTCCTCGTCGCCCGATTCGATGGCCGAGGCGACGCAGCCCTCGATGTGTGCCTTCAACACATCGGCGTTGATGCGGGCGATGAGCGCCTGCGTGGCCATGAGCTGCGTGGAGATGTCGACGCAGTAACGGTCCTCCTCCACCATCCGCAGGATGCCGTCGATTTGCCCGCGTGCCGTCTTGAGCATGCGGGTCACCGATTTATGGTCTGCCATCATGGCGGGTCCTCGTTTCTGGTCGATCTTCCGGATGCCCCCGTCAGTTGCGGTGAAATACGGACTGTTTAAAGGCCTAGGGCGGCTCAACAGTCCGTATTTCACCGCAACTTCTGAGGATTGAGTAGGCAGCGTCTGCTATGCGGCGGTCACGGATAGGGCGTGGAACTTTTCGCCCGCGGCCTCGACAGCGGCGGCGAGCTGCTCGGCGGTCACGGTGTCGGCGCACTCCACCTGGACGGTCTGGGTCTCGTGATCGGCGTCGGCGTCGGTCACGCCGGCAACGTTGAGCAACGCCGTCTCGACGGTGGCGTCGCAGTGGCCGCACATAAGGCCGGAAGTCTTAATTGTGAAACGCATGGGTATTCCTCTCTGCTGTGTCGGCTTTCCCAGACACCCGACCTTGACCCTCAAGCCGTCGCTCGCGTACCAAAGTACGCGTCGCTCCTCTTTCAGGTCAATCTCGGGCACCTGGAAAACCCGTTCTAAATGGACTTAATGGTGAGCCTATTTTGCCACTTTAGGCTTAAAGGTTCGCAGGCGCAGCGCATTGCTTACGACGCACACGCTCGACAGACTCATGGCCGCGGCGCCAAACATCGGCGAGAGTTGCCAGCCGGTGAGGGGGAAGAACACGCCCGCGGCGAGCGGAATGCCGATGCCGTTGTAGAACAGCGCCCAGAACAGGTCCTGCTTGATGTTGCGGATCGTGGCGCGCGACAGCTCGATGGCGCGGGCGACGTCCATGAGGTCGCTGCGCATGAGCACCACATCTGCCCCCTCCTTGGCGATGTCGGCGCCGGTGCCGATGGCCAGACCCACGTCGGCGCGCGCCAGAGCGGGGGAGTCGTTGATGCCGTCGCCCACCATGGCGACCTTGCCGCCCGCATCCTGCAGCTCGCGCACGTGGCGTTCCTTGTCGGCGGGCAGGACGTCGGCGATAACCTGTTCGTTGCTCAGCCCCACGCGGCGGGCGATGGCCTCGGCCGTCACGCGGTTGTCGCCGGTGAGCATGCGCACGTCGACGCCGAGCGAACGCAGCGCGGCGATGGCCCCGGCACTCGTCTCCTTGACCTCGTCAGCCACGGCAACGGTGCCGGCAAGCTCGCCGTTCTTGGCAAAGAACAGCGGCGTCTTGCCCTCGGCGGCAAATTGCTCGGCAAGGCCCGCGGGCACGGTAACGCCCAGCTCGTCCATCAGACGTACGTTGCCGGCTACGATGACATTTTGTCCCTCGCGCGCCGTAACGCCACGACCGGGCACAGCGGCAAAGTCCTCGACCATGCGCGCGACAATTCCGCGCGTCTCGCACTCGGCCATAATCGCCTCGGCCAGCGGGTGCTCGCTTGAGCGCTCCAATGCGGCGGCCAGCTTGAGCAGTGCCTTTTCGCTCATGGCGGGCGAGCCGTCGGCGCGCGTGGCTACCACGATATCGGTCACGGCAGGCTTGCCGCGGGTGACCGTACCCGTCTTATCGAGCACCACGGTGCCCACGCTGCGCAGGTTCTCCAGCGCCTCGGCACTCTTGAACAGAATGCCCATCTCGGCGCCCTTGCCGGTGCCCACCATAATGGCGACGGGCGTGGCCAGACCCAGTGCACACGGACAACTGATCACCAGCACGGCCACGGCGGAGGTGAGCGCCTCGTTTATGCTGCCGGTCAATGCCATCCACACCGCAAAGGCCACGGCCGAGATCGCGAACACCACGGGCACGAACACGCCGGCGACCTTGTCGGCCATGCGAGCGATAGGCGCCTTGGTGGCGTTGGCATCCTCGACGAGCTGGATAATCTTGGCGAGCGATGTCTCGGCGCCCACACGCGTGGCGCGGAAGGTAAACGAGCCGGTGCGGTTGACCGTGGCGGCGTTGACGGTGTCGCCGGCGATCTTTTCCACGGGGATGGACTCGCCGGTGAGCGCGCTCTCGTCCACGGCCGAGCTGCCTTCGAGCACCACGCCATCGACGGGGATGGACTCGCCGGGGCGCACGCGCAGGACCTGGCCGGGAAGGATGCTGTCGACGTCGACGGTGGTCTCGGTGCCGTCCTCTGCCACGACGGTCGCAGTCTTGGGCGCCAGGTCGATCAACGCCTCGATGGCGCCGCCGGTTTTGGACTTGCTGCGCGTCTCGAGGTATTTGCCCACGGTGACGAGCGACAGGATCGTGCCCGCGCTCTCAAAATACAGATTGTCCATGCTCGTCATCATGGCCTCGTGGACCTGACCCGCGGCTAGCTGGTCGGCCATGATGAACATGGCGTAGAGCGACCAGGCGATGGAGGCGGTGGCGCCCACGGCAATAAGGGCGTCCATGGTGGGCGCGCCATGCGCGAGCGATTTAAACCCGTTTATAAAGTACGCGTCGTTGACATAGACGATGGGGATGAGCAGGACGAGCTCGGTGAGGGCGAGCGTCATGCTGTGGGTATGGTCGGTGAAAATGCCGGGCAGCGGCCAGCCGAGCATGTGTCCCATGCCTATGTAGAACAGTGGGATAAGGAATGCGATCGAGACGATGAAGCGGGTGTGCATGGCAGAGGCGGCGGCCTCCAACTTTTTGGTGGGCGACTCCATGTGGGCGGCGCCGGACCTGGCTTGCGTGCTGCCGTTTGAGCCGGCGGCACCGGTACCCGCATCGACGGGCGAGGCCGAGTAGCCCGCACGGTCGACGGCGGTGCAGATATCGGCGGGGGAGACCTGCGCGGGGTCATAGTCGACCATCATGGAACCGGCGAGTAGGTTGACCGCGACGCTTTGGACGCCGTTGAGCTTGCTCACGGCACGGTCCACGTGCGCCTGGCAGGCGGCGCATGTCATGCCACCCACGTCGAACTTATCTTGAGCCATGGCTTCTCCTTTCTGTGGTCGGTGCTGGAATTGTTAACCTGCCGATACTATACACCCATACCCCCTGGGGGTGTCTAGTACAGAATAAATGTATGACATCTCGCTACAGATGAGGGTAGTTGGTTGACCGATGGTCCGCCCCAACAAATCATCTCAATCTGTAACATCTGGACCGGTTTTTGAACCATAGCTGTTACAGATTTAGACAAACATTTCAGCCGAAAACTAACGTCTCGATCTGTAACAACTGGACCCCGTTTTACCGAGTATTTGTTACAGATCAAGACAAATAGTTGGCAGCAAACTCAATGTCTCAATCTGTAACATCTGGCGGAAAATATAACCTCTAACTGTTACAGATCGAGACAGACCGTCTTCGGTCAACCCAAATGTCTCAATCTGTAACATCTAGAGAGGTTTTTAACCCCTTACTGTTACAGATTGAGATGTTGTCTCGCGGGGCTGGGGTTTGTCTCGATCTGTAACAACTAGACCGGTTTTTGGGTTCTAACTGTTACAGATCAAGACAATTGCCGGGGTGGGGTCCCGTCACGGCAAGACGCCCGCTGCCTAGATGCAGAACCCGGGGATCACGCAGGTTCGCTTGTTTGGCTTTTCCGCAGGCGTGGCGTACGTAAAGGCGTCGCCGTCGTGTCCCACGCGATTCATATAGAGTGTGCCTTCGCTCTCCGATGTGTCGGGACTCGCCGTTCGTTCCCACCAACAGGTGTCCCTGCCCTTCCACTGGCGAACCAACATCTCGTTCGTGGTATACGGACTTACCTTGAGCTCGCGGAAGAGCTGGTACTCCTTGCCCTCGCCGTTATAGATGTCGGCCAGATAGTGAAAGCCCTCGGCAAATGACTCGGGCGGCTGCACTCCGCACAGCTCGACCATGGCGGGCAGCCAAAGGGTTGCGGGCAACTCGCTCAGACACGATGCGCTTTTGGCAGCGCCAACGTTATTCGAGATCTTTTTGACAGATTTAATGAGTGCGCGCAACTCGTTGGGCAGCAGCTTAAGGCCGTCGCCGTCGAGCCATTCCCGCAGCTCGCAATCTGCCCAGCCGGCGTTCAACGGTTGGGGCGCTGCATCGCGCTCGGCAATGCCGGCATCGAACATAAACGTCAGTCCGGCCTTGCCCGTCCCGTCCAGAAGTTCATCGTGGCGGATACCCACAAGCTGCGCGCCGACGTGCAGTCCGTTGGTGAGCCTCACGCGCTTGGTACACGGATAGGGGATATGCCCATCGGCATCGAGCAGATGGTAGCGCTTTGCAATCTCGCGTGCCTCGCTACGGGTCTCGGCAGCCTTGATCTTGAGCGAAATCTCCTGCAGCTGATCCCAGGTGTAGTCGTCAAGTGAACCGCGGATGCCGTCCAGGTAGTCGGGGATGCCAAAGCCATGGGTTGCCGCCCCGATAACGCCGAGCCCCGCAACGGCTGCGACAACGCCACCGATAATAAAGCGGCGGCGGGTCATGGCATCGTGCCGGGCCTGCTCCAGGATCTCTCGCGCGCGCTCGCCGGCGACGTCGACCTTAAGGTGCGTGCCAGAATCGATATCAATTGCGGCTTCGTTCCCTGCACCTTCGCGGCCCTCTGATTCGGCATCGGTGAGGTATGCCGAGAGCACCTCGAGCATCTGCTGCTCGGTGGGACGATCGCACTGCTCGACTGAGATGCCTTTCATGATGATCTGGACGAGCGCTTCGTCGTCATTGCATCGCGGCTCGAGCGGTGCCGGCTTGGTCTTGGTCTTTATAAGGTAGAACGAGCCGGTTGCCGCGGCGCCCGTCGACTCCACATCGAACGGCTTGCGACCGCTGTAGAGCTGGTACAGAATGCTCGAAAGCGCGTAGACGTCGATTGCGGGCGAGCGGCGAAGGGCCGCGATGCCTTCGATATCCTGCGTGAGCATCTCGGGCGCGGCGTATGCGGGCGTGGCAAAGCGCCAGATGTCGGCGCGCCGGGTGATCGTGTCATCGCCGAGGGCCATGGTCGCGGAGCCCATGTCGATGAGGCAGGGGTCAAAGGAGCAATCGACGATCTGCTGCTCGAGCGTTCGACTGGTGGTACGGAACATGATATTGGCGGGCGACAGGTCGCGATGGACGACCGGATTTACGAGTCCCTGGGTCATCAGGAGTGCGCGAAGCACGGCGTTTCCAACGGCGGCCACCATCTGGGTGGTTAGCCCGCCCGAGACATCGTGCGGAAGCAGAGGTAGCGCCTGCTTGAGTGAGGTGCCCTCGACCCACTCCATGAGGATGAGCGGGTCATCCTCGCACGATCCGTAGCCATAGACGCGCGGAAATCCACGCAGGTGCGAGACGGTGCACAGATGGCGGTACTCCTCGAACAGCGCGGCGGTGTTGGCCAGGTGCGCAGCCGCTTGCTCGGCGGAGCGATCGGGGGCTTGGCCGGAAAGGATGGCGTTGTCCTTGAGTAGCTTGACGGCAAAGACCTCGCCGCTCGTGTTGGTCGCGCGCAGCACGTGCCCGATATTGCCGTCGTCGCGGTATGCCGTCTGAAGAATAAGCGTCATAAACCGGCGCTTGGCATCATCCTCGGCGCTGGGGTCGACCGCAACGGCGGTATCGAACGTGTCGAGACGAATGAGTTTGTCGCCATAGGCGCTATCGGTAGTATCCATGGCGTTCCTTTGTCTGGCATGGGTTGCCGCACGTATACGTGAGCAGTGCGGATATCGGTAAAGAACCATGATAGCCGCACTGCCCACGTATGCCGCTGAGTATTGTCGTTTACGACGCAGAAGGTAGAAGACGAAAGACGGACGGCGACCGTCTTCCGATCGCCGTCCGTGCTAGTCCACAATGACAAGGAATGTCGTGTAGAGACCCAGATGGAGCCTGTCGCTGTTGGCGATTTCCACGGGGGGATAGACTTTGCCGGGCTCGCGTTGGTCGCGCGGCGGCTCAATCACAATATCGCCGTCGCCCGCGCCCGATTCGAGCACTGTGCCGTTGGTCGATCCAAGGCCCTGGGCGTACCAGTGCTCACCCTCGAGCCAAATGCGAAGATGCTCGCGCGATGCGTCGGCGCCCACATCGGTGATGCTGGGCGAGGTTTTGGGCAAAGAACCAATCACGGTGCCGCGCGGATCGCGTGTGAGGGGATGGATTTGCATGCCGGCGCAGTTGTCGGCATGGGTTCTGAGCAGACCGAGGTTGGGGGCGACGGTGCGCGGCTGCTCCAGGCTGCTCATAAAGCCACGTCCGACGGTAGTTTCGGTGGTGCCAAAGTGCTCGCCCGTCTTGCTGTCGCAAAAGCGCTCGACGGTGGCCACGCCCTGAACGGGATCGGCGAGCGCCCCCGTTGCCACAAAGAGCATCAAGAAGAGCGTGCTTTTTTCGCGGGGGCTGTGGTCATCGGAGCTGTTGATACGCCCCAAAGCATTGGCGTAGAGGCGGTCGTCGAGGTCATAATCGGCGAGAATAGACATCATGCCTTGGGCCGCCGGGCCACTGTAATGCTCGGATATTTCCTGATAGGCGTGATCGCCTCCGCCGAGCTTGTTGCTAATGGCGGCGGCAAGGTTAAGCGTGGAGACGGTAAGGTCATTGTAGATGCCTGGTGCACACTGATCGGGCTCGCGGTGGACGATGTAGCGAGTGAGGTACGAGCGGTTGGTAGAGCATTTGTCGAGCAGGGTGCTGCCTGCATACGAATTGCCGTTGATGAGCATTCGCGCAATCTCGAGATGCTTGAGACCGCCGAACGATCGGATGTCGTTGTAGAGGACCGAGCACGGTGTTTCCGCCGCCATGGCTGCCTCCCCAGATAACTTTAATGACGTACTGCAAACATGTTAGGAAATGGCTACGCTCAAAGCGTACCGACTCGAAAAATGTTGCGCAACGCTTTGCATAACTATCGAGACATTATAGGGCATATACGCCAAGTTGCAGGATGGCTGCAAGCGACACATTTTGAGAGGTTGTGCCCTATGGAATGCCCTTATTGCGGTGCATTGTTGCCCGATGACGCTAGTTTTTGCTCTGAGTGTGGATCGCCTCTTGCCGCGCCCTCGCCGACTGTGCCCGCTCCCGAAGATCCCTATACTACGCCCCAGACCGTGTCACAGAGTCCTGCCTTTTCTTGGCGCGACGGCGAGGCCGCTACGGCGGCAACGGTGGAGTTGCCTAAGGCGGATGTTGCCTCGAAAGCAGACGAGCAGCCGGTGGCGGCACCCGGCGCGTCTGAGCCCGCTGCGCTCGAATCCGATTCGGACGCCACGCGTGTAGTCGATCCCTTGTCAGACTTTGGCACTACGATCGAGGATGTGGAAACTGAGCCTGCCTGCCATGCCGATTTTGGTTCTACGCCGCTCAGTGAGGAAGAGCAGCTCGAGCAGGACCGCGAGAGCCTCAAGACGGCCAAGGCCGAGTACAAGCTGGCACGCAAGCGCCTGGGCAAGTCGTATGCGCCCGCCATCGCCGCCGGCGTTATTGTCGTTGCCGCCTTGTGCGCGGGAACCGGCTGGGCGGGCTACTCATATGGTTTGGCCCATCCGCAAAATACGGAGCAGATTCAAAAGCTCAAGAAGCAGCTTGAATCTTCCAAGGACGAACTCATAAAAACGCAAGACGAGCTCGATCAGACAAAGTCCGACCTTAAGGATGCTAAGGCGGAGCTCAAGACCGCAAGCAAGAACGGCGAGGACGCCAGCTCCAATGCCGAGGGCTCTTCCACGACGGGCAATGCGACCTCGTCGATCACCACGACCTCTGGTAGCACGGCGAAGCTCAACATCGATAAGCCCACGAGCTTTGCCAACACCACGTGGCGCGGGGCACTTAAGGAGACGGGCAACTCTTGGGGCCATACTTGCTACGGCGCGAGCAAAAACGACCTTGTGATTGTGTTTAAGAGCATCAGCGATTCCGGCGAAGCGGTTGCAGACATCTCGGCCACGCTGCATGCCCACGATACCTACAACGCCGAAAAAACCGTCGCCCAATCCGATGGTGACGACTATCGCACCTACACGGACGTCACCGGTACGTTTGTTAGAAACAAGGGTTTTGAATTCTCGCTTCCCGTCGAGGAGGACGGCTGCGACCTTACGGTTACGGGTGTACCTAAAAAGAAGAACGGCAAGTACTACCTGAATACCACAGTCGAATCGGGAGACGGCGCCGTTAATATGGGAACGCGCATCACGGATTCCTTTGAGCTTATGATTTCCTAGTGTTGCCGGCGTTCGATGCATAGGGCGGCGGGGGGGGGGGGGGGGGGGGGGGGGGGGTGTGGGGGGCCCCCCCCCCCCCCGGGGGGGGGGGGGGGGGTGGGGGGGGGGGGGCGGCCCCCCCCCCCCCCGGCGGGGGGGGGGGGGGGGGGTGGACAAAA
>CAMQJB010000029.1 GCA_947002045.1 uncultured Collinsella sp.
GCAGGAAGCTTGGATACGCCTAGGCGCGGTCCAAGAAATCGTCCGCACCCCCAAATGGCTGAATTTAGGAACTATTCCACCGCAATTTACTGAGTGGGAGCTCTTGGCTGCTACTTGCATTGACATTTGTCCTAAAATGGCTGGTCGTTAGGGGTTGCTACCGGTAGTTGCGGTAGGGTTTGAGCAGATTCTAACTAGAAATGGTGGTCGCTACCGGTTGTTCTCGGCATACTCGGCTCATTCGATTCGACCATCAAACGAAAGGAACCACCATGGATCTTGCGATGGCACAGCGCCTCGTCGATCGCCGTAAAGCTGCCGGGCTTTCTCAGGAGGCGCTTGCTGCCCAGCTGGGCGTAAGCCGCCAGGCTGTTAGTAAATGGGAGCGCAGCGAGTCCTCACCCGATACCGATAACCTCATTGCGCTCGCCGCGCTGTATGGCGTGTCGTTGGACAAGCTGCTATATGGGGAGGCGACCAACGATGCCGACGGCCCGGAGGACGGTAGCGCCGACACCGAGACGGCGGATGTGGCTGACGAGGCTGAGGATTCTGCCGAGCACGCCGATTGCGGTGACAAACCACTTGTCGATATTTCCCTCGCGCGCGGTATCCACGTCATTGATCCCAATAAAGGCGAGGAAGTCCATGTTGGTTGGAGCGGCATCCATGTGACCAACGAGCGCAAGGGCGAAGAGGTGCATGTGGGGCCGGGCGGCGTGCATATCGATACGCTTGAGGACGATGGACATAGCGTGCGTACCAATGACGACGGCACCGTCACCATCGACGGCGAGACGTTTTCCAGCTGGAAGGAGGCACACGACAAGCTCGACCATCATGGCAAGCATTTCCACACCAAGGTCGGACGTGCATGGAACAAATTCCCCTTCCCCGCACTTGTCACTCTCGCCTATCTGGTGCTCGGCATTGTCTACGGCACATGGGGCATGGGGCTTTTCCTCGTCTTTTTGGTTCCCGTCTACTACGCGATTGGTGACTTTATCGATCGACGCCATTTGTCAAAGCTCACTGAATGCGTCTATCCAGCAGCCGCCATCGCTTGGTTCCTCTACATGTGGCTCTGTTTGGGACAGCCCCATCCTGCATGGATCATCCTCATCACGATTCCCATCGTAAAGGCGCTCATGCGCTGGTGTCGCAAACAATGGAAGTGCCGCAAACAGGCCTAAACCGCCCCAACCAGCCAGCGCCACTCATCCGACACCGCCCGCCCCTTCCAAGTTGCGGTGATATAGGGACTGTTTTGAGGCTCCAAAGCGCCAAACAGTCCCTATATCACCGCAACTTACAAACAGCTGGGCCAGTTCCGGCACGGAGATTAGCATTGAGCTGACCACGCGCCAAGAAAAGGGCCTATTTACTACGTTTAACTCGAGAGAGCCGACCATACCTGCCTTTTTTGAAAATCGACAGGCCTTCTACCTGCGGTTTTATTTTTCGTTTTCCCGGCATGGTTGAGGGTATCCAATTAAACGTAGTAGACAGGCCCGTTTTGTGGCATACGACCCATTCAAGCCCAATCTCGAAGGCTAAAGAGAGCCTCTCATCCACGCCTGCGAGCGAAAACCAAATAGAATGAAAGGCAAATGGAAAGCCCGTTTGACGAGCGGAGGACATATGCGCGACGTAGCCGAAAGCGACTGGAAGCTGTTTAAGAAAATGCTTCCTCAATGGCAAGAACGTTATATGGAAAAGCTCATCGGCCAGTACGTTGAGATGCTGAACGGCGACAGCGAAGCGTCCAGTAGATTTTGGGCACTAGAAGAGCACCTCAATAGAGACAAGCTGTCCTCAGGCGTAATTGCAAACGACATTCGCCGCAGCACAATGCACCGCGAGATAGCCAATTTGCTTATCGACAGCGTGATCACCCTTGACGACCTTGACGGTTTTACCGAGGACATTAAGAGCTATGCGCAACACTGGATTGGCCAGTAAGAGCACTGAACGACAGACATCCCCAGCAAAACGGGGCAAACGCCGGGCCACCTAATGGTTGTCCGGCGTTTGCCCAGATAAAACCTGCCAAAATAAACCTATCCCTTTTTGGCAGGTTACTCGGCGCTCTTGAGGGCACCGACCATGTCGATCTTGTTGAGGGTACGATTGGTGGCGAGGTTGACGATAAACGTAAAGCCAAAGGCCAGCACCACGGCGAGCACGTAGCTTAGCGGCTCGACCTCGACGTCAAAGTACAGCGACGGCATCTGCAAAATGTAGGTAAAGCTCTCGGCCAGCAAGCCGCCCAGCGGCACGCCCAGCGCAGCGCCGATCGCCGTGAGAATCAACGTCTCCTTGTTGACGTAATGGTGCACCTCGCCGCGACGGAAGCCCAGCACCTTGATGGTCGCCAGCTCGCGTTCGCGCTCGGAGATGTTGGTGTTGGACAGCGTAAACACCACCACAAACGACAGGCACGCCGCCATAAAGGTCACGAGCACTACGACCGAATTGATAATCGTAAAGTTCGCCTCGTAGTTCTCCCAATGCTCGGCCGTACTCGAAATCGTAAGCCAACCGTCACTCTTAAGATTCTTGCTAAACGCAATCTGGTCGGCCGACGAACCCTTAAGCAGCACAAAGACGCCGTTAAGGCGTGCGCTTCGACCGAACGCGCGCTCATAGGTGCCCTGCGTCATGTAAAGCGTGTTGCCCAGGTAGTTGAGCGAAATGTCGCTGACTTTGACCTTGGCAACATTGAGCGACGAATCCTGGACGTGCGCCGTATCGCCCGGCTGAATCCCCAGCACCAGCTGAGAGCTCTTGCTCAAATACACATCCCCGTCACGCAAGGCGAGAGGCTCTTTGGACTCATCCTCCAGGCGCACGTAATCGCCCAAGTCACCCGTGCGGTCATCGGGCACCACGATGAGCTGCACGGTCTCGCTCTTGCCGCCGAATGTAAAGGTGACGTTGTCGGTCATAATCGGCAGCGTCGAAGTCACGGTCACGTTGGAATCATTGGCCGCGTTGCGCTCATCCAACGCCGCGCACGTCTGCGAAAAATCGTCGGGATTGGCGACCGCCAGCAAGTCATAGCGCGTGATATGCCCGTATTGTTTGGGCGAAAGCGCCACCGACGTATCGCGAATGCCCATACCGCAGATCACGAGCGCCGTGCAGCCGGCGATACCGAAGATGGTCATAAAGGCGCGCTTTTTGTAGCGGAACAGGTTACGTGCTGCCACCTTGTTCAAAAAGCCCATGCGGTGCCAGATAAAGCCGATACGCTCGAGCAGAATACGCGAGCCGGCACGCGGGGCCTTGGGACGCATGAGCGAGGCTGGGGTCTCGGCCATCTCGTGGCGGCAGGCGATAAACGTAGCGCCCACCACGCCCACGGCAAACAGCGCCACCGAGACGATTGAGGACACGATGTCGTACGAGAGCAGCATCTGGGGCAGCGAGTACATGTCGTCGAACACCGTAAACAGGAACAGCGGCAGGCCCACAAATCCGATGATGTTGCCGAGCACGCCGCCGATCAGACATGCCCACAGCGCATAGTCCACGTATTTGGACAGGATGCGCTCGCGTGAATAGCCAAGCGCCTTGTACAGGCCAATAAGCGTGCGCTCCTCCTCGACCATGCGCGTGGCGGTGGTAAGACTGATGAGCACAGCGACGACAAAGAAGATAAATGGGAAAACCGTGGCGATGGCCTCGATCGAAGAACTGTCGCTCTCGACGCTCGAGTAGCTTGCGATGTTACCGCGGTCCTGAATGTACCAGGTGCATTCGCCCAGATCGGAAAGCTCGGCGCGGGCATCGGCAAAATGCTGGTCGGCGGCGGCGCGGCGCTGGTCCAACTCGGCCTGAGCCTGGACGCGCTCCTCGCTGCCCTCGGCCATACGGTTGATGTTATCCTGCTCGATCCCAAAGAGCATGGCGGCCTGACGCTCGGCCGTATTCAAGCTTGTCGGCGTGTCAACCGTCAACTCCTGGACGCGCGCTTTCTCACGCTCCTCGCGGATCTTCTCGATGTTGCCTTTGACCTCGTTGATCTTTGTCGTGTAGGCATCTGAATAGGAGTTAAGACTCTTGGCTCCCTCGACGATCACGTGGACTGCGGAGTAGGAAGAAGATGTCGCGGCATCCTCGCTCACATAGAACTTATAGTCCGCCGCCGAAGCAGCGCGAAAGGCGTTGACTGTCGAGTCGGAGCTCACGTCGGTAGGATCGAGGACCTCGGCCGTAATGGTGTAATCGCCCGCGGCAAACTGATCCTTGGCGCTTTGGTTGGACGAGCTCGCGTCATTGGCGGCAAAGCTCACCGTATCGCCGAGTTTTTTGCCCGAAGCCTTCAGGAACTTCGAAGTCACCGCGACCTCATCGGCGCTCTCGGGCAAATCGCCGCTCACCAGCACCGGCTGATCGATGTTCTCCTTGGAAAGACTCTGCACGACAACGCGCTCGCGCGTTGTGCCCACGGCGGTGTAGGCGGTCTCGGTGTAAATGCCCTCGGCCGTCTCGACGCCGTCGACCTCTTGGATAGCCGCAAGATCGTCACGCGTAAGGCCATAGGTCGACTGCACGTTAATGTCATAGACATTCTGCTGGTCAAAATAGGCGTCAACCGAATCGCACAGGTCCTCGCAGCCCGCCTTAAGGCCGCACATCACGCTCACGCCGAGCGCGGTGATGACCACGATGGACAAGAAGCGCTTAAGACTGCCTCGGATTGTGCGGTAGATGCCACGGCGAAAAACCGTCGGCACCATATCGTTTGAGCTTTGAGCGGTGCGGTAGGTCGCGAACTCCCGGTCGCGACCCGCGTGCTCCGTATCGTGGTTTTGGCTGTTTTGGCGATCTTGGTCCATGGGCGCTACCACTCGATCGTCTCGATAGGCACGGGATTTTGCTGAACCGTCTCGCTCTCCACGCGACCGTTCTTAAAGCGAATCAAGCGATCGGCCATGGGCGCCAGCGCGGAGTTATGGGTGATGATAATGACCGTGATGCCCTGTTTGCGACAGGTATCCTGCAGCAGCTGCAAGATCTGCTTGCCAGTTTTGTAGTCGAGTGCACCCGTGGGCTCGTCGCACAAAAGCAGCTTGGGATTCTTGGCCAGTGCGCGGGCGATGGACACGCGCTGCTGCTCGCCGCCCGAAAGCTGCGCCGGAAAGTTGGCGAGGCGCTCGCCCAGGCCAACCTGGCGAAGCGTCTGTTCGGCATCGAGCGAATCGGGGCAGATCTGAGCTGCGAGCTCGACGTTTTCGAGCGCCGTCAGGTTGGGGACCAGATTGTAGAACTGGAAGACAAAGCCCACGTCGGCGCGGCGGTATTCCACAAGCTGTGCCTCGTTGGCAGCGCTCACGTCACGCCCGTCCACCGTCACGGTGCCGGAGGTTACCGTATCCATGCCGCCCAGGATGTTGAGCGCCGTGGTCTTGCCGGCACCCGAGGCGCCTAGGATAATGGCGAGCTCACCGCGCTCAACGGTAAAGCTCGCGCCGTCGAGCGCGTGAATGCGGGCATCGCCCTCGCCGTACGCTTTGATGACGTCTTTGAATTCGATATAAGCCATCGATTAATTCCCATCTGGTCGGATAACTCTTTAGTATTACCCATTTCCCACCGACCAAAAAGGGACAGGTTTATTTTGGCAGGTTTTAGAAGCGGACGATGAAGGTAATCTGGTTGCTGTGGCCGCAGACAGAAGCACTCCCGCCATGGGCCTCGGCGATGGCACGCACCACAGATAGGCCCACGCCCGAGCCGCCCGTCTTGGAGTTACGCGAGACATCTGCGCGGTAGAAGCGGTCAAACAGCCGGTCCAGGTCACCCTCGGGCAGCTCATCAACAGCATTCGATACGACAAGCTCGGCCGAGCCTTTGCCCGCACCGCGCGAGTCTGCGCGCAGGCTTAGCTCAATCACGCTGCCCTCGCTTGCGTAGCGTGTGGCGTTGTCCAGCAGCAACTCAACCACCTGCGCTACCGCCGCAGCATCGGCATGGGCCCGCACGCCACTCGCAATCGACGTCGACAGACGCTTGCCGCGCGAAACCGCCACCGACTCAAACGGCGCCGCCGCCTTGTCCACGGCCTCCGAAAGATCGATCGATGTCATGGTAAAGCCGGCCGAACCCTC
This sequence comes from uncultured Collinsella sp., assembly GCA_947002045.1. Classification (GTDB taxonomy): domain Bacteria; phylum Actinomycetota; class Coriobacteriia; order Coriobacteriales; family Coriobacteriaceae; genus Collinsella. The sequence continues at coordinate 6,117 of CAMQJB010000029.1, forward strand.
GTCCATACGCGCCAGGAACACCAGACGCTCCGTCAGCGCCGTCAGCCGCGCGACCTGCTCGTGAATGCTCTGCGTCCATTCGCTCTCGCCGCTCTCGATTTCCTGCACCTCGTTGGCGGCGTCGATCACAGCTAGCGGCGTCTTGATCTCGTGGCTTGCATCGGTAATAAAGCGCTTTTGCTTGCTGTAGCTCTCGACCATCGGCCGAATCACCGCACCCGAGGCGCCCGCCACAATTGCCAGCACTGCCAACCAGCCAATGCAACTGATTGCCACGCTCGCGCTCAAAAACGAATGAAAGCTTGCAAGCTCACGCGAGCAGTCCACGAACACATAGGTGGTCTCACCGTCTTGAACGTCAGTCGTATAGCGATAATTGCCAGAAAAACCCGAGACCCAACCCTTGGAATGCAACTTTGCGGCAATACTGGCGGCGCGCTTGGCACCCACCGCGGCAATGCGGGCCGTGTTGACATCGGCAACCTGTCCGGCGGCAATCGTCACCGTAAAGTAGCGCGTGTCAAAGGGAGCTTCCGCCGTCATGCCTTCAAAACGCCCGTCGCGAACAGCCGCCCGGTTACCAGTAGCAACCTTGCCGGCAACCGCATCCTGGCCGGGATCGGCTTTAGGCTCGTTCCCCCAATCGATACCGTCCTTGCCCGCCAGGATATAGTCCAGGCGAGCGTCGGCCATCTTGCAGACATGCGAATAATTGACGATGTTGATGCCGGCGATGATGAGCGTGAGCACCACGGTCACGGCGCCCATGGCAACCAGGATGAACTTGCGACGCAGGCGGCGGCCCAATGCGTCAGCAGAATTTGCCCGCCCCGTACTACTCGAGGCGGCGTGAAACCGCTCCGTCATGCGTTTACACCACGTGCGCACGCTCACGCCTGCTCGCCTTCCTCGACAACCTCAAGCGAATATCCCTGGTTGCGCGACGCGCGGATGGCCACATTGGCACCCAGCGCCGCCAGCTTTTTGCGCAGGTACGAGATGTAGACCCACACCACGTTGGCGCCTTCGGGCGCGTCCTCACCCCAAACCTCGAGCATCAGACGCTCGGTGGGCATGCGCGTGCCAGCGTTGCGCATAAAGAGTTCCATAAGCTGAAACTCGCGATTGGCTAGGTGTTCCTCGCCCAAGGGACCCACAAGCGTGCAAGCCGCCGTATCGAGGCGCACGTTGCCCACACTGAGCGTCGTGGCATCGATCGCAGTCGCGGCGCGCGTCATGGCGCGAATGCGCGCGAGCAGCTCCTTGGCGGCAAACGGCTTGGTCAGATAGTCATTGGCGCCGGCGTCCAGGCCCTCAACCTTATCGGACACCTCGCTTTTGGCCGTGAGCATGATGATGGGCAGTCGCTTACCGGCGGCGCGTGTGCGCTTGAGCACCTCAATGCCATCCATGCCGGGCACCATGATGTCCAGGATTGCGGCGTCATAGTCGTTGGCGAGCAGATATTCGAGCGCCGTCAGACCGTCGAGGGCGGCATCGATCTCGTAGTCGCTATGTTGAAGAATCGCGGTAAGGGCACGGGAGAGGCCGGGTTCGTCCTCGGCAAGCATCAGCTTCATAGTTGTTCCTTTGGCGCACGGCTATACAGGTTTCGATACCGCCGATGATAGCGCACCGCCAGCCGTCTTAGCGCAGCCTTAGCTGCTCAACCTGCACGTTTTCAAATACGCAGGATATGGCTTAACCAAACTTAAGGCTCAGATGCCGAGCGCTTGGACGCATGCCGGTCGCGAAAAGACGGCGACTCGTTCTTTCACGGCGTCTTGGCTATGCAAAGTGTCCTGACGTTACTCCTCGTACGCACCCTCGAGCCGCAGCAGCCACTCCTTGCGGTCAAGGCCGCCGGCATATCCGTTGAGCGATCCGTCGGCCGCCACCACGCGATGGCACGGCACGATAATCGAAATGGGATTACGTGCGACCGCAGCCCCCACCGCACGAGGAGACACAACGGGCGCCTCGTTTCCCGGTACACGATGTCGAGCCGCAACACGCCGGGCGATCTCGCCATACGTGGCAACCTCGCCACGCGGAATGGAAAGCAGCTCAAACCAAACCTCGCGCTGAAACGCCGTGCCGATCATATGTAACGGCGGCGTAAACCGAGGTTCCTGCCCTGCAAAATAAGCATTCAGCCAAGCCCAGGAACGTTCAAGCACCGAAGAGGCTACACCATTTGCGGGACTCACCGACGACATGCCGCCAGCACCAGAAACCGCATCGGCACCTTCAACGTACTCCGCATCTTCTTTGAGAAGCGTGGAGCCAAAGTGCTCCTGCCCCTCAAACCAAAGCCCCGTCAGACCGCGGCCATCAGCGGCAAGCAAGATTTCGCCCAAAGGCGAAGCAAACGTCGTCGTGACCACCAGCGGCTCCTTTCAAAACTCCGCTCCATAATACCGCGAATTGTGCAGACAACTCCCGCAGATGCGTCCGGACAGACTCGATTGTCCAAGAGAGGGCGTTTTCCCTCTCAATATCGGCCGATACCGAGTCGCAACGCCCAAAACGATGTCCGGCAAAAACGAAGGTGAATGGTTTTCCGAGAAGTGGACGAGTAAAACTAGGGCCCCGAAGCATCCGCATTTTTTAATTGCAAAACAGCAGGATTCATGCGATAAAACCGCAGGAAATGGCGGCCAAAATATGCCGATGCTTCAAGGGTCCAAAATAGGTCGTTCACTTCCCGGAAAACCATTCACCTTCGATTCGCATCAACCCCTAAGCCCTCACAAGCAACAAACACAGGCGCGCCAAAGTTACCGCCTCAACCCCAAAGTTCCCGCAGGCAGCAGGCGCAACAGCGCCGCAGCTGCCGGCGGCGCTCCACAGTCCCAAAAGGCGGCAGGCGCGAAGCGCCGGGGTCGCCGCCGGGACTAGGGCCCGCAACAGCCACGTGCCCCCACATCAGCCCAGCGGCCCCAACCGACAACGACCCCATCGCAGATCGCTTGCAGCAGCGTCGCCGCAGGCGGGGGCTGGGCTTAGTTTTCAGAACACTCCGCAGACCAGTGTGGCGCCTTGTCCGCAGCTCCGAAGGAGCAGGACAAGGCGCCACACATGGTCGAGGACGTTCTGAAAACTAAGCCCGGCCCCCGCCGGACAGGTCACACTACTCGCAGAGCAGCTTAGCGATCTGGACGGCGTTGGTTGCCGCGCCCTTACGGATTTGGTCGCCGCAGCACCAGAAGGTGATGCCACGCGCGGCCTCGGGGTTCGAGATGTCGCGGCGCACGCGACCGACCCAAATCAAATCCTGGTCGGACGTATCCATCGGCATGGGGAAGCGATCGTGCGCATCCTCGGCGCTCATGTCGTCAACCAGCTTCACGCCCGGAGCGGCAGCCAGCGCAGCACGGGCCTCGTCAACCGTAATGTCGCGCTCAAACTCAAGCGTAATGCTCTCGGAGTGCGAGCGCAGCACGGGCACGCGCACGCAGGTGCAGTTCACGCGCAGCTCGGGCAGGTGCATGATCTTGCGGCCCTCGTTTTGCAGCTTCATCTCCTCGGAGGTAAAGCCCTCCTCCTTGACGCCGCCAATCTGCGGAATCAGGTTGCTCGCCAGCTGGGCGGCAAATGCGCGCGGCTCGGGAATCTCCTCGCCGCGGCCCAGGGCGGCCAGCTGAGCCTCGAGCTCGGCCATACCGGGAGCGCCGGCACCCGAAGCCGCCTGATACGTGGAGACGATCATGCGCTTCACGCCGGCGAGCTGATGCAGCGGCCAGGTGGGAACCAGGCCGATGATGGTCGCGCAGTTGGGATTGGCGATAAGGCCGTGATGCCACTTGATGTCGTCGGCATTGATCTCGGGCACGACCAGCGGCACCTCAGGATCCATGCGGAAGGCGTGGCTGTTGTCGACCACGACGGCGCCGCGCTTGACGGCCTCGGGCAGTAGCTCCTTCGCGATGTCGTCGCCGGCGGCTCCAAGCACAATGTCACAGCCCTCAAAGGCCTCGGGACAAGCCTCTTCGATCACGATCTGCTCGCCGCGGAACTCGACGGTCTTGCCCGCAGAACGCGCGCTCGCCAGCAGCTTGAGCTTGCCAACCGGGAACTCCTGCTCATTGAGGCACTCGAGCATCTGGGTGCCCACGGCTCCCGTCGCGCCCAAAATAGCAACCGTGTACTGTTTCATGCTTCCCCCTTTAAAGGTTATGGCTTTTGCCCGCACGCCGAGCAGGCCGATTATTGTTGCCAGTGTATACAAGAACGAGGCGGGCACGAAACCCGCCCCGTCGAAACGAAACCGAAACGAAACGCCCCGCCGTAGATTTTTGAGACATGACCCAAAAAATCTACCGAGCAGTCGCTACTTTTTGAGCGCGGCCAGGGCGGGATCGACCGGTGCGGGGACCTCCAGGTCGGAGACCTTCACAATGCCGTTCTCATCGGAGAAGGCACGGTAAATGGTCTGAATCGCCAGGTCGAAGTCCTTCTCCTCGACACCGATAATGATGTTGATCTCGTCGCAGCTCTGCGAAATCATGCGCACGCTCACGCCGGCCTGGCCAAGCATGCCAAACAGATGGCCCGAGATACCTGCGCGGCCACGCAGGTTACGGCCGACGGTCGCGATGAGCGCCAGGCCCTCGACAACCTCGATCTCGAGCGGCTCGACCTCCTGCTGAATGTCGCCCACGAGCGAGTACAGCGAGTCGTGCACGTCCTGCTCCTGCACCACGGCGCCAAAGCGGTCGACACCGGTGGGCATGTGCTCGACGGAAACGTCATAGCGCTCGAAGACCGAAAGCGCGCGGCGCATAAAGCCAACACGGGGCTTGGTGCGGTCGCGGGCAACGTTGATGGCGACAAAGCCGCGCTTGCCGGTCACGCCGGTAATGATGGGCTCTGCCTCACCCTCATCAGCCGTCTCGCTAATGATGGTGCCGGGGTCCTGCGGCGCATTGGTGTTCTTGATGACCAGCGGAATACCCGCCTCGCGCACGGGGAACACGGCCTCCTCGTGCAGGACGCTTGCACCCATGTACGAAAGTTCGCGCAGCTCCTCGTAGGTAACGCGCGCAATGGGCTGAGCCTCGGGCACAATGCGAGGATCGGCAGAATAGAAGCCCGAGACGTCGGTCCAGTTCTCGTACAAGTCGGCGCCCAGGCACTTGGCCAGGATCGAGCCGGAAATATCGCCGCCGCCACGGTCGAGCAGCTTGATCTGGCCCTCACGCGTCGCGCCGTAGAAACCGGGCATAACAAAGCCGCCCTGCTGGCCGTACTCCTGCACCAGCTCGGAGGTGCGATTCATGCTGAGCGTACCGTCATGATGGAACGCCACAACCGTCGCGGCGTCCAGGAACGGCAGGCCCAGGTACTCCGCCATCAGGCGAGCGGTGAAGTACTCGCCACGGCTCACGAGCTCCTCGGTAGAGTAGCCGCCCGAGCGGGCGCGCTCGGCAAAGGCCGCGAACTCCTCGCGGATGGGATAGGTGAGCTCCAGCTCGTCAGCGATATCAAAATAACGCTGGCCAATGTCCTCGAGCAGCTCCTCACACGACACGTGATACTTAACGTGCGCGTTAACCAGGTAGAGCAGGTCGGTCACCTTGGTGTCGCCCTTAAAGCGGCGGCCGCAGGCGGAAACCACCACAAAACGGCGGGCAGGGTCGGCATCGACGATGGCCTTGATCTTCTTGAAGTGTTCGGCGTCGGCGACCGACGAGCCGCCAAACTTGGCAATCTTAATCATGGGCTTGAGGTTACCTTTCTAAAAGCCTCTGCAAACCTGTTTTGCGCGCTCTGATACCATGGTTTCACCGATTGGGACCAAGGCATCCGAGGAGCAGTGTTATATGGGAACTTATCATAGTACACGAGGACGCACTTTATCGTGCTCAAGTAAGGTGGCAATCCGCACCGGCATCGCTCCCGACGGGGGTTTGTTTGTCTCGGACGAGCTCGGCACCCAGCAGGTCGATATCAGCTCGCTTGCAGATAAATCGTACTTTGAAATCGCTCAAGATGTGTTGGGAATGTTACTGAATGATTACACGGCCGAAGAAATTTCGGCGTGTGTCGACGAGGCATACCGCGGCACGTTCGCGAGTGAAGAGGTTACACCGCTCGTCAAACTCGACGCTGCGCCGGGCGCTGACGCCCCTCAGACCTATGTGATGGAGCTCTTTGGCGGCCCCACGAGCGCCTTCAAGGACGTCGCCCTGCAGATGCTCCCCCGCCTCATGGCCCGCACTTCCGCCAAGGACGGCGGCGCCGAGCGCATCATGATCGTCACCGCCACGTCGGGCGACACGGGCAAGGCAGCACTCGCCGGCTTTGCCGACGCCCCGGGTACGGGCATCACCGTCTTTTATCCCGAGGGCAAAGTCAGCCGTGTGCAGAATCTGCAGATGTCCACACAGGAGGGCGACAACGTCGCCGTCTGCGGCATCCGCGGCAACTTCGACGACGCCCAGAGCGCCGTCAAGCGCATCTTTGCCGATAAGGAGCTTGCCGAGCGTCTGGAGGCCGCCGGCACGGTGCTTTCGAGCGCCAACTCCATCAACGTCGGCCGTCTGGTACCGCAGGTCGTCTACTACTTTGCCGCCTATGCGCAGCTGTTGCGCGCCGGCGCCATCGAGGCCGGCGACGCCGTGGAGTTCTGCGTACCGACCGGCAACTTTGGCGATATCCTGGCCGGCTACTATGCCAAGCGCATGGGTCTGCCCGTCGCCAAGCTCGTCGTGGCGAGCGACAAGAACAACGTGCTTGCCGACTTCCTGACCACCGGCGTTTACGACCGTAACCGCCCGTTCTTCACGACCATCTCGCCGTCGATGGACATCCTCATCAGCTCCAACCTCGAGCGCATGCTCTACTTCCTGTCCGATGGCGACTGCGAGCTCGTTGCCGGCCTTATGGAGCAGCTGGCACAGACTGGCCGCTACGAGGTTCCCGCCGACCTGCTGGCAAAGATTCAGAACGTCTTTGGCTGCGGCTGGGCCAGCGAGGACGAGGTCCGCGCTGCCATCAAGAGCTGCTGGAACGCAAACGGCTACGTGATCGATCCGCATACTGCTTGCGGCTATCACGTCTTCGAGCAGGTCGCTCCCGCCGAGGGCGCCAAAGCCCGCGTGCTGCTTTCGACCGCCAGCCCCTACAAGTTCCCGCGCGCCTGCTGCGACGCCCTGGGGCTCGACGTTCCCGAGGACGACTTTGAGGCTATGCGCGTGCTCGAGCACGCAACCAACACGGTTGCCCCGGTCCAGCTCGCCGAGCTCGAGGCCAAGCCCGTCCGCTTCGAAGACGTCTGCGACGTAGCCGACATGGCCAACTACGTGGAGCAGGCTGCAAAAAAGATGGCCACCAACTAAACCCCTTATAAGGCGCCGGCGAAAGCCGGCGCACCTTCTTTCATCAGATAACCCCCGGGATAATGACGAACGCGCACAGCGTGCCTGGCTGTTTAGTTCGTCGCGAGTTCCGCACGCAAAGGAAAGCACTTAATGTGCTTTCCGTCTTGCGCAGGACTGTCCGAGCAGCGAACTAAACAGCCAGGCACGCCAGGAGGACTCACATGATCAAAATCACTGTCCCAGCAACCAGCGCCAACCTAGGCATCGGCTACGACACCCTCGGCATGGCCGTCAGCCTCTACTCGCACTTCACCTTCGAGCGCGCCGACAAGCTCACCATCACTGGATGCCCCGAAGAGTTCCAAAACGAGAACAACCTAGTCTACGTGAGCTTTGTCGATGCACTGGCCGCATGGGGCGAGCCAGCTTTTCCCGTTGCCATCGACATTCAAACCGACGTGCCCGTCGCTCGCGGCCTGGGTTCCAGCTCCACCTGCGTCGTCGCCGGCATTATGGCCGCCGCCGCACTGACAGGCCACACCGTCGACCGCGCCGAGCTCGTCCGCATTGCCACCGAAGTCGAGGGCCATCCCGATAACGTCGCCCCCGCCATCCTAGGCGGCGCCGTCTGCTCCTTTACGCCGACCGATTCGCTCCCCCAGTGCCTGCGCTACGAGGTGAGCGATCGCCTGCGTTTTATTACCGTGATTCCGCCTTACGAGGTACACACGAGCGAGGCACGCAAGGTCGTGCCGCAGGAGATTCCGCTCTCCACCGCCGTGTGGCAGATGGGCCGCATCGCCGGTATGACGCGCGGCTTGGAGACTGGTGACCTCGACCTGATTGCCGCCGCCAATGACGACCGTATTCAGGAACCCTATCGTCGCCGTCTGATTCCCGACTACAACGCCGTGCGCGACACCTGCCTTAACGGAGGCGCCAAGACCATCTGGATCAGCGGCTCGGGCTCGACCCTCATGGCCGTGACTGACGACACCATCGTGGCAAAGTTCCTACAGGTCAAGCTGCGTGAGCAGTTCCCTAAGTGTGATACGCATATTCTGACGTGCGACACCGAGGGCGCTCAAATCGAGTACCTGTAGACATCCCCCTCATATACCTGTCCGGGACGGTCGGGATGTTCCCTCAAAATCGTCCTCGCGCATGAAGGCCCCTTGTCCTGCTCCTACGGAGCGACGGACAAGGGGCCTTCGCGCTGCGGAATGATTTTGAGGGAACATCCCGACCGTCCCTGCGCCTACCTTGCTGAGGATGTCTATAGGGACCCACGCTTTGAAGGGGCGCCGGGCTGAAATTATGGCCTTTTATTGGTAGGGGCTCTTGCTAGATTAGGGCACTTGCTAGAGGCAGGCCTCGACGATGCGCTTTTTGAGTTCGTCGATGCCGGTGCCGGTCTGGGAGCTTGTGATGATCACGTTTTCGGCAGGGACGTTGAGTTGCTTTTTGATGGCAGCTGCCTGGCGGGCCTGCTGGGTGCGGCTGAGCTTGTCGGCTTTGGTGAGGCAGACGATAAAGTTGAACTCGTTGCCCTGCAGGTAGTCGATCATGTCATGGTCGAGCTTACTGGGATCGTGGCGAATGTCCACCAGCGACACAACCAGGTTAAAGCTGCGCTCGGAGTCGAAGAAGTCGCCGATAAGCTCGGCCCAGCGATCGCGCTCAGCTTTGGAACGACGGGCGAAACCGTAACCCGGCAGGTCGACAAAGTGCACGTCGTCGGCCTCGAAGAAATTGATATTGCTCGTCTTGCCCGGCGTGCTCGAAACCTTGACCAGGTTCTTGCGGCCGAAGAGCTTGTTCATGATCGACGACTTGCCCACGTTGGAGCGACCAACAAAGCTCACCTCGGGACAGGTGGACTCGGGAATCTGCGAAACCTTGCCGTAGCTGGCGACGAACTTGGCAAGCTGGTAGTTAATGGAATCGGCCATGGACACTCCTTGGTCGTAGGATCTTGCAAAAAACGCGCTATTGCGCAGCGGCAATGCGTCGAACGATATCGAGCGTGATATCGCTTGCGGCACGCGCATACTCGGACAAATCGAACTCGCGGTCGCAAATCGCATCATACGCCTCGTCACAATTATCGCTGATAGCACGCAGTACCAGGCAATCGACACCATTTTTGGTTGCGACATGGGCAATTGCCGCGCCCTCCATGCCGACACAATCGGCATGCGTCGCCTCGATGGCATCATTGCGCATAGCGGCGCCCGTCACAAAGCGGTTACCCGTGGCAATCGTGCCGACCAGGAACTGCTTTGCGCCCTCGTTCGAAGCGGTCGCATTTGTCGAAGCATCAACAAACCCACGCTCAGCAAGCACATCGGCGGCAATATCGACCAGCGCAGGCGTCGAGACAAACTCCTCGAGCCCCGGTGCAGACTCGGCGATAAGCGCGGTATCGGTATCTAGATAGCGCAGGCATTTGCCAATGACGACATCGTCGATATGGAGCTTGGGATTCAGGCCACCTGCGATACCAGAAAACACAACTGCCTGTGGAGCATACTTGCTAATGAGGTGCTGTGTTGCGGCGGCAGCGTTTACCGTGCCCATACCCGCCGTCGTGGCGACAATCGACAGGCCGTCGAGCCCGCCGGTCACAACGTTCAAGCCCGCCTCCTGTACCATGCAAACGTTGCTCAACTCTTCCTTAATCTGCATGATCTCTTTTTCGAGCGCACCGATAATCGCGATGGTAGCCATGCCATTCCCCAAACCTATACGAAATTCTCAACCACGGTATGGTACCAGCATTTTGTTTGACCTCGTCAAACGAACACGTTAGGCCAGCGCAGCTCGGGTATCAAAGAATGTCTTAGCAATCACAGTCACCAGCTCACTCGAGCGATCGCTCCATGGCATCGATGTCATGATGCTCATAATGTAGATGTCACCGTCGACATCGATGAGGCCAGCATCACACGTCGCATTGCAACCTGCCTCGCTAATCCAGCCGGCCTTGTTGCGCACCAAGGCATGGTCGTCCGCAATGCCGTCGCGGATAAAGGACCGGGTCGTAGAGGTCAGAAGGCCCGACAGCCATTGCGACGTCTCGCTATCACGGCTCAAATACTCGCTCATCTCGCGCCACAACTTGGCCGAGGTGCGCGGGCAATAGGTGGGAAAATCACTCATCGGATCGAGTGCGGTATCGTAATCGATGCCAAGACTGGCAATCCAATCCTCGTAACTGACACGGTCAAACGCCGCGCGTAACGCAATAAACGAATCGTTGTCCGAATTAACGACCGCGGCATCGATCAGGTCGCGCACCGTCTGCCAACCCATGTTGTAGCCACCATAGGTGCCAAGGGAATCATCGAGTGAAACCTGACCCGTCTCGACCAGAGATTCGCAGATGTACAACGCATAGAGCGCCTTATAGCTACTCGCACCGTAAACCTCGACATCGGGGTTATACGTCACGCCCTTGCCGCTTGACAGGTCGTAGAACACCACACCCACATCGCCTAGCTCCTGCGCCCGACTCAGGGCATCCTGGAGCAAGGCAAGGCTCTCATCCTCCAAGGTAGGAGTCTTGTTATCCACCAACGAGAAGGTCTGAACGGCATCACCCGAAGGGATATCGTTGAAGTCCGCCTTCGAAAGTCTCGTCTTGAGATCTGCCGACGCTTTGGACTTTGAAACCTTCTCGTTTTGCATCTGTACCGTTGACGCATCTGAGTGTGCCATTCGCTCCGACGCGTAGGTTTTGGCGGTAATTCCGAGGATAATAACCGCCAACGTTAGCATCCCAATGGCGGCAATCTTCGTCACGCGGATGCGAGCGTCAACAAGGCCACGCGAAGACGTGCCCTTCGTCTCATATCTGCTGCTATGCTGCGGCACATACTCGTCCCGCGATGCGTTGTTTCGCACGTGGTCTCCTGACTGCTACCGTTTATATACGAGCAGCATAATACCGAGCAGGCATTTCTTTCCAAAGATATTCAGCGGCGTTTAAGGCGTCTTTAAAGAAACCACAAGCGTATTTATCCAAATGGCACGATTCTGTTGCGCATCTCCGCCCAAAACGCAGTTGCGGTGAAATAGTTCCTGTTTGGGCGGCATAAGCCGAAAAACAAGAACTATTCCACCGCAACTTGACGGGGCTCTTTAGCAATCAACTAGGTGCCCGGGGGCACTCATTTAAGTCTGTCCCCAATGAGTGCCCTTGGGGGCGAAAATGACTCGCTAGCCGATAGCGTTTTTGAGTTCCGCGCGGCGCTTTTTCATGCCCGTCATGACGGCGCTGCGCAGCTCGGGCATGCGCGCGGTATCCATCTGTGGAACGCCCTCGAGCTTATAGGGAATGCCCAGCTGCTCATACTTGACAACGCCCATCGTGTGATACGGCAGCATTTCCAGGCCCACCACGTTGTGCCATGGAGCGATCAGACGACCGAGCTTCTCGCACTCCTCAACCGTATCGGTAATGCCCGGCACTACCACGTGGCGGATAACGACCTTAATCTTGCGGCGCGCAAGCTCATCACCAAACGCCAGGATGCGTGCGGGATCGCAACCGGTCAGCTTTTTATGCTCGACGGGATCGGCGTGTTTAATGTCGAGCAGCACCATATCGGTCTCGTTGAGCACGGCATCGAACTTCTCGGGATGCGCGGGGTCGAACGCACAGCCGCAGCTATCCAAGCAGGTGTGCACGCGACCATCGGGGTTGTTGTGCATGGCGCGGAACAGGTCGGCCAAAAACTCAGGCTGCAGGAGCGGCTCGCCGCCGGATACCGTAATACCACCGCTGCGGTAAAACTCATGGTTGCTCTGGAACTCGTCCATCAGGTGCTCGACGGTCACCATGGTGCCGCCGTTAACCGACCAGGTATCGGGGTTGTGGCAATACGCACAGCGCATGGGGCAGCCCTGAACAAACACCACAAAGCGGATGCCGGGTCCATCGACCGTTCCCATCGTCTCAATCGAATGCACGCGGCCCAGGACAAACGCAGAGTCCTCAGGACGAGCGTCCACACCCTCGAGCGTCATCTCAGCCATTCCCGCTACCTTGCCTCTCATTGGTTTTAGCTACATAAATGCCAGAGTCATTCTAGCCCATACGCATGATGGCGAAACGGTTTAGCGGTCAATTGGGTTGTTCTATTTGACCCCACGCAAGAGCGGCGGGTAGGTTGTCGCAACCCGCCCGCCGCCGAGGTAATAGAAATCGATAGACGCCAGGCCTTACGCCTTGAGCGTGAGCACCGCGCCGAAGGCGGTCGGGCCGCAATGGCTCGAGATGACGCCGCCGACCTGAGTCCAGGTAATGTCCTTAAAGCCCAGGTCGTGCGCATAGACTTCCATGTCGTCGCGCAGCTCCTGGGAAAGGCCTACCGAATACGCCAGGCCAATGTGCGAGTAGTCAATCTCGCCCTTCGCAACCATGTGGTCAATAAAGGCGCGGGCGCACTTGAGCATAGAGCCGCGGAACTTCTTGGTTGCCACGAACTTGCCGCCCGTCACCTCAATGCAGGGCTTAATCTTGAGCAGGTGGGCGCCAAGGAATGCCACGTTGGACAGACGACCGCCCGCCTTAAGGAAGGCTAGGTCGGTAGGAACAAAGCCCAGCAGCACACGGTCCATGACGGAATTCGTAAATGCAAAGATTTCGTCGACGGTGGCATCGGGGTGGGCCTCGATGTATTTGGCGGTCTCGACGGCAACGAGCGACTGGCCCACCGAGACAAAACGCGTATCCATGGAGAATACGTAGTCGCGGCCCTTAGCCGCAATCTTGGAGGACTGATGCGAGCAAGTCGTGACTTCGGAGTACGCAAGATGCAGAATGGTCGCACCGGGCTGCTCAGCGTGAATGCGGTCGTACACGTGAGCAAAATCCGCAGGCGCACAGCCACTGGTCTTGGGCATCACGCCAAACTCGTTGCAGCGCGAGTAAATCTCGAGCGGATCGATGGAGCCGTCCTCGACGGTCTCGTCACCAATCGTGACATGCATGGGCACGCGCACGATGCCGTAGCGCTCGCAGAGCTCCGGCGTCACATCCGACCCAGATTCAACCACGATTACGTACTTGCCCATTCTTATCACGACCCATCTCAACGTCGACTTTCCAATACCCAGCACAGGCCACCGCACAGTTGTGCAACAGCATCTAAGCGCCAAAGAGACGCCGCCCCTTGCACACAACAAAGGACAGCGTCTCCCTGGAAAACTCCGTGCTTACCTGAGATTTTACACGGTTTATAAATGAGTGTTACTTATCCCGCAAACGGTAGCTATACGCGATAAACGGTAGTTCGCTGCGGCAACTGCGACACATTCCGCCCAGCAAGTCCAATCGTGCTCCACGCACGGTTAATGCGCGAGGCGGTAGAAATCCATCGACGCCGCACCCTCGGCATGCAACCCCATCGCCGAAACCGCCGGCGAATAGGTACGGCTCGTAAGTGCCGCCTCGCCGCTGTTGGCAAAAATCTCGACCATCGTAGTGTCCGAAAGCACGCGCAGGTCGCGAAGCTCGCTGAGCTCGATCGACCTTTGGTCGCGCCCATAGCCTTCGTCACCCATGTCGAGGGTAAGCATCCCGTCCGCATAACGTACAAAGACACCCTTGCGGATTTCGAGCTCGACCATCTTGGCGCCCTCACAGGAAACCACAAGATCAAACAGGCGTCCCGGCTCCTCAACGGTTTCACCGCCTGTCGCGCGAACGCAGTCGCCGCGCATCCTCTCAATCTCGTGCGCCGGCTGCTGGCAGAGCTTACCATCGCGCATGCTCAGCTCTCGCGGCACCGTCAACGCGCACTGCCACCCGCGCGCCACCGTCGGGTTTTCTGCCGTCGCATCGGGGCAACCCGACCATCCGATCATCAAACGCCGGCCTGCAGCATCCTCAAAGGACTGCGGAGCATAGAAATCAAAACCGGCATCGACCATCGGGGGCATGCCCTGCCCGACGATTTTAAAGCTCGGCGCCTCCCAATCGGCCTCGATGGGGAACCACACGCACTGATGCGGATTGCGGTAACGCCAACCATCGGCAGGCACACCCTGCGGACAGCAAACGAGAATAAGCTCGCCATCGAGCTCAAACAGATCGGGGCACTCCCACATAAAGCCAAACTTCTCGCCCAACTCAATGCGCGTCGCATAGCTCCAGTCCTCAAGATTGCGCGAGGTATAGACAAGCACGCAGCCACGGTCGTCTTTCGTACGAGCGCCCAGAACCATGTAGTAGATACCATCGTGCTCAAGGATCTTGGGGTCGCGCACGTGCGTACCGATATCGTCGGGGTAATTGACCGGTCCAACAGCTATGCACTTCTCGCCCAATTCGTCGGGATTCTCGGCAACCATATGAATCTGGTTTTGCTCACGGCCCGTCAACACGTAGTCGTAATCATCGCGGTCAAAATGCTTGACGTTGCCGGTATAGAAGTAGTGAATCTTGCCATCGCGTACAAAGGCAGAACCAGAATACGCTCCGTTCGAATCCAAATCGGAATCGGGGAACAGTGCGGGGCCGTGATTCTCGTACGTCACAAAATCCTTTGTCGTCAGATGGTTCCAAAGCACTGGACCGCCATGCGCAGCATCGAACGGATCGTATTGATGATAGATGTGATACGTATCACCAATCTGAACCAAACCGTTGGGGTCGTTGAGCCAGCCAAGCTCAGGCTCCACATGGAACAGGAGCCTATCGGGGTCGGACGCGATGCGACCCGCCGTCTCATCCTGTCCGGCACGCCACTGCTCATAGTCCGCGCGTGTCACCTTATTTTTTTGATTAAACATCGCCGTTGACTTTCTCGTCTATGGGGAAGGACGCTCGACTCACACGAGTCGAACGCCCTTCCCCAAATGGACTTATCCTCAGATTACACTGAACGGCTCAACTAGAAGCTAACGTCGAAGCCAGCGCCAGCGCCCTCTTCATCGGTGGTCGGCACGCCCTTTGCCTTGTTGTAGGCAAAGATCAAGACGATCGGCACGATAAAGGCGATGAGATTGCCAGCCACATACCACACGAGGGTCTCGGGCGTGACGATGAGCAGGCCAAGCACGCCGGTCAGACCCTGACCGATAGCGCGCACCTCAAAGAGCTTGACGAAGGCACCGCCGCAGCCTGCACCGATGCATGCGCAGATGAACGGAATGATCGAATAGCGCATGTTTGCAGCAAAGATAGCGGGCTCGGAGATTCCGACCAGCGTCGGGATAAAGGACGACATGCAGATGTTGCGCTCTTTGGAGTGCTTCTTGTGAATGAGGTACATACCGATGGCGCCGCCGCCCTGGGCGATGATGGAAACCGACCAGATGGCCTGGATGTAGTTGAAGCCAGTCGTGGCAACAAGGTTTGCCTCGATACCCTGGATGAACTGATGCGTACCGGTAACGACGAGCGGCTGCAGGAACGCGGCGAAGACAAAGGCACCAAAGACGCCCATCCTGTTGTACAGGATATCGATTACGCCGGCGAGGACGTCACCGATCAGGTTACCGAGCGGGCCGAACACGGTGAACAGGGCGACGTTAGCAAGAATCAGGGTAACGGTCGGGACAAAGACGAACGAAACGACCTCGGGGATGTACTTCTGGGCAATCTTTTCGACCTTGGCCATAAACCAGGCGGTCAGAATTGCAGGGAACACGCCGCCCTGGAAAGCAACCATGGGAATGGAGAGCGGACCAAAGTTCCAGTACTCAGCACCCGTCGGGTCCATAACGAACGTGTTGCGGTTCATAAGGCTCGGGTGAACCATGACGATACCGACGAGGATGCCCAGGATCGGGTTACCGCCAAAACGCTTGACTGCGCTGTACATAACCAGGACAGGCAGGTAGTCGAACGTGGTGGCGATAATGGCAAAGAAGCTTGCGAGGTTCTTGAGGAACTCGCTGTGATCGGCGAGGCTGCCCTCCATGCCAAAGAGGCCGTTGGCAACGATCAACGACTTAAGGCCGATGATGATTGCAGCGCCGACGAAGGCGGGAATGATGGGGATAAAGATGTCCGAGAATACCTTGAGGACCGAGAAGAACTTGCCCTTCTTGTCCGCCTCGGCGCCCTTGACCTCGGAAGCACTGATCTCCTTAACGCCCGTCAGAGCCATAAACTCATCGTAAACCTTGTTGACGGTACCGGTACCGAAGATGATCATGAGCTGGCCGCTGTTGTACAGCACGCCCTTGACGCCATCGATGTTCTCGAGCTCGGCCTTGTTGTATTTGCTCGTATCCTTGAGCACCAGACGCAGACGGGTCACGCAATGCGTGGCGCCCTCGATGTTCTCCAGTCCGCCGACGTTGTCGACGACTTGCTGGGACACTGCCTTGTAGTCCATGTTCCTCTCCATTCCTTTTCTAAATCATAAAACGGTTCGTTGCCGCTACAGAGACGCGATCGTTGCGTTTGCGCACTTGAGCGCACCGTCGGTGACGGTAAGCGCCACACCCTGGCCCTGCTTGTTGCAGAAGCGAGCGTTGAGCGCAACATCATCGACAAAGATGGTCGCGATGTCGTCGTCGACGACCAGACGCACATGGTGAGTGCCCTCGCCCTTAAAGAACAACGGACGCTCGAGGCCCATGTTGTTGACCTGGAACCACGGGTACTGGGGAGCCGGCGTGAACTCGAGCTTGCCCTCGCGCAGGTTGGCGCGGAACTCATAGGCAAGACCGGTCTCGGCGTCCTCAGCGAACTTGACCGAGAAGCCGGCAGCGTTACCGCCGAGCTCAATGTCGGCATCGAGCAAGTAGGTGGAGCCGGCATCCGCGGCGAGCACCTGCTCGACCTTGCCCGACTCGCAGGAAAGCTCAAAGGTCTCGACAGCCTTGCCCTCGCCAAAGGCGCCAAGCATGCTGTCGGGGAGCTTGGTGCCGAGCGTTCCGTCGGCACGCTGAACGATCTCGAGGGGCATAAAGGTGCCACCCCATAGGTAAGAGCTGGGGTCGCCGCCCTCGTCACGCGTAGGAACCCAACCAAAGAGAACGCGACGCTCGCCATCGAATGCGGTGCGAGCGGCGTAGTACGCGCGGCCGTCGAAGGAGTCGTCAGCGGGGGTAATCCAAGGACCGTTGATGGACTTGGACATGCGGTAACGGGTCTTGTTGCCGTCGCTGTACTCGGAAAAGACGAGGTACCACCAGTCGCCCATCTTAAAGAGATCAGGCATCTCAAACATGGTGTACAGGCCCGGGTTCCACCAGTCGCCCTGGAACTCCCAGTTGGTCAGATCCTTGGAGGTGAACTTGACCAGGCGGCCGGTCATCAGACGCTTGTCCTCGCCCACACGCGTGCCGAGGATGAGCATGTACTCCTCGTTCTCCTCATCCCAAAGCACAAAGGGATCGCGCCAGTTGCGGTCATCGTAACCCTCCTGGGGCGGAAGCAGCGTCTCGGCGATGTTCTTCTCCCACTTGACGGCGTCGTCGCTCGTTGCGTGAAGAAGAACCTGCTTCATCAAACGTGCGCGGACCTTATCGCGATTGCAACCAGTGTAGAGCGCATGGTACTTGTCGCCCACCTTAAACACCGTGCCGGCATAAATGTACTGGTCGACTTCCTCGTCGCCGCCGCGCTCAAGGCTCTCGCCAAAGTCCTTGTAGTTGACGAAATCCTTGGTCGTAGCGAGTGCCCAGCCAAACGGCTCTCCGAAAGGTTCGGGGTTACGCGTGTCACGCTGATGATAGAGATAGAACGTGCCGTCCTCGCCGTACGGCATGATGTCGCCTACCCAAATTCCCTCAGGCTGGTAATACACCTTGTGCATCCGAGACTTCCTTTCCACGACATACTAACTCGGTACAATGGCAAGATATGTCAATCGTTTTCATATGTCAAACGTTTTCACACCAATACGTCTTTTCGCAGTTCCAGTCGTCGGCAAACGGTTGACATATGCCGGTGAACGGTCATCAGAGGCGTTTGAGGAATTCTTTTGGCACGGGATGAACTACGCGGTTTTGCCCTCAATAAGTTCAACGGGAAGCTTGATATTCGATTCGGGATTATCGCCGTTAATTAGAGCGATGATGGATTGCGCCGCGAGCTCTCCGATGCGATCGATATCTTGACGTACGGTTGTTAAGTCAGGCATAAACGTCATAGTTCGGCGGGCACCATCCGCGCCCACGACCTTAATATCGTCTGGAGCGCTCAAGCCGCGCTGCTTCATCACGTTGAGACAGATGGCCGCCATCGTATCGTCTCCCGCAAAGATGCCGTCAATATCGGGGTTCTCATCGAGGATCTTCGCAACGACCGCGCCCTTTTCGTCGTCGGGCTTAACGAACTCAACCTCACGGACAAGCGCGGACAAACCGGCCTGCTCAACAACATCGAGGTAGGCATCGGTACGCTTATTGGCAGGCATGCGCATGCGGCTATTGCTGCGCAGGCACAGGATACGCCTGCAGCCGTCATCAATCAGACGGCGCGTGGCGAGCTCGCCAATGCCATAGCTGTCACTTGCAATCTGGACAGAGCCCTCGCCAAGATCGCAGTCGATGCCAACCAGGCTCAAGCCCATCTCGGCATATGCCTCGGCACCGATATTGAGGGAGTTGACGATGACGCCGTCGACCATATTGCGGCGGAGCATGTCAATATAGGAACGCTCAAGATCGGGTCGATTGGCGCTGTTGCACAGCAACATCTTAAAGCCGTTTTCCGCTAACGTGCGCTCGACCGCCTGCACAACCTGAGCATGGAACGGGCTGCTCACAAAGGGAACGATCATACCGATAAGATTCAGGCGACCGTTGAGCATGGCACGGGCGATATCGTTGGGCGTATAGTTGATGCGCTCCATCGCGGCATGGACCTTATCGCGGGTCTCTTGGCTAATATAGCCGCGATTATTAAGCACGCGAGATACCGTAGTAGGCGAAACCCCCGCCACCGCTGCAACTTCCTTGATGCCAGGCTTAGCAGAATCCTTAGAACGAGCGCCCTCGCGAGCCATAGCACCCTCCCCCATCAACATGTCAAACGTTTACATACGAACAAAGCATACCCCAACAACAGCGGGAAGACGGTAACAGCACAAGCAAGTAAACGACTCATCCAAATAATTAGGAGAGTTCCGCCTAAAGGGTGACTACACAGGACCCCCGCCCGGGGGGGGGGGGGGGGGGGGGGGGGGGGGGGGGTGGGGGGGGGGGGGGGGGGGG
>CAMQJB010000030.1 GCA_947002045.1 uncultured Collinsella sp.
CCATATTATTAATGACGTCGACAGGCGGGGTGGTTCCCCGCGTACGTGCCATCTGAGTAACCGAGGGGAGGGCGCACATGGGAATGACTGGTGCATACGAGCGCAATCTCGATGCAAAAGGTCGTCTGTCCCTGCCTGCACCCCTTCGCGAGGAACTTGGAGAGCACGTTCGCGTGTTCAAAGCCCTGGATGTCGATGCTCTGTACGTGTTCTCTGCCGAGGCCTTCGATAAGTGGGTCGAAGGACTCTTCGCGGGTCGTGAGGGCCACGAGGGTTTTAACCCGCGTGACATCAACGACCAGAAGCTCATGAGGGCGATCAACAAGCGCACCACGTCGATGGATGTGGACAGCGCCGGTCGTATCGGTCTTTCTGAGTCTCTCCGCAAGCAGGCGAACCTTGACCGCGAGGTCACGGTTGTGGGCAACTACGACCACCTTGAGGTTTGGGACCGCGCCGCGGCCGATGAGGACGATGACGACGAGGCTCTGCTTGACCTCTTCTTCTCGTAAGGGCAAGGCACGAGTAACGGATGGAGCGTGGGATCTTGACACAAGAATATCGGCATGAACCTGTCATGCTCGGCGAAGTGCTTGAGTCGCTGCAGCTCAAGAGCGGCTCCGTTGTCTGCGATTGCACCCTTGGCGGTGCCGGTCATTCGGTAAAGATGGCCGCGCAGGTGGGGGAGACGGGCCTTTTGCTCGGCGTCGATCAGGACGACATGGCCCTCGAGGCCGCTGGCGCCCGTCTGGACCGCGAGGTTCCCGGCGTCCCGCACCAGCTGCTGAAGGGCAACTTCGGCGACTTGGACGAGCTGCTTTGCTCGGCCGAGGTGCCCGGGGTCGATGGCTTCCTGTTTGACTTGGGCGTTTCGTCACCGCAACTCGATATCCCTGGCAGGGGCTTTTCGTATAACGAAGATGCCCCATTGGACATGCGGATGGATCCGGGTAACAACACCCTAAACGCAGCTGAGGTCATCAACACCTATAACGAACACGACCTCGCCCGGATTCTACGCGTCTATGGCGAAGAGAAGTTCGCCTCGCAGATTGCGCGCGAGATCGTGCGCCGTCGCGAGCAAGAACCGATCGAAACCACCGGTCAATTTGTCGAGATCATCAAGGCTGGCATTCCGGCTGCCGCTCGTCGGCATGGTGGACACCCGGCCAAGAAGAGCTTCCAGGCCATTCGCATCGAGGTCAACCACGAGCTCGATGTGCTCGAGAGGGGGCTTGACGCCGCCACCAGGTGGCTCAACCCGGGCGGACGCATCTGCGTCATCTCGTATCACTCGCTCGAGGACCGTATCGTAAAGAACCACTTTAAGGAGATGAGCCAGGGGTGCACGTGTCCGCCGGAGATTCCGGTGTGCGTGTGCGGCAACGTGCCGATACTCAAGGTCATCACCCGCAAACCCTTGGTTGCCCAACCCGATGAGGTCGCGCGCAACCCTCGGGCGAGATCAGCCAAAATCCGCGTGGCGCAGCGCCTGTAGGCGCGACCGCGCGAAATTGGACCTCCCGCTCGCACCATAAACGAAGCTTAAACACACTACCAACGTACTCGGGATGGGAGGCGGCATATCATGGGCTATAACACCTCAAACGCAGCACTCGCCTATGATATGAACGCCATGCCCGCCTACCGCGAGGCACCGCAGGCGCCCGTTGCCCCTCGTGAGCAACGCACGCCGCGTTTTGATGTCTACACGGGCGCGGGCCGTCAGGCAAACCAGGCGGTAAGCCCGGTTTTCATGAGCGTTCTTAAAACGGTTTGCATCATTGCGGCTGTCTTCATGACGATCGGTGTCGCGCGCGTGGCGCTTGCCGGTGTTACGGCCCAGGTGCTTAACGGCAACGCAGAGCTTACCAACACGCTCGAGAAGGCGACCGACGAGAGTTCTAACCTTGAGGTCATGCATTCGGTCTATGGTGCCGACACGCGTATTCGCGATCTTGCGGGCGCCTATGGCATGGTGGAGCCCAGCGAGAGCGTTACGCTTGACTTTTCGCAGGATGCAGCCGCGGGCGCTAGCTCGACTGCGGCCGCTCAGTAAATAAGACGGTAGCTGAGTATGACAAATGACTATCGCCGCGGTTCCGACGGGGACCACGGGTCTGGACGTCCCTCCTCGCGGGGACGTTCTGGTTATCAAGGAACGGGTCGGCCATCTTACAACGCGGGGCCGTCCTATGGCAACGACCCTGCGTCGCGTCTTCGTGGTTCGGGCGGACCTCGGGTGCGCAATACGGGCGCGCGCAAGGGGTCGTCGTCTGAATGGGTTACGGGAACGCCGCTGCCTCGCCGCGATGTCGTTATGGGCTGTATCGGGGTTGGCCTTGCCGCGGGCGTCTTCCGTCTTGCCGAATACCAGATCGTGAATGCTGACAAGCTGCGCGAGCGCGCGGACGCGCGTCGTCTGCTTTCACAGACGCTCTATGCCAAACGTGGCACTATCTACGACCGCAACGGCAACGTGCTGACGTCGTCAGTCGAATGCCGCAATGTCGCCGTGAACCCTCAGCTTGTCGAGGACGTCGACAAGACGGTCTCGGCGCTGGTCAAGGCCACCGGTATCGATAAAAAGACCTGTCGCAAGCTGGTACTGTCTGATGGTTCCTGGGTGTATATCAAGCGCCAGGTCGACGAGGATGACGCTGCCGCCCTGGAAAAGAAGAATCTACCCGGCGTGCTCTTTGAGCAGGCGATGAAGCGGGTTTACCCGTATGGAAACCTGGCTTCTCAGGTGCTGGGCGTCGTGAACGTGGACAACGCTGGCCTGACTGGACTCGAAAAACAATACGATGAGCTTCTGACCGGAACGAATGGCTCTCTTGTGCGCGAGCGCGCAAGAGATGGCGGCTACATCGCGGGCGGTGCCTATAAAAAGGTTGCCGCGATTGATGGCGTGGATATCGTGACGACGATCGACGTCAACATTCAGCGCGCCGCGGAAGATGCCTTGGCCGAGGCGGTCGAGAAGACGAAGGCCAAAAACGGGTCGGCCCTGGTGACCGACCCGACGACTGGAGAGATCCTGGCCGCCTGCTCGTATCCGACCTACGACCAGACCAATTTGGAAAACGCCAAGACCGAGGACATGAACCTTCGTCTGGTGACGGATGCCTACGAGCCCGGCTCGGTCTTTAAGACGCTGGTTGCGGGCGCCGGATTTGATTTGGGCGTTGTGCGCCCGAGCACATCGTTTGAGGTTCCCGCGAGTATCAAGGTGGGCGACGATACCGTTACCGATGCCGACAAGCGTGACTACACCATGACAATGGACGTACGCGAGATGATGCGCCGTTCGTCCAATGTCGGTTTTGTCCTGGTGGGGCGCAAGATCGGTGCCGATGATTTTGCCACCTATGTGGACAAGTGGGGTATCGGTCATAGCTCCGGTGTCGATTTTCCGGGTGAGAGTCTGGGCATCGTCAAGGAGCGCGACCAGTACGATGGTGCCACCTTGGGTGCTATGAGCTTTGGCCAGGCGCTGTCCGTCTCGCCGATTGAGGTCGCACGTGCCGTGGGCGGCATCGCGAACGGCGGCGTGATGATGACTCCGCACTTCTATAAGTCGAGCAAGGGCGATGAAAAGGATTGGGGCGAGGGGGATCGCGCGATTTCCGAGGAGGCCGCCTCGCAGGTGACATCGTGTATGCAGACGGTCGTTGCCGAGGGAACGGGCGTTGGCGGCGCGGTGGACGGCTACGACGTGGCGGGCAAGACAGGTACGGCCGAGCGCGCCGATGAGAACGGCGGCTACCTCAAAGAGAACTACATGTCGTCTTTTATGGGGTTTGCCCCGGCGCAGTCGCCCAAGGTCCTGTGCTATATCACCCTTGACGGAACCCCGTCAGGCTCCGATGCCGCCGCAGTGCCGTTCCAGTCCATTATGGCCAGTGCGCTTGACGTGTTGGGTGTCCCGCGCACCAAGTAGGGGGTTACTATCTATGAAATGGCCAGTTGGTTAATCCGGGTTGTTCACACGCCCTGCACCACGCGTAGGCGGCGCTGGGATACAATACGCCGATAGCATTATTAGGTTTACAGGGGAGCTGCAATGATAGAGATCGCCGTCAACAATCTCGCGGCCGCAACAGGGGCCCGAACCGTGACGGGAGAAGCCGATCGGGTATGCCGCGGTTGCGTTATCGACTCGCGCCAGGTTGAGGAGGGCACGATATTCGTCGCCTTCCCGGGTGAAAAGGTCGACGGCAACGACTTTGCTTCCCGTGCCATCGAGTCGGGTGCCGGCGCCGTAGTGATGACGCGCGAGCCCGATGCCGAGCTGCTTTCGCTGGCCCATGAGAAGGGCTGCGCCATCCTGCATACCGATGACCCCGAGGAGTTTTTGCTGCGCCTGGCTCACGCTTATCGTTTGGAGCTTGGCTGCCTGGTAATTGGCATTACCGGCTCTATCGGCAAGACAACGACCAAGGACGTGCTCGCCGCGGTGCTCGCCAAGCGCTATCGCGTTTGGGCAACCAAGGGTAACTACAACAACCTGATCGGTATGCCGCTCACGGTGCTGGCGGCCCCTGCCGACACCGAGGTTCTGGTGCTCGAGATGGGCATGAACCATTTCCACGAGATTGAGCGCATGTCTCAGTCCGCCAATCCCAACCTTGCCATTGTGACCAAGATCGGCACCTCCCATATCGGTATTCTGGGCAGTCGCGAGAATATCGCTCGTGCCAAATCCGAGATTGTTGGCGGCATGTGCGCCGCCGGAGACCATCTCCCGTTGCTGGTTTTGGGTGGTGAGGACGACTTTACTCCGTTCATCCGCGACACCTTTGCCGCGCCTGCGGGCGTCGACGTGATGCTTGCGGGCGTCTCGGACGACGATGAGGTCCGTGCGTGCGACATTCGCATTGATGACGAGGGGCGCCCGGTCTTTACGCTCGATTTTGGCTTGGGCGAGACTATCGACACACTGCTTGCCATTCCCGGCGCGCAGTCCGTTCCCAATGCCGTCAAGGCCGCGGCGGTTGCCTATCGTCTTGGCGTGACGCCCGAGCAGATCGATGCCGCCTTTAGGGGTCTTACGATTACCGGGCATCGCCAGGAAATCAAGCGCGCCAAGAGCGGCGCTCGCGTCATCGACGACTCATATAACGCCAGTGCCGAATCGATGGCAGCCGGCCTCGACCTGCTGTGTTCGCTTTCGTGCACGGGTTCGCGCATGGCGGTTCTGGGCGAGATGGGCGAGATGGGCGACGAGGCTCCTCGCATGCATGAGCTGGTGGGCGCCTATGCGGCGGCCAAGAAGCTCGATATGCTCGCATGTGTCGGCGGTGAGCTTGCCCAGCGTATGGCCGAGGCCGCGCGCATGATGGGTATGGATGAGGACCGCATTCAGGTGTTCTCCGACTATCAGCAGGTGCTCGACCGTATGGGCGGCGCTCTTGAGCAGCATGATGTCGTGCTGGTCAAGGGCTCACGCTTCGTTGAGCTCGATCGCTTTGTGGAAGGTGTGTGCTAGTCCATGTTCGGCAATCCTTCGTATCCTACGTACCAGGCATTTTTGGGGTTGGGCATCGCCGCCGTCATCGCGATGCTGCTTATGCCGTGGTGGATTAAGCTCCTGAAGGTCGAGGGCATCGGCCAGCAGGTTCGCGCCGATGGCCCCAAGCGTCACCTGATTAAGCAGGGCACGCCCACCATGGGTGGCGTCATCATCCTGGTTGCCGTTTCGCTGACCTGCCTTTTGATGGGAAAGCTCACCACCGAGCTCGTGCTTGTGCTGCTCGCCACGCTGGCAACCGGCGTTCTTGGCCTCATCGACGACCTGACTTCTGTCACGCACGGCCGCTCGCTCGGCCTGACGCCTCACGCCAAGATGATTGGCCTTACCCTCATCTGCGTTACCTTTACCGTGCTTGCTGTCAACTGGTGCGGCGTCGCCCCCGAGATTCGTTTCCCCGGTGGCCTGACGATCGACCTTGGTGTGCTCTCGACCACCATTTGCGGCCTCTCTTTTCCGTGGCTCTACCTTGTCTTTTGCTGGCTGATGATCGCGGGCCTTTCCAACGCCGTAAACCTCACCGACGGCTTGGACGGTCTTGCCGGCGGCACCTCCATGATCGCCATGCTGGCCATGGCCGCCATGGCGTTTTTGCACGGCGATGTGAACCTGTCCATCTTCTGCACGGCGTGCGCCGGCGCCTGCCTGGGCTTTTTGTGGTTCAACTGCTATCCGGCGAGCATCTTTATGGGCGATACCGGCTCGCTTGCCCTGGGTGCCGCTTTTGCCTGCACCTCCATCATGACCAACACCGAAGTCGTTTCCCTCATCATCGGCGGTCTGTTTATCGTCGAGACCCTGTCGGTCATGATCCAGGTTGTCTATTTCCACTTTACGCACAAGCGCGTCTTCCTTATGGCGCCCATTCATCATCATTTCGAAAAGAAGGGCTGGGCCGAGACCAAGGTCGTCATCCGTTTTTGGATTGTCGCCGCGGCCTTCGGAGCCCTGGGCCTCGCGTTGTTCTTCCAGTTGGGATAGTGGTCTTTCATGCCTCTTGCTGATGTCTTTAGCCTGCTCGTTTTGGGCCAGGGTAAGTCCGGTCTTGATGTCGCTCGCTGGGCGCTTGCACATCCCGAGCGTGTGAGTGCCGTTACCGTTTACGGTGGCGGCACGTCCGAGCCCAACGATGCCACGCGCTCGCTCGAGGCGCACGGGGCATCGTTTGTCTACGGAACCGAGCAGGTCGAGGGCGCGTTTGATGTATGCGTGACGTGTCCGGGCATCTCGGAGTTCTCGGCATTCTTTAAGGCTGGCCGTGATCACGCTGCCCAGATTATGGGTGAGCCCGAGTTTGCCTACCGTCTGTCTCCCCAAAATTGGATTGCCATTACGGGCACCAACGGCAAGACGACAACCACGTCACTGACCGATTACCTGCTCAAGGCCGCCGGTGAAGCCAGCGTGGCCGTCGGCAATATCGGTGAGCCGCCGGTGAACGAGATCGATGGCCGCGCACACAATGAGTGGTTTGTGGCCGAACTGTCGAGTTATCAGATTGCTACGACCGCCGAGCTTCATCCTCGCGTGGCTGTGCTGCTCAACATCACGCCCGACCACCTGGGCTGGCACAAGAGCCACAAGAACTATGCGCTCGCCAAGATTAAGCTCTTCGAGAATATGGTCGACGATGACCTGGTGATTGTTGATGTCGAGGATGCCGGTATCCACGAGTTCGATGAGTACATCTATGTTCCGGGCCGTCGCATCTGCAAGGTTGCTTTTGACGAGCCTGCGGGCGAGGACGCCGCATTTGTGCGCGATGGCAAGATGGTCGTTCGCCTGAAGGGCGTCGAGACCCCGCTCGTCGATACGTCCGAGCTTAAGATTTCGGGCCATCACAATGTAATCAATGCCCTGTGTGCTGCCACGGCGGCCCTGACGGTCGGCGCCGATGTTGACGGTGTGTGTCGCGGCCTGGTCTCGTTCCAGCCGCTGGAGCACCGCGTTGAGCCCTGTGGCGAGATCGATGGCGTGCGCTATGTCAACGATTCCAAGGCAACGAACACCGATGCGGTCGAAAAGGCCCTGACGGCGTTTCCCGATGACGATGTGATCTTGCTGCTCGGCGGTCACGATAAGGGCACGCCGCTCGATTCCTTTGCCCGCGTTGTGATGGATAACGTTCGCTCGGTGGTCTGCTTTGGCGACGCGCGCGAGCGCTTTACCGCCGCTATGGACGAGGCGGATGTCGACGGTGATGTCGATATCGCTCAGGCCGACGACCTGCGCGATGCCGTGGACGTTGCCCGTTCGCTCTCGAGCCGCGGCGATGTGATCTTACTGTCGCCCGCCTGCTCTTCGTTCGATGAGTTCTCGGGCTACGAGGAGCGCGGTCGCGTGTTTAAGGACTATGTGGCCCAGCTTGCAGCTGCGTCCAATACGCAAATGGAATAGGGGTTGCCGGTGAGAGAGGAGAGCCCCCGACAGAATATGAGGAGGCCCGACTCGGACCGTGCTTCCTCGCAGCGCAGCACGCCGCGCGCCGGTCGTCGCACGCAGGGCATCGGCGAACGTTATATCGCCGGCGTCCCCGCACGTATCATGCGACCCCGCCTGGTCTTTTTGACCTGCCTGTTCTCGCTGGTCTGTTTTGGCCTGCTTATGGTGTACTCGGCTTCTTCAGTCGAGGCGCTTCACGAGAACGACTCCGCGACCTACTTTTTGTTCCGGCAGTTTATGTTCACTGTCGTCGGCGTTGCTGCCCTCGAGTTCATCGCGCGCGTTGCACCCGATAGCTGGTTTGGCGAAGGGGCGCTTAAACTTGCCCTTATCGCTATGATGATCTTGCTGCTTGCGGTGTTCCTCTTTGGTAGCGGCAGCCGTGGCGCTACGCGTTGGCTGAGCATTGCCGGCATTCAGTTTCAGCCATCGGAGTTTCTCAAGCCGTTTGCCATTGCCTATTCTGCCATCATGCTCGATCGCGTGTTTTCGCCCGGCGGTAACATCAATGAGTTCCTTAAGGGCATGGGCTTATATTTGGGCATATCGCTCGTCTTGATTTTTATTCAGCCCGACTTTGGCACCATCCTGATTATTCTGTTGACGATCATGTGCATGGCGCTCTTTGCCGGTCTTGACCCAAAATTCATTATCGGTGCGATTCTTGCTGGCGCCGTCATCATCGTGATCGCTCTTGTCGTCGAGCCGTACCGTATGGTGCGCATTCAGGTTCTCTTGAACCCTTGGGCAGATGAATATGGAGACGGGTATCAGGCAACGCTCGCCATTATGGCGTTTGCTTCGGGCGGACTGTTCGGCCGCGGTATCGGTAACTCAACCATGAAGTACTCGTATTTGCCCGAGGCACACAACGACTACATCCTGGCCATCATTGGCGAGGAGGTTGGCTTTTTGGGGACGCTGCTGTTTTTCTTGGTGTTTGCGATGCTGATCTACTCGGCGTTTCGAATTGCCGAGCAGGCCGCCGATCGTCGCGGGGCGCTCATGGCTTCGGGCTCTGCGGTTATCCTCGCGGTGCAGTTTTTGATCAACGCGCTGGGTATTCTCAACGTGTTTCCTATGACGGGTAAGCCGCTGCCGTTTATCAGCTATGGCGGCTCGTCGATTATCGTGTCGCTCATGCTCGCCGGGCTTATTTTACGCGTCTCGCACGAGAGCGCTCGACGCGATGAATACGATCGTCGTCGCGATAGCTTTGCCGTTATGGACGAGAGCACTGCCGGTGTTCCCCATACGCGTGGGGAGCGCTCGTCGCGTGGCGGTTTTACCGTCTTGAACGGTTTTGCTTCGGAGTCGGATGCCCGTCCGCGCTCGGTGCCGCAGAGTCGCCCGCAACGACCGACGCCGCGCAATACGGGTGGCGGATATAATCGGATCGACTTGAATTCGGACCCGTCGGCGCGCTTGCGCACCGACGACCAGGGGCCGCGCGTACGAAGGGACTACCATGACCGATAAGATGACCGTTGCTATCGCAGCCGGCGGCACGGCGGGACATATCAACCCCGCACTCGCCTTGGCCGAGGAGCTACGTGACCGTGGCCACCACGTTGTGTTTGTGGGTCAGTCGCATAAGCTCGAGGGTCGTCTGGTTCCCGAGGCAGGGTTCGATTTTGTGCCGATTACGGTTACGGGCTTCGACCGCTCTCGCCCTTGGACGGCATTGAGCTCGCTGTGGCGTGTCTATAAGGCGAAGCGCGCGCTCGGCAGCCATTTTTCTAAAGCCTGCAAGCCCGATGTCGCTATAGGTTTTGGCGCCTATGTCGAGGTCCCGCTTCTGGGCTGGTGCAAAGACGCGGGCATTCCGTATCTGCTGCATGAACAGAACTCCGTTCCGGGCCTTGCTAACAAGATGATGAGTTCGCATGCCGCCCGCGTTTGCATCTCGGTGCCGGCAGCACGTTCCGTGTTTGAGCGTGAGGGCGATCCTGACCATGTGCTCATGACCGGCAACCCCGTGCGCCGTTCTGTGATCGAGGGGGATCGGGTTCGCGGTCGCAGGGCTCTCGACGTGCCTGAGGACGCCACACTCCTGCTGGTTTTTGGCGGCTCACTTGGTGCTCAACATCTTAATGAGCGCGTGGCTTCGCTTAAAAACGAGTTGCTCTCGCGCGATAATCTCTATGTTTTGCATTCGACGGGCGCCGATGGCTTCGAGGACACCGAGCGTGCTCTTGCCCTGATGCCCGAGGAGGCGAAGCGGTACCGCGTCCAGCCCTACATCGACAATATGGGCGATATGCTGGCCGCGGCCGATTTGGTCCTCTCGCGCTCGGGCGCTTCGAGCGTTGCCGAGATCGCGGCCCTTGCCACACCTTCGGTACTGGTGCCGTATCCTCATGCGACGGCCGATCATCAGACCACCAATGCCCGCTATCTGGTCGATGCCGGTGCTGGCGTGCTCTGCGCCGATGCCGATATCGATACCCAGGCGTTTGCCGATGAGCTGCTGCATCTTATCGATGATGCGCAGGCGCGCGATGCCATGCGTCAGGCGGCTCGCGGTTTGGCCCAGGACCGCGCTGCCGTCCTTTTGGCAGACGCGGTAGAAGGATTGCGTTAGTTAGACGGGATATCGCGGGCCGCCCTCGCGCGGATGCGGTAGGTGCGGTACAGTAGACGGGTTACAGGCAGTGTTTACGCAAGGAGTACACGAGCACATGGCTGATTCCCAGACTGCAACCTCCGCGCCCGATTTCAAGAGCGCCCATTTTATCGGTATCGGTGGCGCCGGCATGAGCGGCATCGCCCTCGTCCTTCACGAGCGCGGCTATGTCGTTACCGGCTCCGACCTTAAGACGTCGCGCTATATTCGCCAGCTTACCCGCGCCGGCGTGAAGGTGCATGTGGGCCATGAGGCCGCCACCATCGACGAGGTCAAGCCCGATGTCGTCGTGGTCTCTACCGCTATTCCCGAGTCCAACCCCGAGCTCGTCCGTGCGCGCGAGCTGGGTATTCCCGTGTGGCCTCGCGCCAAGATGCTCTCGGCTTTGGGTCACGGCTACACCACCGTCGCCGTCGCCGGTACTCACGGCAAGACCACGACCTCTTCGATGTGTGCCACCATGCTCGACCGCATGGGTCTGGACCCCAGCTTCCTGATCGGTGGCATTGTCGAGGGCTACGATACCAACGGCAAAAACGGCTCGGGCGACTATTTTGTCGCCGAGGCGGATGAGTCCGACAGCTCCTTCCTGTTCCTTAACCCCAATGTGGTCATCGTGACCAACGTCGAGGCCGACCATCTCGATCATTACTCGGGTATCGAGGAGATCGAGGCCACCTTCGCCAAGTTTATGAGTCTGGTGGGCGAGGACGGCACGGTCATCGTCTGTGGCGAGGACCCGCATCTGGTCGAGCTTGCCAAGTCGACGGGCCGTCATGTGCTTTCCTATGGCTTTGCCGAGACCAACGACATCGTCTGCGTGCATCCGGATGTCAAGGGCATCCAGAGCGACTTTATCGTTCGCTTTGAGGACGGCACCGAGCACGCTGTCGAGATTAAGAGCAACCCCGGTCGTCACAACATGCTCAACGCCACGGCCGTCTTGACCGTCGCCCATGTCCTAGGCCTCGATATCGACGCCGCCGCTAAGGCACTTTCGAGTTTTGAAGGCGTCCGCCGTCGCTTTACCCACGTGGGCGATATCGACGGCATCACGGTGGTTGACGATTACGGCCATCATCCCACCGAGATCAAGGCGACGCTCGCTGCTGCCTCCTCGCTGGGCTACAAACATGTCGACGTCGTGTTCCAGCCGCACCGCTATTCGCGCCTGCAGGCTCTGTGCGATGACTTTGCCGACGCATTCGCCAATGCTGACAAGCTGCTGTTGATTGACGTGTTCTCTGCCGGCGAGATGCCCATCCCGGGCGTCACGTCCAAGATGCTTGCCGATACCGTGCGCGCCAAGCATCCCGGCAAGGAGGTCGTGTACTGCTCGAGCCGTCTTGAGCTCAATGAGGAGCTCGAGAAGATGGTGGGCGAGGGCGATCTGCTGCTTACCATGGGCGCCGGCGACGTCACGACGGTCGGCCCCGAGTTCATCGAGTATCTGACTGCCAAGAAAGACGCTTAAACCCCATGGGTCTGTTTAACGCCGTCATGGCGCTTTCGGGCATGATCGATACGGACATAATTGAGGATGAACGCCTCGCGCGCCATACGAGCTATCGTATCGGCGGCAAGGCGGACCTCTTTGTGACGTGTCACAGCTATCATGCCTTGCGTCGCGCCGTGGCGGTGCTCGATCGTGAGCAGGTGCCGTGGGTCATTATCGGCAAGGGATCTAATCTGCTTGTTGCCGATGCAGGCTATCGCGGCGCCGTCATTTCGTTGGGGCGTGAGTTCCAGCGTACGGTTGTCGCCGAAGACGGTTGTACGCTGACGGTCGGTGCGGGCGTGATATTCGCTCGCCTAGTCAACGACGCGCTGTCGCGCAGCCTTTCGGGCCTTGAGTTTGCGGTCGGTATTCCCGGCTCCGTTGGCGGCGCCGTGTCCATGAATGCCGGCACGCGAACCGAGTGGATTGGCTCGCTGGTCGAAGATGTCGTTACGTTTGACCCGAGCTCCGGCATCAAACATTACGCGGGCTCGGAGATCGCTTGGGGCTACCGTGAATGCAGCCTGCCGCGTAACGAGATCATTCTGGAGTGCGTGCTCAAGCTCAAACCTGCGCCCAAGGCCGATATCCGTGAACGTATGGAGCGGTACCTGACGCGGCGTAAGCGCACACAGCCCATGGGCTGTGCATCCTGCGGGTCGGTATTTCGCAACCCGCCCGATGCGAGCGTGGGCAAGCTTATCGAGGATTGTGGATTAAAGGGTTTTTCGGTTGGCGGCGCGGAAGTTTCGCCCGTACACGCTAATTTTATCGTTAATAACGGAACCGCCTCGGCCGATGACGTGGCCGCGGTTATCAGACATGTGCACGGAAAGGTGAGGGAGGCGTATGGCATCGAGCTCAGACCGGAAGTTAAATTCCTCGGCTTCTAGAGCATCGAAACCAACCTTCCGCCGCGCCGGAGGGCGTTCCGGCGCACCGTCTCAGCCTCAACGTAAGTCCGTTATGCCTTCTAAGCCTGCTGGGTCCGTGCGGCCTGCCAAGCGTTCGACTGCCGGTTCGCAGCTTGGCGGACGCCCCGCGGCCAAAAATGTTGCTCGTCCGGTGGCACGTCCCTCGGTGACGCCCAAACCGGCGATGGGCGCCATACCTTCTCGCCCCATAGCGTCGCCCAAGCCCTCGTTGGGGGCAAAGGTGACGCGTCCCGGTCGCGCGCTGGGTGCATCTAAGCCACGTATGCTGACGTCGGTATCGGCCTCCGCAAAACCGCAATCGGGCAAAAAGGGCTCTAATCCGCTGTCATCGATCGGCGCCTTGGCAAATCATGCGGCGGGTGCCGCTTCTGCCGTTAAGGGCAAGGGCAAAATCGTGGGCGGCATCCTTGCCGCTCTGGCAGTGCTTGCAGTCGTTGCCGTCGTCGTCATTAACTCTGGCCTGTTCGCCGCTACCGATATTCAGATCCAGGGCAGCGAGCATGTGACCAAGCACGATGCCATCCAGCTGATCGATCTGCCCGAGGACACGTCGCTGTTCAATGTGAATCCCGACCAGATCACCGAGGGCCTCAAGCAAAATCCGTGGGTTTCGGGCGTGGATGTTCAGCGTCAATTTCCCCATACGCTCATCATCACGCCGACGGAACGCAAGGTTATCGCAATTGCCTACATTAGCTCCGACGATCTTGCCTGGGCGATCGGGGACGATGACACATGGATTGCACCGCTGTCTACCTCGGTCGATGTTGACGACCAGGGCAATGTCATCACAACGGGGGAGGGTGCCAACACCCTAAACGGCATCGATGCCGCCCTGGCGCTCGCCAAACATTACGGAGCCGTGCTGCTGACCGATGTCTCGGCCGATGTCGCGCCGGTTTCGGGGCAAGCGGTAAATTCCAAGGCGGTCAAGGCCGGCCTGGATTACGTCCGCGGATTCTCGAGCGAGTTCCTGGGCCAGGTCAAGGATATTTCCACGCCCTCGGTCGAGGCCATCTCGGCGAATCTCGATAACGGTATCGAGGTGTCGCTCGGAGATTCGGATGACATTGCCAAAAAGGAGCGTATCGTTACCAAGCTGCTTTCGCAGGTGGAGGGCGTGACGTATATCAACGTTCGATCTCCTGGCAACTATACGTTTAGGAACGCACCGACCTCGTAGCGTCTTCTGGCCTTTGTTGATGGGGCATACCGCGCCGTTTATCTGGTTTGTTTGGTTTTCACCGTCAATTATTTGACTGATACGTTCATAATGTGCAAACATAATACGGTTTACCTTTGCATTTACTTTCAACTTGAAGGTTAATGTGCGCAGGGGTCAACCCATGCTATGGCAATAACCTTTGTTCGGAGGACCGACATGCACGAGACAGAGATCAACAACTACCTTGCCGTCATTAAGGTGGTCGGCGTCGGCGGCGGCGGTACCAACGCGGTCAATCGAATGATCGAAGAGGGTATCCGCGGCGTCGAGTTTGTTGCCATCAACACCGATGCTCAGGCACTCGCGATCTCTGATGCCGATATCAAGGTGCACATCGGCACCGACCTGACCCGCGGCCTGGGCGCTGGCGCCAACCCCGAGGTCGGCCGTAAGGCCGCCGATGAGTCCCGCGACGACATCGCCGAGGCGCTCGCTGGCGCCGATATGGTGTTCATCACCTGCGGCGAGGGCGGCGGCACCGGTACCGGCGCTGCCCCCATCGTTGCCGATATCGCGATGAACGAGGTCGGCGCGCTGACCGTCGCCGTCGTGACCAAGCCCTTTACGTTTGAGGGCCGCAAGCGCAAGAAGAGCGCCGAAGAAGGCATTAAGACGCTTTCCGACTGCGTCGACACCATGATCGTTATCCCTAACGACAAGCTGCTCGACATCGCCGAGAAGAAGACCACCATGCTTGAGGCCTTCGCAATCGCCGATGGCGTCCTTTCCCAGGGCACCCAGGGCATCACCGACCTCATCACCGTCCCCGGTATCATCAACCTGGACTTCGCCGATGTTAAGACCATCATGAAGCAGGCCGGTACCGCCATGATGGGTATCGGTACCGCTTCTGGGGACACCCGTGCCGTCGACGCTGCCCAGCAGGCTATTTCCAGCCCGCTGCTCGAGAGCTCCATCGATGGCGCTACGCGCGTCCTGCTTTCCATTGCCGGTTCCAAGGACCTGGGTATTCAGGAGATCAGCGACGCTGCCGACGTTGTCGCCAACGCCGTCGACCCCGAGGCCAACATCATCTTCGGTACCGTTGTGGACGAGTCCCTGGGCGATCAGGTGCGTATCACCGTTATCGCTACGGGCTTCTCCGACTCCAACGTCAACCGTCAGGACGAGCTCTTCGCTGCTCAGCAGTCCCAGAGCAAGGCCGCTGCTTCTGCCGAGCCGCAGCGCACCGCTCCTGCCACGAGCCCGGCTCAGGCTGCCCCGACTCGCAACGTCGGTGGTACCGAGCTCCCCAACTTTGGTAACGACCAGTTTGAGCTTCCTGACTTCCTCAAGCGCGGCAGCTTCTAGTTCGTCTTTATCAACGACCTGCATGGGGTGCGTCCGATTGGGCGCACCCTTTTTTTGTTGTGTTTCGCCTTTGTAAATGAAAGCCTCCAATCTCCTTACGTTCCCTTTACGTTTGGTCCCTACCGCTGCGGGTATCCTTTTGTTGAAGTATGGCAGCCGTATGGCACGGACTGCAGCGGCGTCGCCGCGATACTTGTGTTATTAGGAGGCTTTAGTATGGCAGCACGTGCGGACAGCGTTTCGCGTGTCGACCATGATGGAGTTACGTTCGTAGAGGGCGCGACGCGCGATGTTCGTTTTGCCTTTACCGAGCGCACCGGTGGTGTTTCCGAAGATGCGTACTCCTCACTCAATCTGGGCTCGCATGTTGGCGATGATCCCTTTGCCGTTCAAGAAAATCGTCGCCGCGCACTCGAGGCCTTGGGTGCCGCCGAGTGCGAGCACAACCTGCTTGTTCCCAATCAAGTACACGGTGACCATGTCGTGACGGTGACCTCGAACGGTGCTGATGATCTCGAGAACATTCGCGAGCAGATTGCCGAGGGCTGCGATGCCATCGTCTGCATGGCCCGTGAGGTACCCGTGATGCTCTGCTTTGCCGATTGCGTTCCCGTGGTGCTGGTGGCTCCCGGCGGCTTTGCCGTGGTGCACTCTGGCTGGAAGGGCACGATTGCGCGCATTTCCGCCAAGGCGTGCCAAGCGCTCTGCGAGGCGGCTGGCTGCAAGCCGGACGACATCTCTGCCTACATTGGGCCCCATATCCTGGGCGACGAGTACGAGGTGTCCCAAGAACTTATGGATCGCTTTGCCGCCGAGTTCGCGTGCATCGATGCCTCTGCTTCTCGTATGCTCGATCTTTCCGCCGCCATTCGCGAGGCGCTGATGGACGCCGGCGTCGAGGCGAGCAGCATTGTGGACACCAAGCTTTCCACCGTTCGTCAGAACGACCGCTTTTATTCCTACCGCAACGAGGGCGGCACCTGTGGGCGCCATGCTGCGATCGGCGTGATGCTATGAGAAAGATCGCATCGGTCCTGAGTGCTGCAGTGCTTACGCTCACGCTGTGTGCTTGCTCCTCGGGATCTTCCACATCTTCTATTACCGTGGCCGGCTCGACCACGTGCCTTCCCATTGCCGAGATCGCAGCCGAGGGCTTTAAGGAAGAGGCCGGCACCGATGTGCTCGTCTCCGGCCTTGGCTCCTCTGCGGGTATCGAGGGCGTCAGCAACGGCACGGCCGACATCGCCAGCTCGTCTCGTGGCCTCAATGCCGACGAACAAGACCTTGGCCTGACCCCGATCGTAATCGCGCACGACGGCATCGCAGTCATCGTGAACGACGACAACCCGATCGACAATCTCTCGACCGAGCAGCTCCGCGATATTTACGCCGGCAAGATCACCAACTGGAAGGAAGTCGGCGGAGAGGACCTGAAGATTCAGGTTATCAACCGCGACGAGGCGTCCGGTACGCGCGAGGCCTTCCGTACCATCGTGATGGACGGCACGCCGTTCGATCGCCGCTCGGCCGTTCTCTCGGGTACGGGCCAAGTGCGCGACGTCGTGTCCCGCTCGCATGGCGCCATTGGCTACATCTCGCTGGGTTTTGTCGAGAGCCTCAACGCCACGACCTCGGTTAAGGCCGTTTCGGTCAACCATGTCGAGGCATCCGAGAAGACGGTCGCAAGTGGCGGCTATCCCATCTCGCGCGACCTTTACTTCTTTGTGAAGGGTACGCCTTCGCATCAGGCGCAGGACTACATTGACTATGTGACGTCCGAGAAGATGGACAAGCAGATTCGCGAGGCGGGCTTTATTCCCGTCACCAACGACGGAAAGGGGAGTGAGTAGCGTGGAAGCACAGGAAACCCCCCAGATTGAGCAGGAGGCTCAGACGCCCAAAAAGCGTGAGTTGGCGTTGGTGTCGCGTAGCACCTATCTCAAGGAGAAGGCGCTGCAGTGGATCTTCTTTGCCTGCGCGTTCTTGGCGGTCGTCACCGTTATCCTGATCTTTGTCTTTACCACGTACTCGGCGCTGCCCGTCTTTACCGACATCGGCCTGGCGGACTTCTTTAGCTTTACGTGGGCGCCATCCGAGGGCCACTACGGCATCATGTCGCTGCTGGCGGGCTCTGGTCTGGTGACGGTCGGTGCGCTCGCCATGGGCGTGCCCCTGGGTGTGGGCACGGCTGTATATCTGGTCGAGATCGCCAGCAAGCGCGTGCGCAGGCTCATCAGCCCCGCCGTCGACCTGCTGGCGGGCATCCCCTCCATCATCTACGGCTTCTTTGGCATGGTCATCATCCGCCCGTTTATCGCGCAGCTGACCGGCGGTCTTGGCTTTGGCGCGCTGACGGCGTGGTTTGTGCTTGCCATCATGATCGTTCCCACCATTACCACGCTCACGATCGATGCCCTCAATTCCATCCCCATGGGCATTCGCGAGGCGTCCTATGCCATGGGTGCCACCAAGTGGCAGACCATCTACAAGGTCGTGCTGCCTGCAGCCAAGCTGGGCATTGTCGATGCAATTGTCTTGGGTATGGGGCGTGCCATCGGTGAGACCATGGCCGTGCTGATGGTCGTGGGCAACGCCCCGGTCATTCCAGATAGCATCTCGAGCCCCATCTCGACGCTCACGAGCCAGATCGCACTCGACATGAGCTATTCCTCGGGCCTGCATCGCTCGGCTCTGTTTGGCATGGGCGTGGTCCTGTTTATCATCTCAGCTGCACTGGTGGGTATCGTTCGCCTGATTTCAAAGAAGAGGGGGTAGGCTATGTCCGATTCCGTTGACACGACGGTCGATACGACATCGTCGCGCGAGCTCATCAAGCGTGCCCTTTCCCATGGCAAGAAGGGCCGCATCAACAAGGACCTGTCCAACAAGATTATGCTCGGCGTGTTTCGCGCCGCGGCCTATATCACCACCCTGGTGTTGCTTGCCATCATCGCCTACGTGGTCATCAACGGTCTTCCGCATATCTCGCTCGACTTTATCTTCGGCTGGCCGCAGGGCGTAAACGCCGAGGGTGGCATCTGGCCCACGATCGTCTCGACCATCTACGTGACGGCGCTCGCCATGCTCATCTGCACGCCGGTTGCCGTCTTGGCTGCGGTCTATCTGGCCGAATACGCCAAGCAGGGCAAGGTCGTCGACATCATTCGCTATGCTGCCGATGCCCTGGCCTCGGTGCCTTCCATCGTTATGGGCCTCTTTGGTTACGCCTTGTTTGTTGAGGCCATGGGCCTGGGCCTTTCGATGGTTTCGGCCGCCCTGGCGCTGGCGCTTCTGATGCTGCCCATCGTCATGCGCACCACCGAGGAGGCAATTCGCGCCGTTCCGCGCTATATCCGTTGGGGCGCATATGGCCTGGGCGCCACCAAGTGGCAGGTCGTCTCCAAGATCGTGCTTCCTTCTGCCTTTGGCCGCATTGCCACCGGCATCGTCCTTGCCATCGGCCGCGCCATCGGCGAGACCGCGGTGGTGCTCTACACCATGGGTCAGGCCATCAATCTGCCGATCTCGCCGCTCGATTCCGGTCGTCCCATGACCGTTCACCTCTATTTGCTTGCCAACGACGGCATCAACATGAACGCAGCCTACGGCACTGCGCTTTTGCTGATGGCGATTATTCTGGCCTTCAACCTGTTTGCGCGTTATCTGTCGCGCAAGCGCCGCTAGTTAAGGAGTCCCATGTCCGTCTATCAGTCCGCTCCCACGCCGGAGCAAGCGGCCATCACGGCCAAGGATTTCAACTTTTGGTACGGTGACTTTCATGCGCTGACGGGGCTCGACCTCAACATCGCCAAAAACGCCATCACCTCGTTTATCGGTCCTTCGGGCTGTGGTAAATCGACGTTTTTGCGCTGCATCAACCGTATGAACGACCTTATCGAGGGTACTCGCGTCGAGGGCACCATGACACTCGACGGCAACGATATCTATGCCGAGGGCGTCGACCCGGTCGACCTTCGTCGCCGCGTGGGCATGATTTTTCAGCAGCCCAACCCGTTTCCCAAATCCATCTACGAGAATGTCGCTTTTGGCCCTCGTCTGCAGGGCGTGACTAGCAAAAGCGACCTCGACGACATCGTGGAAGAATCGCTCAAGCGCGCCAACCTCTGGAAAGAGGTATCCAATCAGCTCAACAAGGATGGTTTGGCGCTCTCGGGCGGTCAACAGCAGCGTCTGTGCATCGCGCGTGTGCTTGCGGTGCAGCCCGATGTCCTTCTGATGGACGAGCCCTGCTCCGCCATCGACCCCACGTCCGTATCTAAGGTCGAGGATCTGATGGCCGAGCTGGCGCCCGAGATGACGATCATCATCGTCACGCATTCTATGCAGCAGGCCGCTCGCATTAGCGACTACACCGCATTTTTCTTGCAGGAAGTTGCCGGTGAGCCCGCCACGCTCATCGAGTATGGTCAAACCGACGCGATCTTCACCAGCCCGGTGGATTCGCGGACGGAAGACTATATCACCGGCCGCTTTGGCTGATCGGTGCGACTAGTCCCAAGCCGATCGGACCTGGTCCGGTGCGTATTCACTGTGCGGGCGGCATGACCGCACCCAACTGATTGGAGTGAACCATGCGCAAACTGTTTTCCCGTCAGCTCATCGAGGCCCGTCACGAGATGTTGAGCATCTACGAGGCCGTCGATCTTGCCCTTCACGACGCCGTGAAGGCCTATGTGACCGACGACCGCAAGCTCGCCACTAAGACCAAGAAGCGCACGCTTTCGATTGATGCTCGCTGCGCCAACTTGGAGGCCGTGTGCTACAACCTGATCGCTACGCAGTCGCCGGTCGCCTCCGACTTCCGTTTGCTGCAGACGATTATCTACGTCGACTTTAACCTGCAGCGCATGACCGATAAGGTTCGCCAGATCTGCCGCGCCACGCGTCACATGGTCAAGGCCGACATCTCGCTGCCTCAGGAGCTCGTCGGCACGGTTGAGGCCGAGGCCGAGGCCGTGTACCAGGTGCTGGGCTCGTCGCTGTCCGCGCTCGTCACCAACGACATGTCCATCATCTGCAACCTGGCCGTTGAGGATGAGCCGGTACATGCGGCGTACGAGAAGTTCTTCCGTACCTTTAACCGCATGGACACCGGCGATTTTATGGACGACGACAGCAACTATGACGACCTGCGCCGTGCCATCATGGTTTCGCGCTACCTCGATCGCATTGCCTCGATTTCCATCGATGCCGCCTGCCGTCTGACCTTCCTTTTGACCGGACAGCGTATGACTGCCGGCGATATCGCCTGTACGGATGAGGACGAGCTCGAGAGCATGCGCGTGCCTTCGGGCGAGGGCGTCATTATGAGGCCCGCCGTGGATGCACGCTTTGTTGCCAAGGTGCCCGCTAACGAGGTGAGCGAGGGTCTTCGCTACCTGTTGGATCATCTTGAGGACGAGGATGATGCCGAGGACGACGAGGAGTAGGGTACCCCGTTCGTTGAGAGATTGTAAATACCTAAGGGAGCGCGGCCTTGCGGATGCGGGGCTGCGCTCTTGCGTTAGCATGGGACTACTTGTTGTGCTGTTAGCGGAGGCGATTGGCAATGGATAACTATTTGAATGTAATGCGCGCTCGCCGCGAGCAGATACTCGAGCGTTTCTATGCCGCGCTCGATCGCGCCGGGAGGCCCCGTGATGCCGCGCGTTTGATTGCCGTGTCCAAGACCGTCGGCGTCGATGAGACCATCGCGGCCATCCAGGTGGGATATCGCCATTTTGCCGAGAACCGCCCGCAAGAGCTCGTCCGCAAACTTGCAGGTCTGGCGGATCATCCGGAGCTGCCCGAGGTGCGCTTCGACATGATTGGCAACCTTCAGACCAACAAGATCAACGCGGTGTTGGGCTCGGCCGAGCTGATTCATTCGGTGGGGTCGCTTCATTTGGCGCAGGCGATCTCGAGCCGTGCCATTCGCAAGATCGAAGCTGGCGAGCTCGCCGCCCCCCAGCAGGTGCTGATCGAGGTTAACGTAAGCGGCGAGGAGTCCAAGGGCGGTTTTTCGCCCGATGAGATTCGTGGCGCTGCCGGCGAGCTTGCGGAACTTGAGGGAATTTGTGTGCAGGGCCTTATGACTATGGCCCCTCGGGGGAACAAGGATGTGGCGCGTCGCACCTTTGCCGGGCTGCGAGAGCTGAGGGATGAGTTGGAGGCGGCGCATCCCGATCTGAGGCTGCCCGAGCTTTCTTGCGGCATGAGCGAGGACTTTGAGCCTGCCCTTGAGGAGGGCTCTACGCTCGTTCGCCTGGGCAGGGTAGTATTTAGCCCGGAGTTTGCAGTAAAATAGGGCTCTGAAGTGCGCACTGGTTTACAGAGCGCCTGCACTAAACCGTGAGAGGACACAACCATGGGCTTCCTTGACGAGATTAAAAATAAGATGCACCTGGGCGGCCAGCAGGGTTACGACCAGAGCTATGACCAGGATGACGACTACGGCTACGATGACGGCTACGATGATGGCTATCAGAACAACGGCTACAGCGGCGCCTCGGGCGAGGGCTTCTATACCCAGGACGAGCCGAGTAACGGCCTGCTGGGCCAGACGCGCCGCGGTGAGGCCGAGTCGGTCGCGGTGTACACGCGCTCCGGCCAGCTTGTCGGCGACGACTCCCGTCATGCAACGACGTACAATCCGCCGTCGCGTTCTCAGGATAGTGCCGCAGGCGGCTATCGCCCCGGCGCTTACGACACGCCGTCGAGTTATGCCGAGAGCGCCCGCGCTCGTGCCGCGGCACCTGCGCCCGCTTCTGCGCCGAGCGACGCCTCGGCCTATGCAAACAACATCATTAACGCCACGCCGCAGCTGCCTGCCTATGTCCTGCGCCCTGAGAGCTATGACGATGTCGAGACCGTTGTCCGCCGCGTGCGCACCAAGCAGCCCGTTGCGCTGATTTTTGTTGGCGTTCGCACCGAGGTCGCCAAGCGTGTCCTGGACTTTAGCTATGGCTTTGCCTGCGGCCTGGGCGCTACGGTCAAAGAGGTGGGCGATCGCGTGTTTATGGTGCTGCCCGCCGGCTGCGAGGTCAAGGATTCGGACCTCAAGAAGCTGCGCGCCGACGGCTACCTTAAGTAAACCCAAGACGAGGAGATTCTCATCAACATCTACACCATTGTCCAGCTGGTCAACACGCTGTTCAACTTCTACTCCACACTTATTGTGGTCTATTGCTTTATGACGTGGATTCCCATGAAGCAGGGCGGCCTGCTGCAGGATATCGCCGCGGTGCTCGATAGCGTCTGCGGTCCGTGGCTCAACCTGTTTCGTCGGTTTATTCCGCCGATGGGCGGCGTTGATTTTTCGCCGGTCGTTGCGATTATTGCGTTGCAGTTGGTGCAGAGGCTGATTCTGCAGCTTCTTATAGGTATACTCGTATAGTACTGGCTCAGTAACTTACGTCGGGCGCCCGGCGCCAAGGCGATGATAAAGGAGAACTTGTTATGGCTATTACCCCTGCTGACATCCAGGCTCAGACTTTCTCTGAGGCCAAGCGCGGCTATGATCCCGCCGAGGTCGACGTCTTTTTGGAGACACTGTCCTCCGAGGTTGACGCTATGCTTGCCAAGATTGTCGATCTTAAGGGTCGTCTGACTGCCACCGAGCAGCAGCTTGCCGACACGCAGGCCCAGCTTGCCCAGGCTCAGGACGCTGCCGCTCAGGCCGTTCCCGCCGCTCCTGTGGCCGCTCCCGCACCCGACTTCTCCGCTCAGGAGCGCCAGATCTCCGCTGCGCTGATTGCTGCCCAGCAGACCGCCGAGGGCATCGTCAACGATGCCAACGAGAACGCTGAGCGCATCCGCAACGAAGCCGACGCCAAGGCCCGCGAGGTCATCCGTCAGGCCCTGACCGAGAAGCAGGCCGAGCTCGAGGAGATCGACCGTCTGAAGGCTTCCCGTGAGGAGTTCAAAGCCGAGTACCTCAAGCTCATCCAGCACTTCATGGACGATGCGCAGAATTCCTTCCCGTCCGACCTTATGGCCTCCACGCCGGTCGGTTCTGCGGCTTCTCCTGCAGTGACCGTTCCCGCCGCCGAGCCGCTGCCTGTCGCTGATCCGGTTGTCCCCGTGGCTGACCCCTTCGCCCCGATCGACAACTTTGCCGCCGACGACCTGGACTAGCGCCAGAGCTACAATCTCGTGTCCTTAAGAGGAGCTCGCACCTGCGGGCTCCTTTTTTGTGGCTGCATACGGGTTGGGAAACAAAACGCCGAGCTCTGCGTGTGATAGGGCAGAACTCGGCAAAGGGCGCGTGGTAAAAAGTAGATTTTAGGGCATGTGCCAAAAACTACTTGAGGAGGAAGTCGGAGAGGGGAATGGTGCG
This sequence comes from uncultured Collinsella sp., assembly GCA_947002045.1. Taxonomy (GTDB): domain Bacteria; phylum Actinomycetota; class Coriobacteriia; order Coriobacteriales; family Coriobacteriaceae; genus Collinsella. Next base: position 23,909 of record CAMQJB010000030.1, read on the forward strand.
GGCATCGCGATGCTCGGGATCGGCGATGTGGTCGGCAGGATAGCCGCAGACGAGCATGTGATAGGGATAGACGCCCTCGGGCAGGTTGAACCGCTCTCGGGCTAGCTCGGGCTTAAAATGGCATACCCAACACGTTCCCAGGCCTTGCTCCTCGGCCTCCATCATCATTTGATCGCAAACAATCGAGGTGTCGATAGCGCTGGAGTTCATCTGGTCATAGGGGCGAACCCAAGCGTCGTCGGTAACGCTGCAAATGAGGAAGATGAGCGGAGCGCCAAAGATGGACCCATCACGAGCAAACCGAGGCTGACAAGCAGCAGCCTTCTCCAGAAGCTCAGGCGTATCCAACACCATCACACGGGTTGGATGATTATTACAAGCAGAAGGAGCAATACGCCCAGCCTCAACAATGGCATCCACCACAGCCTGCTCCACAGCCCGAGCCTCAAACAAACGACAAGAATACCGAGACCGAGCCAGATCCAAATACCCCATAACCAAACCCTCCAAAGCTAATAAAACAACCCAAAACTAAGCAAAAGGGTACCCAAAGCCCCATCCAGCCAAACGTTTAAGGCGGTCCCAAAGTTTCCAATCGGGCCCCAAGGTCCTGCCAACCAAAGCCTCATCGCTTTCAAAGTATCAGCCAAAGTTACCAATGGTGGTACGTAAGGGAGCGGGGCCCCCCCCAAAAAAACAATTTAACCACCAAGGCTGGCGCCGCGGGGAACAACCGTTAATTTTGTTGGGCGCCCCGCCCCCCGG
>CAMQJB010000031.1 GCA_947002045.1 uncultured Collinsella sp.
TCCGTGACTTCTGCATTCAGTTTGAGCACCACGGTGACATCAACGTCGTCGACCACGTCAACTTTGACGTCCGTCCCGGCCAGACCATGGGCCTGGTAGGCGAGTCCGGCTGCGGTAAGTCCATCACCACGCTGGCCATCATGGGCCTGACCGACGATGACGAGCACCTTTCTGGTGAGGTTCTCTGGGAGGGCCGCGATCTGCTCAAGATGAGCAAGAAGGAGTGGTTCGGCCTGCGCGGTACCGATATCGCCATGGTCTATCAGGACGCCCTGTCCTCGCTCAACCCCTCCATGCTCATTTCCGCCCAGATGAAGCAGCTCACCAAGCGCGGCGGCACCCGTAGCGCCGAGGAGCTCCTGGAGCTCGTGGGCCTCGACCCCAAGCGTACGCTCGAGAGCTATCCGCATGAGCTTTCCGGTGGTCAGCGTCAGCGCGTTCTGATCGCTATGGCCCTTACCCGCGACCCCAAGCTGGTCATCTGCGACGAGCCCACGACCGCTCTGGACGTTACCGTCCAGAAGCAGGTCATCAAGCTGCTTAACGACCTTCAGGCCAAGCTCGGCTTTGCCATGATCTTCGTTTCGCACGACCTGGCACTGGTCGCCGAGGTCGCCCATAACATCACGGTTATGTACGCCGGCCAGGTTATCGAGCAGGCGCCCACCAAGGAGCTGCTTACCAACCCGATCCACGAGTACACTCGCGGTCTTCTGGGTTCCGTCCTGTCCATCGAGAGCGGTTCGGGCCGCCTGCACCAGGTGCCCGGCGCCGTTCCGAGCCCGCGCGATTTCCCCAAGGGCGATCGCTTCGCACCCCGCTCGAGTCATCCGCGCATTGGCCTGGACACCCGTCCGGTCTTCAAGCGCGTGCCCGGCACCGAGCACTTCTATTCCGAGCTCCCCGACGAGGTGCTCAAGGCAAATGGTTTGACCCCTCACGCGGAGGTGATGTAGATGAGCGAGACCGCAGTCAACGGCGTCGAGCCGATCATCTTCCTTGATGACGTCCACGTCACCTTTAGGACCCGTACCGGCTCGATTCTGCACCCCAACCTGGTTCACGCCGTCCAGGGTGTAACGATTAAGCTCATGCCCGGACAGACCATCGGCATCGTCGGCGAGTCTGGTTGCGGAAAGTCCACCACGGCTAACGTCATGTGCGGCCTGCAGGCCCCCACGAGCGGCAAGGTCTACTTTAAGGGCAAGGACGTTACCAAACGTACCGCCGAGGACCGTCGCCACATGGGTCGCGTCATCTCGGTCGTGTTCCAGAACCCGGCCACGGCGCTCAATCCCCGCATGGTCGTTCGCGAGCAACTGCTCGACCCCATGCGCGTCCACAACCTGGGTACCGAGGCCGAGCAGGAGAAGCGCGTCAAGGAGCTCTTGGAGCTCACCGGCCTGCCCAGCTCCGCCGCCGAGGTTCTTCCTGGCCAGCTTTCGGGCGGCCAGCGCCAGCGCGTGGCAATTGCCCGTGCCCTGTCGCTGAACCCCGATGCCATCATCGCCGACGAGCCCACCTCGGCTCTGGACGTTTCGGTCCGCGCGCAGATTCTGAACCTGCTGACCGACCTTAAGAAGGAGCTCGGCCTGGCCATGGTGTTCATTAGCCATGACATCCAGACGGTCCGCTATATCTCTGACGACATCATCGTTATGAATGGCGGCAAGATCGTCGAGCAGGGCGAGGCCAAGCAGGTCTTCCAGCACCCTCAGGACCCCTACACCAAGATGCTGCTCGGCGCTGCGCCGTCGCTGCTGCATCCCAAGCTCGGCGAGTAGCCTCGCTTTCCCTCCCGTGCGCCCGGTTCCCTTGCCGGGCTCACCTTCGTTGCGATTTCGAAAGGTTGGGTTCACGAGCCATGCCAAGTGCTCAGGAGCTACAACAGCAATTTGGTGAATATCGAGGCGCCATGCCCCGTCCATCAGATTTCGATCTCTTTTGGAAGGATCGCATGGCCGAGGCTGACGCCGTCGGGCTTGACTATGCGATCGAGGCGGCATCGGTCACCGATGCCGTGACCTGCCAGCTTTTCGATCTCTGGTATACCGGCATGTGTGGCGCTCGCCTGCACGCCAAGTACCTTAAACCTGTCTCGGACGAGCCCATGCCATTGGTACTTCAGTTCCATGGATATCCAGGTGCGAGTCGCAGCTGGTTTGAGCAGGCATCGTTTGCGGGCATGGGCATGGCGCTCATTGCTCTCGATTGTCCTGGTCAAGGAGGTCCGTCCGAGGACATTGGCGGATTTGAGGGCACAACGGTCGCGGGCCATATCGTCGCCGGTATCGACGGTGACCCGGCCAACCTCTACTATGTCCGCTTGCACCAAGATATTCGCATTCTGTGCCGTATTGTTCGCGAGCTCGAGGGCATCGATCTTGCCCGTGTGTTTGTGAACGGCGCGTCGCAGGGCGGCGGTTTGGGTATAGCGACCTGTGCGCTTAACAGCGAGCTTATCAATCGCGCCGCCATCCTCTATCCCTTCCTGTCGGATTTCCGCCTGGTCTGGGATTTGGATGCCGACGACATCGCCTACGAGGGCCTGCGCTATTGGTCTCGCTGGTTTGACGAGGACTCGACTCGTATCGACGAAGCCTATGCCAAGCTGGCGTACTTCGATTCCAAGAACTTTGCCCCCATGGTCAAATGCCCCGTGCTGTTTGGCACGGGCACAGCCGATATCGTCTGCCCTCCGGCGACGCAGTTTGCAGTCTACAACAACCTGACCTGCGAAAAGCGTCATGAGTTCTTTGAAGGCTTCGGTCACGAGGAGATTCAGGATTTTGACGATCTGATCATTCCGTTTTTCTGCAAGGGAGGGGAGGCTCATGTCTAAGTGCGAGAGCAATATCGATGAGCTGATTGTCCCCGAGCTTGCGGGAATTGCTGGGACGGTTTCGTCAAGGCTCTCTGATTTCCGGGATTGGCGCGGCGATGCTTCTGCGGATGTTTCCGAGTTGGAGACAGCCGCTTCGGACCTTGAGGTTTGCGGGCTGACCGTTACGGCGATTGATTTCGCAAATCCGTGCGCGCGCTACTCCGAGGTTTCCTTTGAGCTCGGCGGGTATGTCGTGCACGGCCGTTTGATTGAGCCTGTTGGTCGTGACCGGGCATCCGAGCTTGTGCCACTATGCCTGATGTTTCACGACATCGACCGACCCGTGCGCGGCTGGCATCACATGACGAGATTTGTCGCCATGGGGTATGCCGTCCTCGCGCTGGACGATGAGACTATTGGATCCAACGATCTGCAGCAGGGGATTACCTCGCCTGCTTTTGTCGAGCGTGTCCGTTGGGGCTGCGCGTTGGCGAAGGTTGCGCGCAACCTTGATGGCATGGATCCCGACCGCATCTTTGCATGGGGCGAGGGCCTTGGCGGCGGTGTCGCGCTGGCGGTTTCTGCTCTGGACGAGCGGGGCCTTGCCTGCACGGCGCTTGCCAATCCGCTTCCCAGCGGTCTCGAGACGCTGTCGCCTCGGGTTCGTGGCTCGGTGCTCATGGGCACATCGCTCATGGATACCGTGAGTGATCCCAAGGGTCAGTTTGCCGTATTCAACGGTCTTGAGTGTGACCGGAGGCATATCATCTATGCCAAATACGCTCACGAGCGCATCAATGCGTTCGAAAACGAAGTCGTCGACTTCTTTAACCAAACGTTCTATTCGTGTTCTTTGGCCTAGACGGCCTGGACACCGCCAACAAGAGTGGGCGGCATAGGGCTGCCCGCCAGACAACTAAGGAGATTCTTGTGGCAACTCAGAAATTCACCGGCGTTATCCCTCCCGTCGTTGTTCCCGATACCGAAGACCACCAGCTCGACGTTGCCTCCTTTGAGCGCAGCATCAACCGCATGATCGATGCCGGCGTCGATGGCCTGTTCTTCCTGGGCTCCTCGGGCGAGGTCGTCTTCTCCACCGACGAGCGCCGTCGCCAGATTGTCGCAGAGGCCGTCCGTATCGTCGACCACCGCGTTCCCGTTCTGGTCGGCATCATCGACACCGAGACCGAGCGCATGATCGAGCACGGCAAGGTCGCTCAGGAGCTGGGCGCCGATGCGCTCGTCGCCACCTGCCCGTTCTATGCCCTGCAGGGCATGACCGAGGTCGAGGAGCACTTCCGCATCCTTCACGAGGAACTCGACCTGCCCATCTTCGCCTACGACATCCCCGTGTGCGTCCACACCAAGCTTCCCTGGAAGCTTCTTGCCAAGCTCGGCGCCGAGGGCGTCCTTGCTGGCGTCAAGGATTCCTCGGGTGATGACATCTCGTTCCGCTACCTCGTTCAGGAGAACGAAAAGAACGGCCATCCGATGAGCATCCTCACCGGTCACGAGGTTGTTGTCGACGGCGCTTACCTCGGTGGCGCCGACGGCTCTGTCCCGGGTCTCGCCAACGTTGAGCCCGAGGGCTACGTTCGTCAGTGGAAGGCCGCTCAGGCTGGTGACTGGGCTACCGTCAAGGCCGAGCAGGATCGCCTCAATGAGATTTCGCACATCTGGGATGTCACCTCGGGCGTCCAGGGCTATGCCGGTGGCGTCGGCGCCTTCAAGACCGCTATGAACCTCATGGGCATCTTCGACAGCCCGACCATGCCGCGCCCGGTGAAGGCCATGACCGGTGAGAACGTCGAGGCGATTCGCAAGGTCCTCCAGGACAACGGTCTCCTTTAAAGCTTTCCCAGGCACCCGACCTCGCCGTTCAACCGTGCGGCCATGACCCATTAGGTCAATGGCCGCACGGTTTCTCGGCGATCTCGGGCACCTGGAAAACCTTTACCGCGCTGTGACGGCTAGCCTGACGGCGCATTTCCTGTAGTTGTTTTTGTCTCCGAAGGAGAACGACATGGAGAACAAGTACGTCTGCTCTGTCGATATCGGCGGAACTAAGATCGCGACTGCCATCATGGAGTATCCGGCTGACGGCGGTGTGCCCCATCCCGTTTTTGAGGCTGAGGTTCCCACCGAGGCCCAGGAGGGTGGCGAAGCAGTCTTCCAGCGCATCGAGGCGTCTATCAAGGCAGCTCTTGAGGCAAATCCCGATGTCGAGGTCCTCGGAGTTGGCATCGGCGCTGCCGGTGTCGTCGACCCCAAGACGGGCGCCATCGCGTATGCCAATGAGATTATGCCCGGCTGGTCCGGTGTTCAGTTGGGGCCGCGTCTGCGCGAGGACCTCGGCCTTCCCGTTGCCGTTGTAGGCGACGTGCAGGCTCATGCTCTGGGCGAGGCCCACTGGGGCGTCGGCAAGGGCAAGTTCTCCGTCTTGTGTTTGGGCATCGGTACGGGCATCGGCGGCGCATATGTCGAGAACGGCCGCGTGATGCAGGGCTTCCATGGTGCTGCCGGCCATATGGGCCACATCGAGTGCTCGGCTGCCGCCGGCATTCCCTGCGCCTGCGGGCGTTCCGGCCATCTGGAGTCGGTTGCTTCCGGAACATCAATCGGGCGCATGTACGATGAGCGTTTTGGCCGCGTCGACCCCAGCCGTCCTTCGGTCGGCCGTGACGTGAACGACCTGTGCCGCGCAGGCGACGCAAAGGCGACCGAGGTCATTCATGACGCCGGCTTTGCGCTGGGCGCCAGCCTGGGCTCGCTCGCTAACATCCTGGACCCTGAGGTCATCGTGCTTTCGGGCGGCGTGATTCACCAAGGCCCCGATTGGCGTTCACAGACGTGGAAGGACTCGGTGCACGAGGGCTATGCCAGCCAGGCGCTCGACCCGCTTCAGGACACGCCGATTCTCATCGGCTCTCTGGAGGGCGACGCGCCGCTCATCGGTGCCGCCGAACACCTTCTTGCATCGTTGAAGTAAACATAACTACCAAGTGCGCCTTCTGAGGTGCCGCAGATTGACGTGAAAGAGGAGCGAAGCGTACTTCGGTACGCGAGCGACGGTTTGAACGTCAAGGTGCGGTGTCTCAGAAGGCTGTTTTGAGAAAGGTTGAGTCGAACATGACCGTTGATCCTTTGATCCAGTCCCTGAAGGGCAAGCTCGTCGTGAGCGTTCAGGCGTATATGGGCGAGCCGCTTCGTACGCCCGAGACCATGGCTCAAATGTCTCGCGCTTGCGAGCTTGGCGGCGCCGCCGCCATTCGCTGCCAGGGCCTTGCCGACATTGCCGCCATTAAGGGTCGCTGTGAGGTTCCCGTCATCGGTCTGTGGAAGGACGGGCACGAGGGCGTTTACATCACGCCGACGCTGCGTCACGCTCGTGCCTGCGTTGCTGCGGGTGCCGATATCGTGGCGATCGACGCCACCGATCGTCCGCGTCCCGATGGCAAGTCGGTCGAGGACACCTTCCGCCCGCTGCACGAGGAGGGTGTGCTCCTGATGGCGGATTGTGCCACCATCGAGGACATTCGCCGTGCGGTTGATATGGGCTTCGACCTGGTATCCACCACACTCTCTCACGGTGTCGCCGCCATCGACTGCACCATGGCCGATGGCCCCGACCTGCCGCTCCTGCGTCAGGCGACCGAGGAATTTCCCGGCCTTCCCATCATTTGCGAGGGTCGCGTGCATACGCCCGAGGAGGCTCGCGCTGCAATCGACGCCGGCGCGTGGGCCGTTGTCGTCGGCACCGCTATCACGCACCCCACGAGTATTACAAGTTGGTTCAAGGCTGCGCTTGAGGCGTAAGACGGGCCTTGTATCCGCTTGGGGCGGTATACTCAATAAAGGCAATTGATCGCGCGGGATCCGCTGGCCGGGTCCCGCGCTTATTTTAGGAGGCACACATGCAAAAGGGAGATGCCATGGATGCGGCGGAGCGCTCGGAGCGTATCCCCGATATCGTTATCATCACCGGAATGTCCGGCTCGGGCCGAACGCAAGCCATGCATGTGTTTGAGGACATGGGCTATTTTTGTATCGACAACCTGCCCCCACGCCTGATTGCCCAGCTTGCTGAGCTCGTTGGCATCAATACGGGCGTGGGCAGGCACCTTGCCGTTACCTGCGACCTGCGTAGCCAGGGCTTGTTCGATGAACTGCTCGATGCTGTTGCCGCACTGGAAGAGCGCGAGATGAGCTGCGACATTGTGTTTCTCGAGGCGTCTGACGAGGTGCTGATTCGCCGGTATAGCGAAAACCGTCGTCGCCATCCCATTGCAAAGCCGGGGGAGACCACGGCCGACGCTATTCAGCGTGAACGTCTGCAGCTGCAGGGCGTTCGCGATCGAGCCGATATGATTATCGACACGAGCCGCTTGCGCACTTCTGCCTTGCGCAACAAGCTGCGCATGGCTTTTTCCGAGCTGTCCGACCAGCAGCTTATGGATGTCCACGTGTTCTCGTTTGGCTTTAAGCATGGCATGCCCATCGAGGCGGATATCATGATCGATGTTCGCTTCTTGCCCAATCCTTTCTACGATCCCGAGATGCGCACCATGACCGGTCTCGATAAGAAGGTCTCCGATTTTGTCTTGGACCACCCCAAGACCCAGGAGTTCTGGAAGGCCTGGACCCAGCTGCTCGATACGGTCATGCCGGGTTATATCGCAGAGGGCAAGCCGCAGCTTTCCATTGCTATCGGCTGCACAGGCGGACAGCACCGTAGCGTCGCCATTGCCGAGGCCACGGCCCGCTACCTGGAGGGTGCTCAGTATCATGTGAGCATCTCCCACCGTGACCTGTCGCGTGCCAACACGAAGGCATAGGTTTACATGTCGTTTACCGCTGAGGTGCGTGACGAGCTTGCGCGCTGCGAACCAGAATGCGAATACTGCGATTTGTCGACGCTTGCTGCGCTAACGCGTGTGAGCGGCACGCTTTCGCTGGCGGGCTCGGGACGGTACCGCTTGACGGTCGCGACCGAGACGGGTGCTGTGGCGCGCACGATGATTGCGCTGACGCATCGTATCCTTAAGCTCAAGACCGAATTCACGGTTCGTAAGTCGGTCCTGCACAAGGTACGAAACTATCTCATCACCTTGCCCGATCAGCCCGATTTGGATAAGGCTCTGGTGCTGCTGGGCATTCTCGACCGTAGGGGAGGGCTCGTCGCGGGTGTGCCGCGCCACATCGTCGCCCGTCCTTGCTGCAGGCTCGCCTATATTCGCGGTGCGCTGATTGCCGGAGGCTTTGTTGCCGACCCGCGTGGCGATTTTCATTTGGAGATCGCGGTTCAGGGCGAGGAGTATGCAAAGGGACTTTGCGACCTTCTGGAGCAGATTGGAGTTCACGCCCGCGTCAATGCGCGTCGCGGCTCGTATGCCGTGTACATCAAGAGTGCCGAGGAGATTAAACGTCTGTTACAGCTGATTGGCGCCAAGCGCAGCGTTGCCGAGATTGAAGAGGCCCGCGCGGTTAAGCTGGTGAAGAACGACGTGAATCGTCGCGTGAACGCAGAGCTTGCCAACCAGACCAGAAGTGCCGGTGCCGCCCAACATCAGCTTGCGCTCATCGATGAGCTTGATCGGCGCGGTTTGCGCGAAACGCTGCCGGACGCTCTGGCAGTTTTTTGTGACTTACGCGAGCGTTACCCCGATCTCTCACTGCGAGATTTGGGGGAAATGGCCGACCCTCCTTTGTCGAAGTCGGCCTTGTATCACCGTGTTTTGCGCCTTGAAAAGCTCATTGAAGCAAGCGGGTAGTTTAACGCAATAGCTTTTATGGTGGTTTAACTGCTGTTTTATACGTTAAAGCGTTTTAACGCAAATTTGATTTTCAATTTCGAGCATTCTCGTGAAATTCAAGCCAAAAAAAAGGTATATTAGGCGAGTGGTTAGTTTGTGGGCCTCAACGGCAGGCGCTGTAGCTTGCGGGGGCCTTACGAAAGGAGACACAATGGCAGTAAAGGTTGCTATTAACGGCTTCGGTCGCATCGGTCGTCTGGCCTTCCGCCAGATGTTCGGTCATGAGGGCTCCGAGATCGTCGCTATCAACGACCTCACCTCTCCCGATATGCTCGCTTACCTGCTGAAGTACGACTCCACGCAGGGCAACTATGCTCGCGATCACGAGGTCGTCGCTGGCGAGGATTCCATCACCGTTGACGGCAAGGAGATCAAGATCTACAAGGAGGCCGACGCCAACAACCTGCCTTGGGGCGACCTCGACGTCGACGTCGTTCTCGAGTGCACCGGCTTCTACACCAGCAAGGCTAAGGCTCAGGCCCACATCAACGCTGGCGCCAAGAAGGTCGTCATCTCCGCTCCGGCCGGCAGCGATCTGCCCACCATCGTGTACAACGTCAACCATGAGACGCTGACCGCTGAGGACAACATCATCTCCGCTGCTTCCTGCACCACCAACTGCCTCGCCCCGATGGCCAAGGGTCTGAACGACTTCGCTCCCATCGTCTCCGGCATCATGACCACCATCCACGCCTTCACCGGCGACCAGATGCCGCTCGACGGCCCGCAGCGCAAGGGCAACTTCCGTCGCTCCCGCGCCTGCTCCGAGAACATCGTCCCGAACACCACGGGCGCTGCCAAGGCCATCGGCCTGGTTCTCCCCGAGCTCAACGGCAAGCTCATCGGTGCCGCCCAGCGCGTCCCGACGCCGACCGGCTCGCTGACCAACCTCTACGCCGTCGTTGACAAGAAGGTCACCGTCGACGAGGTCAACGCTGCCATGAAGGCCTACGCCGAGACCATCCCCGATACCTTCGCTTACAACGAGGACCAGATCGTCTCCCGCGACATCGTCGGCGAGACCCACGGCTCCATCTTCGACGCCACTCAGACCATGTGCTCTGATCTCGGCAACGGCCAGACCCTCGTTCAGGTCACCTCTTGGTACGACAACGAGAACTCCTACACCTCTCAGATGGTCCGCACCATCAAGTACTTCGAGAAGTTCGTTGCTTAATTTAGCTTTTAGCGAATAGCTCGTTGAGCGTCTAAAGAAGGGCGCGGCCTCATAGGGCTTACACCCTAGGGTCGCGCCCTTTTTATAGGAAATCGTCTGCCGTAATGGGAGGCAGACACGTACGAAAGGTAGAAGCAAACATGGCCTTTACCAAGAAGACCGTCCGCGACATCGATGTCGACGGCAAGCGCGTTCTCGTCCGCGTTGACTTCAACGTGCCTATCAAGGATGGCGTCGTTGGCGACACCACCCGTATCAAGGCTGCCCTGCCCACCATCAACTACCTCGTTGAGCACAACGCTCGCGTCATCCTCATGAGCCACCTCGGCCGTCCCGAGGGTACCGGCTTCCAGCCTGAGCTCTCCCTTGAGCCTGTCGCTAAGAAGCTCGCTGAGCTCTCTGGTCTCGACGTTGCCTTTGTCGCCGACACCTACGGCGAGAAGGCTGCTGAGGCTGTCGCCGCCGTCGAGCCGGGCAAGGTCCTCGTTCTCGAGAACGTCCGTTTCGACAAGCGTGAGAAGAAGAACGATCCCGAGATCGCCAAGAAGCTCGCTTCCTATGGTGACGTCTTCGTTCTCGATGCCTTCGGCACCGCTCACCGCGCCCAGGGTTCCGTCGTGGGCCCCGCCGCTTACCTGCCTGCAGTCGCTGGCTTCCTGCTCGAGAAGGAGGTCGACACGCTGACCGGCATCTTCGCCGAGCCCGAGCGCCCCTTCGTCGCTATCGTCGGCGGTTCCAAGGTTTCTTCCAAGATCGGCGTTCTCGATCACCTCATCGACTCCGCTGACACCCTGATCATCGGTGGCGGCATGGCCTACACCTTCTTCCTGGCTCAGGGCCTGTCCGTCGGTCAGTCCCTCAAGGAAGAGGACTGGGTCGAGCGCGCCGGCGAGATGCTCAAGAAGGCCGAGGAGAAGGGTGTCAAGATCCTGCTCCCCATCGACAACCGCGTTGCCGATCACTTTGGCGAGGACGCTGTCCCCGAGGTTGTCGCTTCCGACGCTATCCCCGACGACCGTGAGGGTATGGACATCGGCCCCAAGACCGAGGAGCTCTACGCCGAGGCCGTCAAGGGCGCCAAGACCGTGTTCTGGAACGGCCCCATGGGCGTCTTCGAGTTCGACAACTTCGCTCATGGCACCCAGGCTATCGCCGAGGCTGTTGCCGAGGCTGATTGCACCTCGATCATCGGTGGTGGCGATTCCGTCGCAGCCGTCAATAAGTTTAACCTGGCCGACAAGATGAGCTGGATCTCCACCGGCGGTGGCGCTTCCATGGAGCTCGTCGAGGGTAAGGCCCTGCCCGGAGTGGAGGCGCTTCTCGATGCCTAATCGCACCCTTCTTATCGCTGGTAACTGGAAGATGAACAACGACGTCGCCGAGGCTGCCAAGCTCGCCGACGAGCTGGCCCAGGCTCTGCCCGAGGTTCCGGCTGGCGTCGAGGTGCTCGTCTGCCCTCCGACCATCGACATCACCACGGTTCATGACCGCATTCAGGCTGCCCCCATCGCCCTCGGTGCACAGAACGTGTACTGGGAGGCCAAGGGTGCCTTCACCGGTGAGTCCTCTTGCGACATGCTCAAGTCCGCTGGCTGCACCTACTGCATCATCGGTCACTCCGAGCGTCGTGATTACTTCCACGAGACCGACGAGGATCAGAACAAGAAGGCCAAGGCCCTCGTTGCCGCCGGTCTTGTTCCCGTCTTCTGCTGCGGTGAGTCTCTTGAGGTCCGCGAGGCCGGCACCTATGTCGAGCACGTCGTGAACCAGGTCAAGGCTGGTCTCGAGGGTCTCGAGATCACTTGCCCCAAGCAGGTCGTCGTCGCCTACGAGCCCATCTGGGCTATCGGCACCGGCAAGACCGCTACCGCCGAGGACGCTCAGGAGGTCTGCGGCGCTATCCGTGAGACCCTCAAGGAGATGTTCGGCGAGGAGCTCGCTAACGGCATCCGCGTTCTCTATGGTGGCTCTGCCAAGCCCGGCAACATCGCCGAGCTCGTCGCCAAGCCCGACGTCGACGGCGCCCTCGTGGGCGGCGCTTCGCTCAAGGCTGCCGACTTCGCTTCTATGGTCGTCAAGGCAGGCGAGTAGGACATATGGCACAACGTCATCTTCCTGCACTCCTGATCATCATGGACGGCTGTGGCCTGGCTCCGGCCGATGGCGAGAACGCCGTCGCCGCTGCTAAGACGCCCTTCCTTGATAGCCTGTTCGAGAAGTATCCTCACACCACGCTCGGTGCTTCGGGCGAGGATGTGGGCCTTCCCGACGGTCAGATGGGCAACTCCGAGGTGGGTCACCTCAACATCGGTGCCGGCCGCATCGTGTTCCAGGAGCTTTCGCGCATCAACAATGCCATCAAGGACGGTTCCATCGCCAAGAACGAGGTTTTCGTCAAGGCTATGGACGATGTCAAGGCTGACGGCAAGACTCTCCATCTCATGGGCCTTATGAGTCCTGGCGGTGTTCATTCTCACATGAACCACGTCGAGGCTCTGGTCAAGATGGCTGCCGAGCACGGTGTCAAGACCGTTCGCGTCCACGCCTTTATGGACGGCCGCGACGTCGACCCGCAGTCCGGTGCCGGTTACATGAGTGAGTTCTGCGCCTTCCTGGCCAAGATCTCCGAGGAGACCGGTTGCGACGCTCGCGTTGCCACCGTCTCGGGCCGTTATTGGGCCATGGACCGCGACAACCGTTGGGAGCGCATCCAGCGCGCCTACGATGTCATGGTCAATGCGTCCGATGCCGATACCGACCCCGTTGCCGGTATCAAGGCCTACTACGAGAAGGATCCGCGCGGCGATGAGTTCGTCGAGCCCTTTGCTGCCCACAACGAGGGCATCCACGAGGGTGACGCGGCCATCTTCTTCAACTTCCGTCCCGACCGCGCCCGTCAGATGACTCGCGTGTTCACGGACAAGGAGTTCGACGGCTTTGAGCGCGAGCAGATCAAGCTTTCGCACTTTGTGACGATGACTGAGTACGACCCGACGTTTGACGTCGAGGTCGCTTTCCCCAAGACGTTCCCCGAGAACGTCCTGGCCGACGTTATCGCCGCCAATGGCCTGAAGCAGCTGCACACCGCCGAGACCGAGAAGTACGCCCACGTGACGTTCTTCCTCAACGGCGGCATCGAGGAGCCCAAGGAGGGCGAGGAGCGCGTGCTCGTCGCTTCCCCCAAGGTCGCTACCTACGATCTGCAGCCTGAGATGAGCGCTCCCGAGGTTACTGAGAAGCTTGTCGCCGCCATCAACGAGGATCGCGCTGATTTCTACATCGTGAACTTCGCAAACTGCGACATGGTTGGCCATACCGGCGTGTTCGACGCTGCCGTTAAGGCTGTCGAGGCCGTTGACGATGCCCTGTCCAAGGTTGTCCCGGCGATTCTCGCCAAGGGCGGCTTTGCGCTGATCACCGCCGACCACGGCAACGCCGATCACATGTTTGACGTCGCTTCCGACGGTTCCAAGCATCCGTTCACGGCTCACACCACCAACCGCGTGCCGTTCATCATCGTTGATGAGAAGGCACAGCTTACCGGTATCGAGGACGGCCGTCTCTCCGATATCGCTCCGACTATGCTCACCATGGCTGGTATTGAGCCTTCCGCCGAGATGACGGGTCGCGTACTCGCCACCGAGGCCTAATAGAAAACAAATACCGTTTTCTAGTAAGGGGGTTGTCCACAACCGGACAACCCTCTTTTTTGCGCTATTTCTACCTCGTCACCAAATGGCTGATGGGGGAGTGCTGGGGGTTGTGGTACAGTACTGGAGTTTGAATTGTTCTATTAAGGAGCTTATCTATGGGTCCGTTTCAGATTCTTCTGTTTGTCGTTTGGGCTGTCTCTGCCGTGGCGCTGACGATTCTCGTCCTGATGCACTCTGGTAAGGGCACCGGCGTTTCGGATATGATCGCTAGCTCGCTGTATAACTCCAGCTCTGCCACGGGCGTCATGGAGCAGAACCTCGATCGCCTGACGGTAATTATGGCCGTCGTTTTTGCCGTGTGTGTCGTCCTGTGCATGTTCTTCTTCCCGCAGGGTATCGTCGGCTACTAAGCACGAGCCACATAAATACTTGAAAAGGGTTCCGCAAGTGCGGGACCCTTTTTGTTTACATATTTGTAACAGAGCCAAAATATCCCCACATACTTCGCCCAACTAAAGAAATTCTCGACCGTTGACCGGAATTAGCCCCAAATCGTGCATAAAATGCGCTACTGTATTACGAAACGTTGGTTCGTTGTGCATAACCAGCCATAGCAACGGGCGGCGTTTTGATGGTTCGGATCGGATTGTCTCGACATGTGTCCGACTGAACATTTCTTTGTCCTATCTCATAAGGAGGATGGCATGGCTGATTCTATGTTCCACCAGCCCGTTATGGGTCGTCGCGCCTTTGTCGGCGGTACCCTTGCTGCGAGCTCCATGGCTTTTCTTGCCGCATGCGGCAAGAAGGGCGGCGACGCTTCCGGTTCTGAGTCCGGTTCGAAGCTGAACTTCTACATCAACAACCCGGTCTGCATCGACCCCTACAATGTCCAGGAGGACCAGGGCACTCAGGTCGAGTACCAGCTCTTTGATGCTCTGACCTCTTACGACGCCGAGAAGGGCGAGATCGTTCCGCTGGCTTGCGAGTCCTTTGAGTCCAACGACGACGCCACCGAGTTTACCTTCAAGATCAAGAAGGCCAAGTTCCACAACGGTGACGACGTTACCTCCAAGTCCTTCAAGCTCGGTTGGGAGCGTCTGGTCAACACCAAGTCGGCTGTCGCTACCGAGTACGGCCCTTCCGAGGTCTCCTATCACCTCTCCATGGTCGAGGGCTATGACGATCTGCTTGCCGGTAACGCTACCGAGCTCAGCGGTGTTACCTGCCCCGACGATGAGACCCTCGTCGTCAAGCTGGCTTCCGCTTACGCCGACTTCCCCTTCGTCGCCTCTCACCCGGCTCTGGCCCCGGTTCCCGAGTGCGCCGAGTCCGATGTCAAGAGCTTCTACCTTGCCCCGGTCGGTAACGGCCCGTTCATGATGGACGGCAAGTGGGAGGATGGCCAGGAGATCAACGTCAAGAAGTTCGACGATTACTATGGCGACAAGGCCAAGATCGATGGCATCCACTTCCAGGTCATCAAGGACATGGAGACCGCTTACAAGGAGTTCCAGGCGGGTAACCTCGATGTCTGCGACGTTCCCGTCGCTCAGATTGATGCCGCCAAGAAGGATCGCGGCGTGTCCAAGGACGGCTACACCATGGGAGACGGCGAGCGCATGCTGCTCGGCGCCGAGCCTTCCACGTACTATCTGACCTGCAACACCACGGCCGAGCCGTTCAACAACGCCGACCTGCGTAGGGGTATCTCCCTGGCCATCAACCGTGAGGCCATCTGCAAGACCATCTTCAAGGGTACCCGTACCCCTGCCGACGGCATTGTTCCTCCGGGCATCGATGGCTACAAGGAGGGCGCATGGGAGTTCTGCGCCTACGATGTCGACAAGGCTAACGAGTACCTCGACAAGGTTGCTCCCGCTGGCGCTAACGGCGATCGTGGCATTAGCGTGACCCTTTCCTACAACCAGGACGGCGGTCACAAGGAGATCATGGAGTCCATCATCGGCGACCTCGCCAAGGTTGGTGTTACCGCTGTCTCCGATACCCCCGAGTGGTCTGCCCTGCTCGAGCAGTATCAGAACTTTAACTATCAGTTCGGTCGTCTGGGTTGGATTGCCGACTACCCGATCATGGACAACTTCCTGTATCCGCTGTTCCACTCCGACTCCCTCGGTGGCGACAACCGCTCTGGTTACAGCAACCCCGAGTTCGACGCCAAGGTCGACGAGGCTCGTACTATTGTTGACGATGAGGAGCGCGTCGCCAAGATGCAGGAGGCCGACGCAATGGTCGCTGCCGACTGCCCGGTCATCCCGATTATGTTCTACACGCACGCTGTCGCCGGCTCCGATCGCATCAAGCACCTCTATGTCGATCCGCAGAAGCACGCCGATCTGGGTACCGCTGAGCTCGCCTAAGAGTTTGCAGCTTCCGTGAGGGTCAAGTATTTACGTAGACCTCATGGGAAACATACAGTTCTCCCTAACCTGGGGTAAACTGGCTGATGGTAATTTTGGGATGCCGGTCTGGCGATCGGCATCCCATTTAGGTTAATCCCTAGATAGGGGAGTGGTATGGGTAAGTACATCGTTAAACGTGTGCTTCAGTTCATCCCGGTGTTTTTGGGCGTTACGCTGATTCTGTTCGCCCTCCAGAATATCGTGCCGGGAGATCCGATCAAGCTGATCGGTGGAGACAAGGCTCTGTCCCCCGAGGTGGAGCTTCAGCTTCGCGTTCGCTATCACCTGGTCCAGACGGACGAGGACGGCAACGCGATCCTTGACGAGAACGGCGACCCCGTTCAAACGTCGCTCGTGGACCGTTACTTGTATTACATGAACGGCCTGCTTCATGGCGATCTGGGCAATTCGTATCAGCGCAAGCTGCCGGTTACGGAAATCTTTGCCCAGAAGTATCCGTATACGGTCAAACTTGCCGCGTGCGCCATCGTGCTCGAGGCAATTATGGGTATCGGTGCGGGTATCATTTCGGCGGTAAAGCGTTATTCCTTCTGGGATATTTTGGTAACGCTCACCACGTCGATCCTCGTTGCGGTCCCGGCCTTCTGGCTCGGTATGTTGCTGCAGCTGTTCTTTGGCGTCATCCTCAAGGACGCCACGGGCGGTGCAATCTCCATGCCGATCTCGGGTGCCGGCGGTTCCAGCTCTCAGTATCAGGATTGGATGCACTATGTGCTTCCGACCATTACGCTGGCTTCGGTTTCGACCGCTTATGCTGCGCGCATTATGCGCTCGCAGCTGCTTGACGTCATGAACCAGGATTACATCCGTACGGCAAAGGCCAAGGGTCTCTCCAATCGTGCGATCATCGTCAAGCATGCGCTTAAGAATGCACTCATCCCCGTCGTTACCTATATTGGTGTCGACTTTGGCGGCATGCTTTCGGGCGCCATCCTGACCGAGACGGTCTTCAACTGGCCCGGTATCGGCTATGAGGTCTATCGCGCCATTAGCATGCGTGACTGGCCCATCGTTATGGGCGGCGTTACGCTCATCGTTGTCGTCGTCATGGTGATCAACCTGCTCGTCGACATTAGCTATGCATTCCTCGACCCGCGCATCCGCCTTGGCGGTCCGTCGGATAAGGCCTAAGGGAGGTACGTCTCATGCAGGAAACTGATTCTCAGTCTCAGGAGCAGGCTACCGCCACCAAGGTCGCATCTGCTCCCGCCAAGTCCCGCACGCTGTGGGGCGACGCTTTTAAGCGTCTTCGTAAGAACAAGCTCGCCGTTATCGGTGTCTGCTGGATCATCATCGTCGTTGTGGTTGCCCTGACCGCAGATCTGTGGGCTAAGCCCTGGCTCGGTTCGCCGACGGCTTCCGATTCGACCACCATGGCCGAGACATCGCTACTGGCTCCGTGTGCCGAGCACCCGTTTGGCACCGATGCCCTCGGTCGCGACATTCTCGTCCGCGTTATCTACGGTGCACGCGTTTCGCTTTCTGTCGGTATCATGGCCACCGCCATCTCCACATTGATCGGTCTGGTCATGGGCGCCCTGGCCGGTTTCTACGGCGGCATTTGGGATACGATCATCATGCGCTGTGCGGACATCTTCCTGGCGTTCCCGTACGTGCTGTTCGTTGTCGCCATGATCGCCGTTATCGGCCGTGGTCTTCAGAACGTCTTTATCGCCATCGGCATTCTTGGCTGGCCTTCGATTGCGCGCGTCTTCCGCTCTGCAATCTTGACGGTCAAGGAAAACGACTATGTTGATGCAGCGCGCGCGATGGGTGCATCTGATGCTCGTATCGTCGTGCGTCACATCTTCCCGAACTCCGTCGCCTCCATCGTGGTCTACGCGACCATGAACATTGGTGGCGCCATTCTGACCGAGTCCGCTCTGTCCTTCCTCGGCATGGGCGTTATTCCGCCTACGCCTTCGTGGGGCTCCATGATTCAGGACGGTCAGCAGTATCTTCTGACCGCTCCCTGGATGATGATCATGCCCGGTCTGGCAATTCTCTCGACGGTGCTCGCCTTCACCCTGCTGGGTGACGGTCTGCGCGACGCCCTCGACGTCAAGATGAAGGACGCATAAGGATGAAGAAGAACAAGAACTATGTGGACCTGAAGGACCAGCCGGTTCCTGAGGGCCAGCATCTGCTCGAGGTCGATGACCTTAAGATGTATTTCCACACCGAGGATGGCGTTGTTCGCGCTGTCGACGGTGTCTCCTACACGCTCGATCGCGGCGAGACCCTGGGCGTCGTCGGTGAGTCCGGCTCCGGTAAGTCCGTGACCGCCATGACCATCATGGGCCTCATCTCGATGCCTCCGGGAAAGATCGAGGGCGGTGACGTTCGCTATCGCGGCCGCTCCATCCTCGAAATGACCGAGGAAGAGATGCAGCACATTCGCGGCAACGATATCGCGATGATCTTCCAGGATCCTATGACCTCCTTGAACCCGGTCTATAAGATCGGCAGGCAGGTGGGCGAGGGTCTTCGTCTGCACCGTGGCTACTCCAAGCAGGAGGCGCTCAAGCGTGCCACCGAGCTTTTGGACCTCGTGGGTATCCCCGAGCCCGAGAAGCGCGTCAATGAGTATCCGCACCAGTTCTCTGGCGGTATGCGTCAGCGAGTCATGATTGCCATGGCCCTTGCCTGCGATCCCGATATTCTGATTGCCGACGAGCCCACGACTGCCCTGGACGTTACCATCCAGGCTCAGATTATCGAGCTCATGCAGGAGATGCAGGAGAAGAACGGCAACGCCATCATCATGATTACCCATGACCTGGGTGTTGTCGCCGATATGGCCGATAAGATCATGGTTATGTACGCCGGCCGCCCCGTTGAGTTCGGTACTGCTGAGGAAATCTTCTACGAGAGCCGCCACCCCTACACCTGGGGTCTTATCCGCTCCATCCCGGAGCAGGCAATCGAAGAGAAGAAGCCGCTGACGCCGATTCACGGCAACCCGCCTTCGCTCATGAACCTGCCTGAGGGCTGCGTCTTCTCTCCTCGTTGCCCCTACGCGACGGACAAGTGCCGCAAGCAGCGCCCCGAGCGCGTTGTCACCGAGTCCGGTCACTATTCTGCGTGCCACTATTCCAGTGACCCCGAGTTCCTCAAGAACGCTCCTGAGACGTCCCGTACGCGCAAGGATTCCAAGAAGGGAGGCGAGGCGTAAATGGCAGACAATAACGAGCGCACTCCACTGCTGAAGGTCGAGCACCTCTCCAAGGAGTTTCCCGCAGAGTCCGGCATGTTCGCCAAGCGTTTTTCCAAGCGCGTCGTCTCTGCTGTAAACGACATCTCTTTTGAGATTTATCCTGGCGAGACCTTTGGTCTGGTTGGCGAGTCTGGTTGCGGTAAATCCACCACGGGCCGCACTATCATGCGTCTGACCAAGCCGACCGCCGGCAAGGTGTTCTTCCAGGGCAAAGATGTTGCCGAGATGAGCAAGCATGAGATCAAGGACATGCGTCGTGAGATGCAGTTTATCTTCCAGGATCCTTATGCTTCGCTCAACCCTCGTATGACCATCGGTGAGATTGTCTCCGAGCCCATGACCATTCATGGTGTGGGTACCAAGGAGGAGCGCATTGAGCGCGTCCGTGAGCTTCTCGACGTCGTTGGACTGAACCCCGAGCACATCAACCGCTATCCGCATGAGTTCTCGGGCGGCCAGCGTCAGCGTGTCGGTATTGCCCGCGCTTTTGCGCTGAAGCCCAAGCTGATTATCTGCGACGAGCCGGTTTCCGCTCTGGATGTGTCCATTCAGGCCCAGGTTCTGAACCTTCTCAAGGAACTGCAGGACAAGTTTGGTACCGCGTATCTGTTTATCGCCCACGATCTGTCCGTCGTGCAGCACATCTCCGATCGCGTTGCCGTTATGTATCTGGGTAAGATGGTCGAGGTTTCGGACTGGAAGACGCTCTATAGCGAGCCTCACCATCCGTACACGCAGTCGCTGCTGTCTGCCGTGCCGGTGCCCGATCCGGATATCCAGAAGACCCGCAAGCGCATCATCCTCGCCGGCGATCCGCCGTCGCCGCTGGATCCGCCGACCGGCTGCCGTTTCCACACGCGCTGCCCGATTGCGCAGGGTATCTGCTCCGAGAAGCTTCCCGAGTTTAAGGAAGTTGCCCCGGGTCACTGCTGCGCCTGCCACTTCGCCGAGCCGTTCCCGATCAAGGAATCGCACATCGACCTGTAGTCGGTTGTTCTCGTCCGGGCCCGTGCTGCCACTGCAGGGGGGGGGTTCGATTCCTTGATCGCTCACTTTATCTAATATGAAATTTAGTGAGGCCGGAGCTTTAGCTCCGGCCTCCGTATATAAGGGCTCGGCTTAGCCGAGCCGCCAAATTTGCATCAGCCCCAGAACATGTTTGAGAACGGTGCATGGAGTGTGTGGCCGTAGGTCCCGTATCGGTGTTGCCTCCCGGCGCATTCCGCAGGGGGAGCGATATTTTGCAGCACGAAGTGCGTAGCAAAATATCGCTCATGCCCGAGGACGCGCCGGGAGGCAACACCGATACGGGACCGGACATACGGATCTACCTGCGCATTTACAAATTCGTAAACTTTTTTCAAAAAAGTGCTTGCACAGTTCTCGAATCATAGGTTATTATCTTCCTCGTTGAACGCGCGGGTTCAACAAAGCGAACCGCGAATCAACAACATAGCATGTCGGAGTGGCGGAATTGGCAGACGCGCTAGCTTGAGGTGCTAGTGACCGCTTTTTGGTCATGCGGGTTCAAGTCCCGCCTCCGACACCATCGCATTTGAGAAGCCTCTTCGGAGGCTTTTTTATTACCGATAGACGGTGAGGTTCACGATGGAAACGCTTGAGCGCAATGAGTGGGCGGACGTTGCCCAATTGGTCGAGATCACGAGCGATGCTGTCATTATCTGCGAGCTCGACGGAACCATTTTGCATGTAAATAATCGCTTGCTCGACTTGATGTGCGAGGAGCGTTCCGATGTGATCAACGGGGACGTTAAAGACCTCTTGTACTCGTCGGCTTTTGAACGCGCGACAGAGCATCGGCTTCCTTTTGAGACCAATGGAACAAAGAGCGAGTTGATGCTCAAGTTAAGTGACGGATCGTTTATTCCCGTCCTGGTTTGTGCCGGCTCGGTTACGCCGCCTCGAATCTTTGGCCGCCGTGCGCCGCGCGTTCTGGTGGCACTCCATAGCATCGAAGAACAGTATTCGCACGACCGTCAGCTCAAGTGTGCGCTTTCGGAGCTTAGAGTGGCGAATAAGCGTCTCTCGGGTACATTGTCGGTCATTATGAGCACGGTGGGCTCCGATGAGCTGCCCAGTTTGTTAGATATCGTTTTGAACCAGCTTGTAGGAACGCTCGATGCTTCGGGTGCCGCTATCTATTTTTCTGAGAGCGGCGGTTTTAAGCTTCGCGGTGTCTCCAAGGAGCTGCACGACAGCTACCTGCCCGAGTTTTTGCCGTATGGCGCTGGCATTCCGACGTATGTTCTTCGCGAGTCGCGTGCCTGTCGCTTGTCGATTCAACAGGACCTTGAGGGTGATAGGGCTGCCTCCGGTATGTTCATGGACCTGGACAATCGTTCTAAGCACCTGTTGCGCGTGCAGGATATGCCTCCGTACCGCAGCGAGATCTGTCTTCCCGTTTTTTACGGTACGCAGATCCTTGGCGTGCTGGAAGTTGGTTGGAAGCGCCCTCAGGCACCGCTCGCCTATGACGTTAATGTACTCGAGGTCATTTGCGATTACCTGTCTATCCAGCTGGTCGGCATGGCATCGAGCCTTCGCTCTCGTCGCACGGCCGAGCTTGGCCGCTCGCTCAATGTCTTACGTGATGAGTTGTTTACCTTTCTAGACGATTCCGCCGCGGCTACCCAGGCTATATCGTCCGAGATTTGCAATATGCTCAACTGTCATTTTTGCCCTGTTGAGTATGACGCCAGTCTGGGCTCCTATGTCATAGATTTTGAAGGCGGCAGTCGCGTTGCTTTGCCGGACGATCCCGAGAAACTTTTCTTTTCCACGACGGCGCCAGCGGCACGTTTGGGGGTTGGCTCTGATGGCTTTGAGGCGTCTGTTTTGGGCGGCACGAGTGCCGAGGATCTTAAACACGTCCGTATAACTCGCGTTGACGAATCGATGCCTATGGGAGGCTGGCTTAGGGCGCATGGTCTGCCTTGCCAGGGTCTCTACGTCGACACCGGCATCGAGGCGGGGCGCCCGCGCTCTGAGGGTGATGGCAAGCACAGCAACGACGCGATCGTTCCTGCTTCTGTTGCGAAAGGCCCGACGACGCGCGCGCTTCTGCTTCGTGACGGTAGTCAAGAGCCGATTGATGACCTTGAATATGACTACTTGGTGCACTTGGCGCATGACTTTGAACTGATCTACGAGGGCGAATCTCAAAAGCGCGAGGAGCGCCATATCGCTCAGACCCTCCAGATTGGCATGAGAAATTCGCTTGGTGACGTTCCGGGTATCGCGACCGATTCGGTATACCTTTCGGCAACGAATTCGGCGTTGGTTGGCGGCGACTTCTATACTCTTGTCCGTCTTCCCGACGATTGCGCCGTTATGATTTTGGGCGATGTATCCGGCAAAGGAATCGAGGCGGCGTCGATGTCAGCGCTCGTCAAGACGGCGCTGACGGCCTATGCCTGGGAGGGTGCTGGGCCCGCCCGTATGGCCCGCTCGCTCAATAGCATGCTCATGGGCTTTTCGAGGGTCGAGACGTTCGTGACGGCGTTTATCGCCAAGATTGATCTTAAAGCGGGTCGCGCTACCTACTGCTCTGCGGGACATCCTCCCACTATGGTCATTAGACCGTCGTCGACGCCGCTTGGCGGCGGAGAAACCCGAGGGGGAGAAGTGGAGCTCCTTGGGTGCCAATCGGGCGTGATCGGTGCCTTTGAGAGCATGGTGTACGAGACAGGCGTGTTTACGTTCGCTCCTGGTGACATGCTATTCATGTATACCGACGGAACAATCGAAGCACGTGATCGCTCGGGTGCTTTCTTTGGCGAGCAGCGCCTTCGTGACCTTCTGCTCTCTGTCTCGGGTGAGGGTGTATCGGGAATCTGCGGTAAGGTCTTGGGAGAGCTTGACCGCTTTACCGAGTCGGCGCTGGACGATGACATCGCGCTGGTTTCCCTTGAGTTTTTACGGGGTCGATCGTAGACCGCGATACTTGACGGGCAAAATCTGCGCAGCTGCAGATATGTATGCATCGAGCGAGCTCTTTTGGGGAACCATGGTCGTATGAATGAGTGGAATGACATAGCGGTTTTGACGCCACCGGGTGATGTCGACATCGCCTCGGTGTCCGTGCTGCGTCCACGGTTGGATAATCTGATCGACCGGGGCGTGCGTCGCGTTGTCATCAATTGCCAGGCCGTGGGCTTTATCGACTCGACGGGTTTGGCGTTTTTGCTTACACGTGCCAGAGAGCTCATGAGGCGAGAGGGCCTGCTTTCGCTCGTTAACGCCTCCGATGAGGTCATTCGCTTTTTGGAGATTGCCCGACTTGTCGACATCCTTCATGTTGCGGGTCCGGCGCGTGAGTCGATTCCCGCTATTCCGGTGGGAGAGTTGCCACGATGGAGCAAGAGCGTCGAGGTCCGACAGGGTATCGAGAATCTTCCATACTATCGACATCGCATCGCCGAACTCCTTGAATCGCTTCCGTTGCGCCGCGACGAGCGCTACGATGTCGCGTTGGCGTCGGGGGAGGCGCTGGGTAATGCCTATGACCATGCGGGCGGTATCGGGTGCGTCCTGACGGTTCAGGCCTATGGCGATCGCGTCGTGGTTGAGGTGCTTGATCGGGGTGCCGGCTATTCTATCGATGGAGCGAGCGAACCGGTCGCATCTGAGGAACGCGGCCGTGGTATCAAGCTTATGCGTATGCTCGTCGATAACGTGGAGGTTGCTCGTCGCACAGACGGCACCGGCACGCGCGTGCAGATGGTGAAGCTATTTAGCGGAGCACTGGAATCGCGTGCCTAGCCAATCGCTTTAGCGCGTTTAGCCACCAAGAACACGCGGCCGGCAACTTTTTTGAAAAAAGTACTTGCGTCTTTTGGATAACTCGCGTAAATTAATAACCCGCAAGCGGACATGGCTCAGTTGGTAGAGCACAACCTTGCCAAGGTTGGGGTCGCGGGTTCGAGCCCCGTTGTCCGCTCCATTGCATTTCCGGACCGTTTAGGCGGTCATTTTTCGGCGAAGTGGCCAAGTGGTAAGGCAGAGGCCTGCAAAGCCTTTACCCCCGGTTCGAATCCGGGCTTCGCCTCCAGGCAACATCCGGGCGCTCCGGCGCCCGTTTTGTTTTACATATGCGGACATGGCTCAGTTGGTAGAGCACAACCTTGCCAAGGTTGGGGTCGCGGGTT
>CAMQJB010000032.1 GCA_947002045.1 uncultured Collinsella sp.
ACCGCAGGAAGCTTGGATACGCCTAGGCGCGGTCCAAGAAATCGTCCGCACCCCCTATGGGATATCCAAGCCCCCAAACAGGAACTATTTCACCGCAAGTTAGGCTAGGAGGCATGATCCTTCTCGTCGTGCCGGGCAGTTGCGGCCTGCTCGGTTTGGTAAAATACCGCCGCACTTGGGAACGGATGGGCTCCGGTGGGCTCCGCGGTCCTCAAAACCGTTGCGAGGCGTGCAAAACGTCTTGGATGTGTTCGATTCACATACGTTCCCGCCATACTCTACCAGCGCTTTTGTGCTCGCGGTCTTGCTGCGTGCCGCAAAGGCGCTGTTTTGTTTTTGCACGTGTTTGCCATGCCGCCCGCTTTATCGGCGACGGTATTTGGCTTCGTGTGCCGGGTTTTGAGCATGCCGATGGGGGTGGTTTGCCGTATGACTACCGTAAGACGGGCCGATCTTTCTTGTGTCGTCCAGGCGGGCGGGTTGTCGTCGCGCATGGGCTGCGATAAGGCCCGCATGGCGTTTTGCGGCGAGCCGCTCATCGAGCGCGTGCTGGGCCGGCTGGCGCCAGTTGCCGGTGAGTTGGTCGTGACGACGTCGCGTCCCAGCGAGCTTGCCTACCTTGAGGAGCGCACGTTTGGCGGCCTTGTGCCGCGTGTGGTGGCCGACCTTGAAGGGTCGGCGGGCGCCATGCGCGGCATCGCGAGCTCGCTGGCCGCGGCTCGATTGCCGCTCGTGGCGATCGTCGCCTGCGATATGCCGTTTGTCTCGTCGGAACTCATTGGCGCGCTTGCCGATCGTGTTGAGGCCGAGGCGCTCGACGTGTGCGTGCCGCGCGAGGAGCGGGGGATTGAGCCGCTTTGCGCCGTCTGGCGCCGTGGCGCGTGTGCGCCGGCCGCCCAAGAGCTGCTTGCCTGCGACCGCCAGCGCATTCGCTGCCTGATCAATCGCGTTCAGGCTGGTTATATGGATGAACCGCAGATCGTTAAGGCCGCGGGCTCGACGCTCTGCTTCGAGAACGTCAATACGCCCGAGGAGTTTGCTGCGGCCGAGTTACTTGCCTAGACGATTGGAGTTGCCATGTCTCACGATATTTGTCCCGACACGGGAGAGCCTTGCACTTGCGATGGTTCCGAGCCCTGTACCTGCGGCTGCGGTGGCTGTGGACATACTGAGGAAGAGGAAGCGGCCGCCGCGGCGTATCGTGAGGCGCACCGCGAAGGCCCGTCCGGTGATGCCCTCGACCACGAGCGCAAGATTATCGTGTCGTTCGACAGCACCTTCGATGTGATGGAGTGCGAGCAGCTGTGCCTGGATGCCGGTGTGCCCGGGCGCATCATGCCGCTGCCGGGCTCCATTACCGCAGGTTGCGGCCTGTGCTGGGCCATGCCGTTCTCGGGCGATGCGCTTGCCGCCTTCCGCGCTGCTACCGAAGGCCGCGTAACCCCTGCCGACTACCATCAACTCGTCCTCTAACCACCAACACCACCACAAAGGTGCCCAATGTGGTGGTTTGGAACATGTGGACGAAACAGCTTCGAAACACGCGATTTGCGCGTTGGGTGCTCAAAAACGCCTCTACCTGCATCGTAATCAAAACGAAACATCTGCTCGTCGGCTTATGCGTAACTTTGCTGCAACAGTGCGATATTATCCATACTCGATACAGCTCGCGGCGCATGGGGCGCCTCGAACGATACTTTTCTTTTCCATCAATTGGAGGAAGCATGAGCTACACGCAGAAAGTTCTCGACGAGCTCAAGGCCCGCTATCCCGAGCAGCCTGAGTTCATCCAGGCCGCGACCGAGATCCTCGGCACCATCCAGCCGGCGCTCGACGCCCATCCCGAGTACGAGGAGGCCGCTCTGCTTGAGCGCCTCGTCGAGCCCGAGCGCATCGTTATGTTCCGTGTCCCCTGGGTCGACGACCAGGGCAAGGTTCAGGTCAACCGCGGTTACCGCGTCGAGTTCAACTCTGCCATTGGACCCTACAAGGGCGGCCTGCGCTTTAACCCGACGGTCACCCTGGGTATGCTCAAGTTCCTGGGCCTGGAGCAAATCCTCAAGAACAGCCTGACCACCCTTCCCATGGGCGGCGGCAAGGGCGGCTCCGACTTTGACCCCAAGGGCAAGTCCAACAACGAGATCATGCACTTCTGCCAGTCCTTCATGACCGAGCTCTATCGCCACATTGGCCCCAACACCGACGTTCCCGCCGGCGACCTGGGCGTTGGCGGCCGCGAGGTTGCCTACCTGTTCGGTCAGTACAAGCGCCTGACCAACGAGTGGACCGGCGTCCTTACCGGCAAGGGCCTCTCCTTTGGCGGCTCGCTCGCCCGTACCGAGGCTACCGGCTACGGCCTGGCCTACTTTGTGGACGAGTACCTCAAGAGCCGCGGCGACTCCTTCGAGGGCAAGAACGTCGTCGTTCACGGCTCCGGTAACGTCGCCATCTACGCCGTCCAGAAGGTTTCCCAGCTCGGCGGCAAGGTGCTCGCCTGCTCCGATACCCACGGCTGGGTTGAGGATCCCGACGGCATCGACTACACCGTGCTCGAGCATGTCTACAACAAGAAGCGCTCCGGCCACGACAAGGGCGTTACGCTCGCTATGTACGTCGACGAGAAGCCCAATGCCGTGTGGCACGAGGGCGACGGCCGTGGCGTGTGGCAGCTGCCCTGCGACATCGCGCTGCCCTGCGCTCGCGAGAACACGTTGCTGCTCGAGGACGCCCAGGCGCTCGTCGCCAACGGCTGCAAGGTGGTCGGCGAGGGCGCGAACATGCCCACGACCATCGAGGCCACGACCTACTTCCAGGAGAACGGCGTCGCCTTTATGCCCGGTAAGGCTGCCAACGCCGGCGGCGTGCTCGTGTCCGGCCTGGAGATGAGCCAGAACGCCGAGCACCTGTCCTGGACCTTCGAGGAGGTCGACGGCAAGCTCGAGCAGCTCATGCGCGGCATGTTCCACAACGTGGACGACACCGCCAAGGAGTATGGCCAGGAGGGCAACTTCGTCATGGGCGCCAACATCGCCGGCTTCCTGAAGGTCTCCGACGCCATGCTCGCCCAGGGCGTCTGCTAAATCTTCGCTCGATATAGCATGTGATGAGGCTCCCAGCTATCCGGCTGGGAGCCTTTTTCTATGGTGACGATGGCGGCGGCCCCTCGTTTGGTACACTTAAAAGTACTGGACAAGTGAAGAGATGGGGGAGAACGTGCTCAAGTTCGGTACCTACGTCCGTGTTGGAAACGCGGCCGAAGCCTATGAGCTCTTGCAGAAGAACCGCAACAACAAGATTGTGGGCGGCGGCATCTGGATGCGCCTGGGTTCGCGTCGTGTGGCGACGGCGATTGACCTTTCGGCCTGCGGACTCGATCAAATCGAGGAGACCGAGACCGAGTTTCGCATCGGTGCCATGTGCACCCTGCGCCAGCTCGAGCGTCATGTCGGGCTCAATGCGCTTGTCAACCATGTCTTTGAGTTCGCCGTCCACGACATCGTGGGCGTTCAGTTGCGCAACACCGCCACGGTGGGCGGCAGCATCTACGGCCGCTTTGGCTTCTCTGACGTTCTCTCCGCCTTCCTCGCGCTCGATTCCTATGTTGAGCTGACGGGCGCCGGTCGCGTGCCGCTCGCCGAGTTCGTTGACATGGGCTACGTGCGCGACGTGATCGAGCACGTCGTGGTCGTCAAGTACGATTACCGCGCAAGCTACGAAGCCGTGCGCAAGGCCGCGACCGACTTCCCCTCCTTAAACGTCACCGCTGCCTGGTGGGACAACAGCTGGCATGTCACCGTGGGCGCCCGCCCGCTGCGCGCGACCCTGCTGCAGGGCGAGGCATGCGGCCTGGTGAACGAGCAGCCTTCCGAGGACGAGCTGCGTGCCCTTGCCGCGTCCGTGCGCGCGCTGAGCTACGGCACCAACCTGTGGGGCTCGGCAGACTACCGCCGCCGCATCTCGGCCCCGTTGGCGATTCAGGCCGTGCGCCGCGCCGCCGGCATCGAGCTTTCGGCCGCGCTTGCCCGCGAGCTCGAGACCGTGCAAGTGCCTAAGTTTGCCACGGACGAGTATTCCTGCCGCCGCGTGCCCGGCGTCGATTCTAGCGAGGTGCGCTAATGGCTGCCAAACTCATCGATCTTTCCTTTACGCTCAACGGCCGTAAGGTCAAGGTCCAGATTGCCCCCGACACCATGCTCTTTGCGCTTTTGCGCGAGCAGGGTTGCGCGTCGGTGCGCTGTGCCTGCGAAACCACCAACTGCGGCCTGTGCACGGTGTGGCTCGACGGCGACCCGGTGCTGAGTTGCTCGGTTCCCGCGGCGCGCGTCGAGGGTCGTACCATCACCACGCTTGAGGGCCTTAAGGCCGAGTCTGAGGCACTGGCCCGTGCGATGGCCGCCGAAGGCGCCGAGCAGTGCGGTTTTTGCGCCCCCGGCCTCATTATGAACGTGCTGGCGCTTGCCCGCGCCGCCAAGGAGGACCCGAGCCTCGTCGCTACACGCGAGGAGCTCTCGCGTCAGCTTGCCGGCAACCTCTGCCGTTGCAGCGGCTACGAGAGCCAGCTGCGCGCCATCGTGCGCTTCCTCAACGAGTTCGGCGTGCAGGTGGGCTTTGAGATGCCCGAGCTGCCGGTCAACGACACCAGCTGCGACGGTGTCTCCTACAAGCAGATCACTCACAAGCAGCCCAAGAAGGACTCGAAGGCCCTGCTCGAGGGGCGTCCCGTCTACACGGGCGACTTGGTGCCCGCCGGCGCCCTGATCGTCAAGCTCAAGCGCAGCCCGTATGCCCGCGCCAAGATCCGCTCCATCGATACGTCGCGTGCCCTGAAGGTGCCCGGCGTGGTGGGCGTTTACACCTACGAGGACGTGCCCAAGCGCCGCTTTACCATCGCCGGCCAGAGCTATCCGCAGCCTTCGCCCTACGACCGTCTGATTCTTGAGAACCTGGTGCGCTACCAAAACGAGGAGGTGGCGATCGTCGCCGCCGAGACTGAGGAGGCTGCTGACAAGGCGCTCAAACTCATTAAGGTCGACTATGAGGTGCTCGAGCCGCTGCTCGACTTTACCCAGGCGCTCGATAATGACATCGTGGTCCACCCCGAGGGTGACGTGACCTTTATGTTCCCGCAGGGCGGCGACGTTCCGCGCAACTTGGTATGCAGCGGCACGAGCGACTTTGGCGACTTGGACGAGGCCTTCGCCCAGAGCGACATCGTCTTCACTCGCACCTACACCAGCCAGGCCACGCAGACCGCGCCCATGGAGACCTTCCGCGCCTTCGCGACGACCGACGCGTTTGGGCGTATCTCGGTGACCACCTCCACGCAGGTGCCCTTCCACGTGCGCCGCATGGTCGCGCAGTCGCTCGATATCCCGCAGTCGCAGGTGCAGGTCATTAAGCCGCGCATCGGCGGCGGCTTTGGCTCCAAGCAGACGGGCTGCTGCGAGATCTTCGTTGCGTTTGTGACGCAGCAGACCGGCCGTCCGAGTTACTGCTGCTACACCCGTGAGGAGACCATCACCGCGGGCAACTCGCGCCACCAGATGCAGATGACCGTCAAGCTGGGCGCCATGAACGACGGCACCATCACGGCCATCGATCTGCACACGCTGTCTAACGCCGGCGCGTACGGCGAGCACGCTACCACGACAATCGGCCTTTCGGGCCATAAGAGCCTGCCCATCTACAACCATGTGAAGGCGAGCCGCTTTAGCTGGGACGCCGTCTACACCAACACCAACCGCGGCGGCGCGTATCGCGGCTACGGTGCCACCCAGGGCCAGTTTGCCGTGGAGAGCGCCGTCAACGAGCTCGCCGACATGCTGCACATGGACCCCGCCGACCTGCGCCTTAAGAACATGGTGCGCGAGGGCGAGATCATGCCGCAGTACTACAACGAGAAGCTCAACGCCTGTGCGCTCGACCGCTGCCTGCTGCGCGCGATGGACATGATCGGCTGGCGCGACAAGCCGCTGGCCGTCGACCTGGGCGACCGCGTGCGAGCCCTGGGCTGCGCGCTCACCATGCAGGGCTCGGGCATCTCCAACGTGGACATCGCCGGCATCGACATGCGCCTTGAAGAGGACGGCTTCATTACCATTGGCACCGGCGCCACCGATAACGGCATGGGCGTCGACACGATCCTGGCGCAGATTGCCGCCGAGGAGCTGGGCGTGGAGAGTTCAATGATCGTGGTACGCGGCGTGGACACCGACGTGTCGCCGTTCGATGCCGGCTCGTACGCGAGCTCGGGTACGTACGTGACGGGCCTTGCCGCCAAGAACGCCGCGACCGAGCTGCGTAAGAAGATCTGCGCCAAGGCCGCCCAGATGTGGGACGTGGACGCTGCTGACGTGGTCTTCGATGGCCAGTACGTGCGCCTGTCCGACGAGCGTGCCGCACGCGAGCAGAACCGCTACCTCACGCTGCGCGACTTTGCCAACCTGTGCGTCAAGAACATTGCGGGCGGCGACGCGCTCACCTCGCATGCCTCTGCCTGCCTGCCCGTTTCGCCCCCGCCGTTTATGGCCGGCATTGCCGAGGTCGAGGTCGACAAGGCCACCGGCAAGGTGACTGTGGTGGACTACGCGGCGGCCGTCGACTGCGGCACTGTGATCAACGAGGCGCTCGCGCGCGTCCAGGCCGAGGGCGGCATTGCCCAGGGTATCGGCCACGCGCTCTACGAGATTGTCGAGCACGACGACCGCGGTCGCCTGCGCACCGGCAACTTTATGAGCTACAAGCTGCCCACGCGTCTGGATATCGGCAGTATTCGCGTGGCCTTTGAGCCGAGCTACGAGCCGACGGGCCCGTTTGGCGCCAAGTCGATCGGCGAGGTCGTCATCAACACGCCGCTCGCTGCCGTGGCCTCGGCCGTGGCGCACGCCACCGGCCACCAGGTGCGCTCGCTGCCGATTACGCCCGAGAAGGCCCTGCTGGGGGAGTAGCGGGTCAGCGAACAAGTCGTTATGGGCGGGGCGGGGCAACTCGTCCCGCCTTTTGCACTCGTGGTGAGGTCGTGAGCCTGTAAAAGGTGTGCGTGCGCTTGTCGTTCGTATCTGCTATCATTCCTAGTCTGTGCGCTCATGCGGGCGTGGCGGAATTGGTAGACGCGCCAGATTTAGGTTCTGGTGGGATTCCCGTGAAGGTTCGAGTCCTTTCGCCCGCACCAACGCATCTGCGTCGGCCCTGGCCGTCGCGACACTTTGTTGCATAAAGGTACCAGCACCTCAGATAAGCTGGGCAGTATGAGGAGGAACGTGTTGAACATCACCGCTTCTGACGTCAAGGACGCCAAGCTCACCGCTACGGTCACCATCCCGGCCGCCGACGTCGACGCCGCGATCAAGAAGGCCTACAAGGACACCGCTAAGAAGTACCGCTTCCCGGGCTTCCGTGCCGGTAAGGCTCCCCGTCCGGTCATCGACTCCGCTCTTGGCGCCGAGGCTACCCTCGCTCAGGCCACCAACGACCTGATCGCCGCCAACGAGCCCGCCGTCCTCAACGAGCTGGACATCGTCCCCACCAAGAGCGGTGACTACAAGGAGCTCGACCTCGCCAAGGACCACGAGGACTACACCTACACCGTCGAGTTCTCCCTGCGTCCCGCCGCTGAGCTCTCCTCCTTCGACGCCGTCGAGATCGAGATGCCTCCTGCGGAGGTCACCGAGTCCGAGATCAGCAACCAGGTTGAGATGCTCCTCAACTACCGTGCCACCTTCGAGGACGTCGAGGGTCGTGCCGTCGAGGCCGAGGACTACGTTACCGTCGACCTCAAGGCCGTCGAGAACGCCGACAACTTTGCCGCCGAGGGCCGCATGCTCATCGCCGGTAGCGACAGCAACCCCAAGGAGTTCAACGAGGCCCTGATCGGCGCTAACGTTGACGACGTTAAGACCGTCACCTGGACCGACGAGGTCGAGGAGGGCGAGGAGGCCGAGACCCACACCGTCGAGGTCACCGTCAAGGGCATCAAGGTCCGCAACACCCCCGAGCTCACCGACGAGCTCGTCAAGTCCGACTTCGGCTTCGACAGCATCGACGCCATGCGCGACGCCATCAAGATCGAGATCGAGCAGGACAAGGCTTCCCGTCTCCCGGCCGAGAAGGAGAACCGTTGCGTCTCCGCTCTCGCCGAGCGTCTGCAGCTCGACGAGATGGACGCCGACTACGAGCAGTCCGTCTTTGAGGAGCTTGGCCAGAACTTCCTGTCCAACCTCGCTGCCCGCGGCATGACGCTGGACACCTGGCTGCCCGCTTCCGGCTTGACCATGGAGCAGTTCATCGGTGACCTGCACAAGCAGGCCAACGACGTCGCCCGTGAGTCCCTGGCTCTCGACGCCCTCGCCCGCGAGCTCAAGATCGAGGTCACCGAGGATGACATCAACGCCGAGTTCGAGAAGGCCGGCGTCAAGGACGTCGAGGCTTCCAAGGCCGAGTTCATCGCCGATGGCCGCATGCCTGCCGTCCGCGAGTCCATCCGTCGCTCCAAGGCCGTCGACCACTTGGTCGAGAACGCCAAGGTGACCGAGGTCGACGAGACCGCCAAGGACGCCGAGTAATTCTCGCCACCTTGCCCGCGAGCGCATGCGTGCGCCCGTGATGGGGTAAAGTTATACACCGGTTATCCGGTTGCTTCGTACGGTGCCAGCCAATGCATAGCATGCGGGCATCGTACGTCTATCTAGAACCAATTTGGTCCGCAAGAGAGAAATGGAGATGCGTATGATCGCCAAGTTCGATTCCGCCCTCGTGCCATACGTTATCGAGCAGACGCCGCGCGGCGAGCGCAGCTACGATATCTATTCGCGCCTGCTCAACGACCGCATCATCTTCTTGGGCGAGGAGATCAACTCCGTCAGCGCCAACCTGGTCGTTGCCCAGCTGCTGCATCTTGAGAGCCAGGATGCCGAGAAGGATATCTCGCTCTACATCAATTCGCCCGGTGGCGAGGTCTACTCCGGCCTGGCGATTCTGGACACCATGAACTTCATCAAGCCGCAGGTCTCCACCATTTGCGTCGGTATGGCTGCGTCCATGGCCGCCGTGCTGCTTTCGGCCGGCGCCAA
The DNA here is from genome assembly GCA_947002045.1 of uncultured Collinsella sp. Lineage (GTDB taxonomy): Bacteria > Actinomycetota > Coriobacteriia > Coriobacteriales > Coriobacteriaceae > Collinsella. Next base: position 9,069 of record CAMQJB010000032.1, read on the forward strand.
GGGCAAGCGCTTCTGCCTGCCGCATTCCAAGGTCATGATTCACCAGCCCAGCGGCGGTGCCCAGGGTCAGCAGACCGAGATTGAGATCGTTGCCGAGGAGATCAAGAAGACTCGCCGCGAGCTCAACCAGATCCTGTCCGACGCCTCTGGCCAGCCTATCGAAAAGGTCCAGGCCGATACCGAGCGCGACAACTACCTGACCGCTTCTGAGGCCCTCGACTACGGTCTGATCGACCGTATCGTCACCTCGCGCGATCTCGCCGCGAAGGACGCCTAGGATGGCAGGTAACATGCAGGACAACTTTGACGAGAACGGCAACCCCATCCGCTGCTCCTTTTGCGGAAAAGAGCAGGGCCAGGTCCGTCGCCTCGTAAAGGGTCCGACCAACATCTTTATCTGCGACGAGTGCGTTGCCGCCTGCTCCGAGATTCTGGAGGAGTCGCTGGCTTCGGACTTTATGGACGCTGCCCGCAACGGCAAGCTGCCGGGCTTCCTCAACGACCATGGTCAGGCTGCCGGGCAGCCCGCTGTGGACCCCGAGACCGAGGGCTTTGAGCTCGAGGACGACCGCCAGGTCATCACGCACGTGCCGACGCCGCACGAGATTTATGACGAGCTTTCGGCCTATGTTATGGGTCAAGAGGACGCCAAGCGCGCCATGTCGGTTGCCGTGTACAACCATTACCGCCGCGTCATCGAGGGCGGTGCTGCGCTTTCGGCCTTTGACGACGGCTTGGACTCGCAGCTCGACAATGATATGGACGAGGTAGAGCTCGCCAAGTCCAACATCCTGCTGCTCGGTCCCACCGGTACCGGTAAGACCCTGCTCGCCCAGACGCTTGCGCGCATCCTCGAGGTGCCGTTTGCCATCGCCGATGCCACCGCGCTCACCGAGGCCGGCTATGTGGGCGAGGACGTGGAGAACATCCTGCTCAAGCTCATCAACGCCGCCGATGGCGATATTGAGCGCGCGCAGGTTGGCATTATCTACGTGGACGAGATCGACAAGATCGCCCGCAAGGCCGAGAACCTCTCCATTACCCGCGATGTCTCGGGCGAGGGAGTTCAGCAGGCGCTGCTTAAGATTCTTGAGGGCACGGTGGCAAGTGTTCCGCCCACCGGCGGCCGCAAGCATCCTCAGCAGGAGCTGCTGCAGATCGACACGACCAACATCCTGTTCATCTGCGGTGGTGCCTTTGTGGGTCTGGACAAGATCATCGCCGACCGCGTGGGCAACAAGGGCGTGGGCTTTAACTCCGAGATCGCCGGCCCCACCTCGGTCGACGAGAACGACCTGCTGCGCCAGGTGCTCCCGCAGGACCTCAACGCCTTTGGCATGATCCCCGAGTTTGTGGGACGTACGACCGTTGTCACCCAGACGCAGGCGCTTGACGAGGACGACCTGGTGTCGATCCTGACCGAGCCCAAGAACGCCGTGGTGCGTCAATACCGTAAGATGTTCCAGCTCGAGGACGTTGAGCTTGAGTTTGAGGACGCCGCCCTGCACGAGATCGCCCGCATGGCGCTCGCCCGCAAGACCGGCGCCCGCGGCCTGCGCTCCATCTGCGAGGACGTGCTGCAGCAGACGATGTTCGACCTCCCCAGCGAGGAGGGCGTCACCAAAGTCATCGTGACCGAAGCCTCCGTAAAGGGCGAAGAACAACCCCAGCGCATCTACGGCTAAACCAGCCAAAAACGTGCTTGCAAATAGCCTCCGACCACCCGCGGTCGGAGGCTATTTTATATATACGCAATAACCCCAACTACCTGTGTTATTCTGTGTGTTTGTTTAAGCCTCAGCGAAGTCATATCAGACTGAAGTAATCGATACCTAAGGGGAGGAATGTAGGCCCGATTTTCGTAGATTCCGCACGAGCCGAAGACCACTTAATGTGGTCTTCGCGCGAGCCAGGACTTGACCGAGCGAAAATCGGGCCTACATTCCTCCCCGATGGGCAAGGGAGAGATATATGGAAGAAATGCCCAAGAACTACGATCCGTCGACCATCGAGCCGGCGATCCTGCAGAAGTGGCTCGACGGCGGCTACTACAAGCGCCGTGAGGGCGTGGGTGACTGCACCGTCACCATTCCGCCTCCCAACGTGACCGGCAAGCTCCACATGGGTCACGCCACCGACGACTCCATCCAGGACGCCATCATCCGTATGGCCCGCATGCGCGGCAAGTCCACGCGTTGGGTGCTGGGTACCGACCACGCCGGTATCGCCACGCAGACTAAGGTCGACAAGAAGCTCAAGAGCGAGGGCATTAGCCGCCTGGAGATTGGCCGCGACAAGTTTGTCGACGCCTGCTGGGACTGGACCCACGAGTACGGCGGCATCATCGTCGAGCAGATCAAGCGTATGGGCTGCTCCGTCGACTTTGATAACGAGCGCTTTACCATGGACGAGGACTACGCGCAGGCCGTACGCAAGGTCTTTTGCGACTGGTACCACGACGGTCTGATCTACCGCGGCAAGCGCATCGTCAACTGGTGCCCCAACTGCACCACCGCCATCTCGGACGACGAGGCCGAATATAAGGACGAGAAGGGCCACCTGTGGCACCTGCGCTACCCGCTGACCGAGCCGGTCAACGGCCAGGATTACATCGTCGTTGCCACCACGCGCCCCGAGACCATGCTCGGCGACACGGGCGTCGCCGTCTCCCCGAAGGACCCCGAGAAGGCCGCCTTTGTGGGTAAGACCGTCAAGCTCCCCATCGTCGACCGCGAGATTCCCATCTTTGAGGATTGGCATGTCGACGCTAACTTTGGCTCCGGCTTCGTCAAGGTCACGCCTGCTCACGACCCCAATGATTACGCCATGGGTCAGGCCCACGACCTGCCGCAGATTAACATCTTTGACGAGCACGCGGTGGTCGTCGAGGGCTACGGCGAGTTCACCGGCATGAACCGCGACGAGTGCCGCGAGGCCGTCATCAAGTGGTTCGAGGAGCACGACCTGCTCGATCACGTCGAGGACCTCGATCACTCCGTCATGCACTGCTACCGTTGCGACGCCGCGCTTGAGCCGTGGCTGTCCGAGCAGTGGTTCGTCGCCGTCGATAAGCTCAAGGGGCCGGCCCTCGACGCCGTCAACTCCGGCAAGGTTACCTTCCACCCCGCGCGCTGGACGCAGACCTACACCACCTGGATGGAAAACCTCAAGGACTGGTGCATCAGCCGCCAGCTGTGGTGGGGCCACCGCATCCCCGTGTTCTACTGCGAGGACTGCGGCTGGGAGGACGCCCTTACCGAGGACACCGATGTGTGCCCCAAGTGCGGCGGTCATCACGTGCATCAGGACGAGAACGTACTGGACACCTGGTTCAGCTCGCAGCTGTGGACTTTCGCCACGCAGGGCTGGCCGCAAAAGCCGGAGCTGCTCGAGGGACATCACCCCACGACCGCGCTCGTCACCGCGCGTGACATCATCGCGCTGTGGGTCGCCCGCATGGTCATGAGCTCGCTGTACTTCCTGGACGAGGTGCCGTTTAAGGACGTCGTCATCTACCCGACGATTCTTGCCAAGGACGGAAGCCGTATGTCCAAGTCCAAGGGCAACGGCGTTGACCCCATGGACCTCATTGGCATGTACGGCGCCGACGCCATGCGCTACAACCTGCTCACGCTGTGCACCAACAATCAGGACGTCAAGTTCGACGCGAACATCGACAAGAAGACTAAGAAGCTTATCGACAGTCCGCGTACCGAGCAGGCCAAGTCATTTGTGACCAAGATCTGGAATGCCAGCCGCTTCCTGCTCATGAACATGGAGGGCTACACGCCCGGCGAGCCCGTCGTGGAGACGCCAGCAGACGCTTGGATGTTCAGCCGCCTGGCCAAGGCCGTAAAGATGGTCACCGAGGGCATCGAGAATTACACCTTTGGCGACATGGCCCGCGGTGTGCAGCAGTTCTTCTGGAACGAGGTCTGCGACTGGTACGTCGAGGTCACCAAGGCCCGCCTGAAGGGCGAGGGCCGTCTGCAGGCGCAGCGCAACCTGATTTTTGTGCTCGATACCTCCATTCGCCTGATGCACCCGCTCATGCCGTTTGTCACCGAGGAGATCTGGGACAACATGCCGGCGAGCGTGCTCGATCTGGACGCCGAGGGCAACGTTGACCGTGCCGAGGCGCTCATGATCGCCAAGTGGCCGGAGCCCGCCGACTACGTCAAGTACGTCGACGAGGACGCTGAGCGCGCGTTTGAGCTGTGCCGCACCGTCGTTTCCGCCGCCCGCGCCACGCGTTCGCGTTATCGCTTGAGCCCCAAGGCCGAGCTCGACGTGGTCGTGCGCGCCGGTGCCGAGGACATCGAGAAGCTCGAGAGCCTGCGCTCCACGATTGAGCCGCTGGCCAACACTTCCTCGCTGGTCATGGGCACCGACGTTGAGAAGCCTGCCGCGAGCATCGCCGTGGTCGATAGCGGCGTCGAGGTCTTTGTGGTGCTCGAGGGCAAGGTCGATCTTTCGGCCGAGAAGGCGCGTCTTGAGAAGGAGATCGCCGCGGCGCAGAAGGAGCTCGCCGGCTGCGAGAAGACGCTTGCAAACGAGGGCTTTGTGGCCAAGGCCGCGCCCGCGGTGGTCCAGAAGAAGAGGGACCGTGCAGCAGAGCTCAAGGAGATCCTGGCGGCACTGACTGCTCAGGTTGCTGACTTCTCGTAAGGTGGACTGTGGGGCGCGGTTTGGGGCATTGCTCGCTACTGCGAACAGTCCTGCTCGCACGAAGGCCACATTAAGTGGCCTTCGGCTCGTGCGGAACTTGTATCGAGCAAAGCCCCAAACCGCTCCCATAGCGGTTACGGTGGCGTCCGCTGCCTGGTAGGGCCACTTGGTTGTGGCCTTGATTCTGCTGCAAGCGGTGTTTGGCTGATATTTTGAATGGGAGGGGCTCGTTGTTTATTACGGGCCTCTTTTTATGTTGAGGGGACTTTGGGTTATGGCTAAGCGTTCTGGGTCGTATGTCGTTCCTTTCTCGTTTGAGTTGCTTTCGTTTGGTGAGGCTGTGGGGCTTGCTGCTGATACGGGGCGGATTTCTGGGGATGCTGGTCCTCTGCTTGAGACGGTTGTCGATATGCTCGATGAGCTGGGGCGTCCGGACGAGTATTTCGATTGCATTCAGGTTGCCGGTACTAATGGCAAGACTTCGACCACGCGTTTTTCGGCCGCCATCCTTCGCGGCGAGGGGCTCAAGACCGCGCTGTATACGTCACCGCAGCTGGTTCGCTACCCCGAGCGCATGGAGGTCGATGGACGCGTCGTGAGCGACGAGGCGTTTGCCCGTGGCGTTTCGGCCGCTGTTGAGGCGGGGCGTCGCGTGAATGCCCGTCGTGTGGCGGCGGGGGAGCGCGCCTATACCATCACGCCGTTTGACCTGCTGACGGCTGCCGCGCTGGTGGTGTTTGGCGAGGCCGCGGTGGATGTTGCCGTGCTTGAGGTTGGCATGGGCGGACGCTGGGATGCTACGAGCGCGACCGATCCCGTCGCCGTTGCCATTACGGGCATTGGGCTCGATCACACACGTATTTTGGGCGACACGCTCGAGGCCATTGCGGGTGAGAAGGCTGCGGTCATTAAACCCGGGCGCCTGGTTGTACTGGGCGAGGGCACGCATGAGGCGAGCGTTCAGCGCGTGATGGATGCCCGTTGCCGCGAGTGCGGCGTCGTGCCGCTCGTGGTGGGCCACGCCACGACTAAGGTGCCGGCGCATGTGGGCGACACGGTTGAGTTTAGCTGCACCACGCCGCGTGCGATCTATATGTCGAGCATGGTTAAGCCAGCGTATCAGCCGCAGAATGCCGCGTGCGCGATTATGCTTTGCGAGGGGTATCTGGGCCGCGAGCTCGATCATGACAAGCTCGATGCGTCGCTTATGGGCTGCCCCACGCCGGGTCGATTTGATGTGCTGGGAATTGGTCCGCTCAAGCTGATCGACGCCTGCCATAACCCTCAGAGCTGCGAGAACTTTGTGAGCGCGCTGGACGAGATCGATCCGTGCGTGGAAAATCGCCCCACGCTGCTGTGCGCTGCGCTGGCCGACAAGGACGTGGCAGGCATCGTCGACGTGCTGATTCCGGCCTTCCCCCGTGTGGTCGTAACCCAGACCGATTCCGATCGTGCTCTGCCGGCAGAGGAGCTCGCCTCTCTTGTGGACGCCGATAAGCTCGCAGGCGTATACCCGAGCGTGCCCGAGGCCCTCGCTGCCTTCGATGCTGCGGGCGAGCCTTTCGTAGCCGCCGGCACCATCACCCTAGCCGGCGAAGTAGCCGGCCTGCTCCGCTAACCCATCCCCTCATCAGTTGCGGTGAAATACGGACTGTTTTACAAGCCAGAGGCCTCAAACAGTCCGTATATCACCGCAACTCAAATTAGCTGCGCTTGGGTGCCCGTTTACGAAATCATTTATGCCGCTTAACCTGTAGCATATTGCAAACCTCCATCGGCGAAGGATACGCTCAACTTAACTTGCCAATCGGACCAGTGCTGTTTGGTCCGTTGAGCGTGTCGGGAGGAAACATGAACAGAAGGCATGTCAACGCGGCCATTACCGCGGGTCTGGCTCTGACGATGACGGTCGGCTCGGTGCCGCCGCAGGCGTTCGCCGAGATGATGCAGGGTGATACCACTCAAGTCGTTGCCGAGCAAAGCGATGCGACGGGTGCTGCTGCTGCGTCTGCGGACACCGGTCAGGCAACCTCGCAAGACCAGAGTGAAGATAAGATTGCCTCTTTTGCCAACCTCAACGAGCTGCACGTTGCCGAGGGATCCGACGCCACGCTGCCCCAAACTGTAACGGCAACCTACGAGAGCGGTACCACCAAGCAGGAAAACGTCACCTGGAAGCTGAACGGCGCCGATGCTCCGGCAACTCTGGTACAGCTGCCTGCCGGCTCGTATGAGTTTGAGGGTACCGTCGACGGTACCACGCAGACGGTCAAGCAGCGCGTGGTTGTCGAAGCTGTTACGGCGGACCCGGCAGTGGTAGATCCGGCGGCAGTAAACGCCCCCGATGCCACAAAGACGAGCAACGAAAGCGGCGTTACCGTTGAGTCGATCGACGCCAACCCGATTGTGGAAAAATACGTCGGCGCGGATTACTACGGCCAAACATCGTACGTAAAGGTAAAGCTTTCGGATGGCACCGAGACCTCGGCTTATGTTAATTGGGACGAAAAGTCGCAGGCGGCATTTGATACGGTGACAGAAGAATCCGAAGTTCCCATCACCGGCCAGATTGACGGTGTCAGCGTGAACGGCAATTGGATTACGCTCGCGGAGCCGTACAAAGTGAGTGGTGTGCTCAAGGTGTACGTTCCCCGTTCAACCAGTAATGGCTCATGGGTATGGACTGCAGCTGGTATTGCTCCCGCGCTTCCGTCCAGCATTTCGGTCAATTATTCAAATGGTCAATCTTATACATGCCCTGTTGAGTGGAATGAGATCTCGGCTGATCAGTACCAAAAGGAAGGAACCTTTGTTGTCGAGGGACATTTGAAGAGCTATCCCTCTATGCTCGCACAGTGCACGGTCGCAGTCCGCTCTGTTAAGAGCGTCCAGACCGAGTTGACGTGTACGACCCTAACTGGTGAGGTCCCGTCTCTGCCGTATTCTGCTTCGGTTGTCTTTGATAGCGGGGCCACCGAGCAGATCCCGGTGTCTTGGGATTCTTTTGACGCGTCGCTTTACTCTAAGGTGGGCTCGTTTACGGTTAAAGGTAAACTAAACGGTTTTGATTACCGTGAGGTTACCTGCACCGTTACCGTCAAAGATCCTAAGGACGTACTCGATCTTAATTCTCTGAGGTTCGAGCGCGTGGTCGGCGACATTTCTCCTCTTAGCACGTATGTCTATTTCCCGTTTACGCAGTCAAATAACACTACATACACCCAAGGTTATCAGGTTAACTGGGACAACGCCGACGTGTCTCAATTCCAAAAGGCAGGCACCTATACGGTCACGGGCACGCTTGTGACATATAACGAATCTTCAGCCGCTAATGGCCTAAAGGTAACTGCTCAGGTCGAGGTCAAAGAAGTTGCCTCTATCGACGCTCTTGCTCCCGTTAACACGCCCGTCGGCGTACGTCCTACAACGGGCGGCGGTCTTCCCTACAGCGTTGAGGTTGCATTCACCGACGGTACAAAGAAGCAGTGCAACATTGCGTGGGACCCTATTTTGGACACGCAGGTGGCAAGCGAGGGGTCGTTTAAGCTTTCCGGTTCGCTGTCGTATTGGACCAATACCTCATCTTCATCGTCTACTCAGGTGGAGCTGGGTGACAGCAACCGAGTCACGGCGACCATCTCCGTCCGCGCCCTGCAGATGCCTTCCTCGACATCGACAAGCACGCTTATCGGTTGCCAGCCCAATATGCCGGGTTCAATCGAGGCCACGATGTGGAATGGCTCGCGAGGCAATTTCCCCGTTCAGTGGTCGACGATTAGTCAGGAAGCCCTAAAGAACCTTGGCCAGATTACGGTTAGCGGATACTTTACCGGCTCTAACATTCCGGCTACGGCGACGGTCAACGTCTGCGATCTCGAGGACAGCAACATCGGCAAGATTGCTTATGTTCCCGGCGCCGGACTTCTGGCTCCGCGCTACACATCCACGCTGTATTTGTCGGATGGCAGCTCGTTCTATCCCCAGTATTCGTCGGGGCAGCCTTATAGCTGGGATGAGTTTCCTCAAGAACTGCTGGACGGCAAGCCTGGCGAGTACGAAATTACCGGTACTATCACTGGCTCGTTGGCAAAGATCCATGCGACAGCGGCGTGCGGCGAGGTCAAGGGCGTTAACAACTATAGCGATAACGGTGTGACGCTTGGACAGTCGTACGAGGACTGGCGCGTTATCTATCCCGGCGAGGAAGTCAATCTGGACTACTTCTACGTGTCCGGCGTATTGCAGGACGGAACGACTTTTGACAGTCTCGGCGTCAACTGGGACACCTACGATAGGTGCCCCCAGAAGGACTGCACGATAACTGGAACGGTCGCCGGAACGAATATCCCCGTGAAGGTCCATGTCATCGTGACTAAAAACTGGGAGGCTCAGCCGCAAACCATTACGGTGCTCAAGGGCAGCGACGGCACCGCCATGCTTCCCAGCTATGCCGAACTTGTTAGCCCCGATGCGGTCGAGCATCCGGATTATTCGCACAAATACGCCGAGGCCAAGTGGAACACGAAGGGCTTCGATTGGACCCAGGGCGGCGTGGTCCGCGGCACTGCAACAATTAGCTTTAGCACGGGGAACGGTATGCAGACGGTCGACGTTCCGATTACTGCCACCGTTAAGATCGCGAGCAAGGCGACCTCGGTGCAGGGCGGAACCATATGGACCGTCCCCGGCATCAAGCCGATGCTGCCGGAATACCTTGAGGTTCGATATGACAACGATGTGTCTTCTGAGCCCCAGCGCGAAAAGGTCACATGGGACCGTGTCGCCGAAGACGCGTATGCCAAGGACGGTTCGTTTAAGGTGAAGGGCAAGCTCCAAGGTGGTGCCGAGGCGACGATTACTGTCGACGTCTGCTCCGTCACCTCTATTGCCGTTCCTGAACGCATTACCACGGCTAATGGCGTCGTTCCCGAGCTGCCGTGGAATGTCTCGGTTGCCACGAGTGACGGCAAAACTCATAATGCCCAGGTTCAATGGGATTACGTTCGTCCCTCGGTTTATACCGGAGAGGCGGGTCAGGTCACGACAGTGTCTGGCACGCTGTTTGCAAGCGGCCTCGACGGATACGGTGACGGCGCTAACACCGGTCTCACTGTTCAGACCAAGATCGTTATCCAAGGCGTTGAGAAGGCAATCGATAATGGTGAGACCGCAGTGACCACCAAGGCGGGCACTGCGCCTGCTATGCCTTCCAAGATGGCGGTCGAGTTGAGTGACGGCTCCGTTTCGACGGCGGCTATTGATTGGGATCCGATTGCGCCCGAGAAGTACGAGCAGCCCGGCACGTTCTATGCGACGGGCCATGTGGTCGGCTTTGATGCCGCTGCCGTTATGGCGCTGCTTGACGATGACGGCCAAAAGGTCGGCGTGGATGAGAACGGCAACGTGACTGCCAAGGTGACGGTTGCCGATAAGAAGGCAAAGAAGGTTGCACTGCAGCCCGAGGCAGTCGTGGTCAACACCACGGTCGGATCGATGTTGGAGCTGCCAGATGCCGTGTCCGTATATTTCTCGGATGGCTCAGCGCGGGATACTCGGGGCAGTTTAGGCGGCATCGAGATCGAAAAGTGGACCGACACCGACGGCATCGACCTCTCCAAGCCGCTCGCCAAGAAGGGTACGTATAAACTCGTCGGCAAGCTCAAGGATGTCGACAACGTCAACGCTATCGTGTACGTCAACGTCTCCGAGGCGCCGCGAACCATCACCAAGCTCGAGGCCAAGTCGTTTAGCGTTGCCAGTGGTACGTCCAAGCAGGATCTGTACGCCCAGATGCCCAAGCAGGTTGTGGCGACTTACTCCGACGGCTCGACCGATCTGCTCGACATTGACGTGTGGGATCTTTCTAACGTCACGGACGAGCTGCTCAACGGAACCGGCACCGTGGAGATCACGGGTACGGTTAAGCTCAACGGCGCCAAGGTGACCTGCAATGTGACCGTGGTGGATCAGAAGGCCCAGACGCCCGACTACGTCGAGCCGATCGATGTTGTTGAGATTGCGGACAATGCCAAGGTCAGCGACCTTATGGATAAACTGCCGTCCAAGGTGACGGTTGTCATGAAGGACGGCAAGACCAAGAAAGAGACGCCCGTTAAGTGGTCTCAGGTCGACAGCCTGGGCCGTGCCGGCACCGAGTTTGAGGTCACGGGTCTAACGGACAACGGCATGACTGTTAAGGCTCAGGTCAAGGTGACGGCGCATATTGTCGACATCGATGTCGCTGAAGACATTGTGGTCGTGCGCGGCACCAAGGCGGACGACGTTTTGGCCAAGCTGCCTTCTACGGTCACGGCGATTTACTCGGATGACACCGAGTCCGATGTCGAGGTGAAGTGGGACACCAAGGGTTTCTCCGACAAGGACTTTGCCAAGGAAGGCGAGGTCACGGTCAAGGGCAAGGTTGCCGGTACCGATCAAAAGGCAGAGTGCACGATTACGGTCGTGAAGAGCGATGCCGAGATTCCGGCGTCTGTTGAGCCTGTCGCGGGCGTTAGCGTTCCCGAGGGCGCATCGGCCGACGCCGTGCGTGATGCGCTCAAGGGCGTGAAGGCGACCGTTCGCATGAAGGACGGCAAGACGACGGCGGAGTCCGAGATCACATGGACTGAGGTTCCGGATGCGGCTGCGGCGTACGGCAACAGCGTCGTCGCCAAGGGCGTGACGGTGAACGGCAACCTGCCGGTCGAAGTTGTCGTCACCTCCACGACGACAATCAACAAGGTTGCCGAGGTGCCACAGATTACGGTCGAGCGCGATGCAAAGGCCGATGCCGTGACGGGGCAGCTGCCCAAGAAGGTTGCCGTGATGTACTCCGATGGCCACACGGATGAGGCCACGGTCACGTGGAATACGGATGGTCTCGACAAGCAACTTGCCGCTGTTGGCGAGTACACGCTCGAGGGCTCCGTCGAGGGCACGACGCTTAAGGCGACCTGCAAACTGGTCGTCGAGACGCCGGCAAGCGAGATTCCCGTGAGGCCTGCGACGTTCGCTCCCGTTGAGGTGTTCGAGGCAAGCTCTGCCGCCGATGTGCTGAAGGCGCTGCCCAAGAAGGTCTCCGTGATGATGAAAGACGACAGCCAGGAAGACTACGATGTCGATTGGGAGAATGTCCCCGCACTGGATTGGGGTGCCGATGATGTGACCGTGGACGGTAAGGTTCGCGGTACGGATCTGACGGTCAGCTGCATGGTACGCGTTAAGCCGCGCCCGGCAGCCAAGGGGCTCGTTATCGTTGACCAAAACGGTAAGGCAACGACTTCCGAGACCGTGCTCAAGGTCGAGCGCGGCAAGGAAATTGACCTTGCTGCCGCGGCGAGCAATGCGGCCGATGGCGCGCTGCTGCGTGGTAACGTGACGTGGACCTCGTCCGACCCGACGATCGCTACGGTCGAGAACGGTAAGGTCAAGGCCCTCAAGAACGGTACCGTCGTCGTTACCGCGACGATGCCCGTTGACGGTGACGCCGCGGCGATTGCGACGCTTGCCGAGGATGGCGCTGCTGAGACGCCGGCGCCTCAGCAGCTCACGGCTTCGGTGACTGTCGAGGTTGTTGAACCTGTTGTTGTACAGGAACCGACCGGCGGCAAGGATAACGGTGCCAAGCCCGATGTCAAGGATCCTTCGGGCAAGAAGAATGGCAAGAAGGCCGCTAAGGGAAGCCTGGCCGAGACGGGCGACAACACTGCCGTGACTGTCGCGGCGCTTGGCGGAACCGGTCTGCTGGCGTTGATTGCCGCAGCGATTGAAAAGCTGCGCCATCGTACGGAGTAAGGCAACGTGCTTAGAGCGTTAGGGCTCTAGGACATAGGAAGGCCTCCCGGTACTCGCGAACCACGAGAGCCGGGAGGCCTTCCGTTTTGTCATCAGGGCAGCTGCTCTGGTCCCCTTGGCAGTTGCGGTGAAATAGGGACTGTTTTATGGGCTAGAAGCCTTAAACAGTCCGTATCTCACCGCAACTTAGTTTGGGGTTTGGGGATGGGTTAGTCTAGGCGGACTGGATCGTGGGGGTAGGCGTTGAGAATCTCGACGCCGTTCTCGGTCACCAGGGCCAGGTCCTCGATGCGGACGCCGGTGCGGCCGGGGAGGTAGATGCCCGGTTCGATGGAGAACGTCATGCCAGGCTCTACGACTTGATCGTTGACGAGCGAGACATCGCCTGGCTCGTGGTCCTGCAGGCCGATCGAGTGTCCCAGGCGATGTGTAAAGTACTGCCCATAGCCCGCATCCTCAATCACGCCGCGCGCGGCGCGGTCCAGGTCGCACATGCGCACGCCCGGTGCGATGAGCGCCTCGGCGGCCTCGTTGGCACGGCGCACGATGTCGTAGATGCGTGCCGTCTCCTCGTCCGGCTCGCCCCAAAAGAACGTGCGCGTCATGTCCGAGCAATAGTTGCGGCGACGTCCACCAATGTCGAACAGCATCACGTCGCCACGCTTGAGCACGGTGTCGTCGGGCTCGTGATGCGGGTCGCCGGCGTTGGCGCCAAAGCTCACGATCGGCGGAAAGCTAAAGCCCTCGCAGCCGTGCTTTCGATACAGGCCGAGCATCTGGTCGGCAATTTCGCGCTCCGTTACGCCCTCGTGGACGAGTTTGATCGCGTCGGCCATCACGGCGTCGTTGGCGGCCGAAGATGCACGCATGAGTTCCTGCTCGGCGGCATCCTTGTAGGTGCGCGCGGCGGTGACGGCAAAGTCGCCCAGGAAAAACTCGCTTGCGGCGTGGCGCTCCATGAGCGGCATCAAAAAGCCGGAGCGCATGACGGTATCGATGCCGAGCGGTTTGGTCGGATCGATCTCGCGAACGATGGCGTCGGCCACAACGTCAGTATCGGTGTGATAGGCCACGCGGGCATTGTCGTACTCGGGCAGCTGATGCAGCGCGTTGACCAAGATCACGGGCTCGCTACCGCGCGCGAGCAGCACACCGCAAAAACGCTCGAACATATCGGCATAAAAACCGGTCAGGTAGTAGATCGACCACGGGTCGTTTACGAGTAGCTGCGCGCCGGGGTGCTGAGCCTCGAGTGCATCGAGCACGCGCGCCACACGCTGATCATCGACATGTGCCATGAAACATCCTTTCGCTAGGCTGCCACCATGGTATCCCAAGCCCGGCAGTTGGGTGTTCCTATAGTTTTGTCAACCGTCGGGGCTACTCCCGGTAGGGCACCCGGTCGCGCATCACGGCGTATATCGCCCTGAGCCGCTTCCTCGCGACGGCCTTGAGCGCCCGCCCGTGCCCCATGCCCCGCGCCCTGCAGGCCCGGTAGTACTCGCCGTAGCGCCCCGAGGACCTCACCAGGCTGTTGCACGAGAAGATCAGCAGGGACTTGAGCCTCGCGTCGCCGCGCCTGGACGCCCTGACCGACCTCACCGACGTGCCGGAGCTCCTCACCCTCGGGGCTATGCCGCAGTACGAGGCCAGGTGGTCGTGGTCCGGGAACCTCCCGATGTCGACCGACACCGCGAGCTGCGCCGCGGTCCTCGGGCCGATGCCGGGCACGGTGAGCAGGCACGCGTAGGTCTCGTCGCCCTCGAGCAGCGCCGCCGTCTCGGCCTCGAGGGCCCCGGCCTCGTCGAGGCCGAGAACAGGCAGGTCAGGTTCCTGGCCGCCCGGATATCGG
>CAMQJB010000033.1 GCA_947002045.1 uncultured Collinsella sp.
CCCCCCCCCCCCCCGCCCCCCCCCCCCCCCCCCCCCCCCCCCCCCCCCCCCCCCGCCCTGGCAGCCGATGGCAACATAAAAGGCCTTAAAGCCCTGCTCGCGCAGCTCGTCGAGCGTCACATCGCGACCGACCTCAACGCCATAGCGGAACTCGGCGCCCATCAGGCGAATGACCTCAACCTCTGCCTCGATAACATCCTTCTGCAGCTTAAAGCTGGGAATGCCATAGGTGAGCATGCCGCCCGGGCGCTCGTTCTTCTCGAACACGACGGGCTTGTAGCCCTTCTCGGCCAGGTAGAAAGCGCAGGACAGGCCGGCCGGACCGGCACCGATGATGGCGATCTTCTGGTCGAAGCCGCCGGCTCGCGTCGGGGTCACCACAGGTGGGACATAGCGGGTCGCGGCATCCAGATCGCGCTGGGCGATGAACTTCTTGACCTCGTCGATAGCCACGGCGGCGTCCACACGGCCGCGGGTGCAGGCGTCCTCGCAGCGGCGGTTGCACACGCGGCCGCAGATAGCGGGCAGCGGGTTCTCGCGCTTGATGAGCGCCAGTGCCTCGTCATAGCGGCCCTGCGCCGCAAGCTTCAGATAGCCCTGAACGGCAACGTGCGCGGGGCAGGCCGTCTTGCAGGGCGCGGTGCCGGACTCGTGCGTCTCGATACGGTTATCGTTGCGGTAGTTGGGCGACCACTTGGTGTGGTCCCACTTGGTGGCATCGGGCAGCTCCTGGCGCGGATACTCGGGTAAGCGGCCGCCGGCCTTTTTGCTGCAGAGCTTCTGGCCCAGCTTGGCGGCGCCGGCCGGACACACCTCAACGCAGCGACCGCAGGCCACGCACTTGTCCTTCTCGACCTTGGCGACATAGGCCGAGCGCGACAGGTTGGGCGTGTTGAACAGCTGAGAGGTGCGCAGGGCGTAGCACACGTTGACGTTGCAGTTGCAGATGGCGAAGATTTTGTTCTCGCCGTCAATGTTGGTGATCTGGTGCACAAAGCCGTTGTCCTCGGCCTGGCGCAGGATGTCGTAAACCTCGTCGCGCGTCACATAGTGGCCGCGGTCGGTCTCAACCACATAGTCGGCCATATCGCCCACGGCAATGCACCAGTCGGCGGGGTCGTCGGCGCAGCCCTCGCCCATCACGCGACGGCTCGCGCGGCAGCTGCAGGTGCTGGCGGCATACTTACCCTCGTATTTGTCGAGCCAGTGCTCGATATGCTCAATAGGCACCGAGGTGCTCGAAGCATCGATAGCCTTCTCGACCGGAATGACGTGCATGCCGATACCGGCACCTCCGGGCGGCACCATCGGCGTGGCTTTGGACAGCGGCCCCTTGGAGGCCTGCTCAAAGAACTTGGCATAGACCGGATGCTCCTCGAGCTGGCTCACGCGCATGTTGAGGAACTCGGCGGAACCCGGTACCAGCATGGGCAGCACCCACTGCTTGGCGCGCTCGGGATTTTCCCAGTTGTACTCGAGCAGACCCGTGTAGCTCATGTCGTCGAGCATCTTCTCGATCTGGGCCTCGGGCATGCCGGTGAGCTTGACCATCTCGGGCAGCGTATAGGGACGGCGCATCTTCATCTTGCAGAGCACCTCGGCCTGCTCGTCGGTCGCGGCCTCGGCAAACGACCAGTACTCGTAGCCCAGCAGCTCGTCGCGATGCAGCAGACGGTTAGTGCAGTGCTCGCACAGCTTGACGATTGCCTCGCGCGGATGCTCTGGCAGCGGCGGCACGAACTCCGAACCAATGTCGGGCTCGGTGTAGCTAATTCCCGGTCCGTTGAGAATCATGGTTGTCCCTTCTCTTGCCGCAGCCCGACGAGGCCGCAGCGCCCCTCTTTTTTGCAGGTCGAGCATGCCCCATGCCGTTCACCCGCCATTGTTGACATTGTGTCAAAAATAGTATTGACGAACCGTCAACAATATTCAAGACTGTTAGGTGAACGGTCAGGCAAAAGAGGATGAAAGGCGGCAAAACATGGGCAACAACACAGCAGATACCTCTGTGGCCGATGCCGTCCCCGCGCCCGACAGCACGGCCAAACGTCTGACGGGCGACGAACGCCGTCGCGAGATCCTCGCCGCCGTGCGCACCGTGAGTTCCGAGCTGGGTGTGTCGCATCTATCTGTCTCGGCCGTGACCAAACGCGCCGGCTGCACGCGCTCATTGTTCTACCACTACTTTGCCGATATGGACGCCGCCGTCACCGCTGTCATGGACGAGGCAATCGACGGTTTTATCGCCGAGCTCGAGCAGTGGAATGCCAGCCGCATCGCCGGTGATATCGAGGGCGCACTCGACACCGTCGCCCCGCTCTTCAAGCGCCTGGTCGTCAGCGGCCACGAGCTGCCGAGTACGCTCACCTCAAGCAGCGGCGCGCTCTACGGCGGCTTTTTGCACAACGTGGTCCAGCGCGTGGCGCAGTATATCTGCGACACCACCGTGGTGGATTTTGTCGCCCATCATGAGCTACGCATCGACCATGTCTACGAGACGTTCTACACCCTCATCATGGGGTTGTTGATGTATATCCGCACGCACCCCGATGTGCCCGACGAGACGGTCAAGGAAATCATCGCCTCGACACTCCACATCGAGGGCTATACCGCCAAGTATCCGGAGCGCAAGCCCCAGAACTGACGACATTTGGCCAAACTGCCCGCGATCGGAAGAGGGGCCGCGGGCGTGTGAAAGGAGAGCAGCATGCTGTTCGATGTTTGGGGTAGCGATACCCTTATCCACTGGGCCGGCTGGGCCATGGTCTTTATTGGCCTCATCGTGCTCAACGAGGTCGGCCGCCGCACTAAGCTGGGCGCGGCAATCATCTTTGGCGTGGCTCCGCTGGCCATGACCATCTACTGCGTCGCCATCGCCATCGGCGTTTCGCAGGGCGCCGAGTGGGCGCTCACCAACCCCACCCATGTGTACCAGAACAGCTGGTTCCACTACGCCAAGGTATACGCGGCGCTGGCCGGCTGCTGGGGCTTCATTGCCATTAAGTATCAGTGGGGCAAGATCGGCAAGGCGCATTGGTTCCGCGCATGGCCGTTTGTGATCGTCGCCATCAACATCATGATCGCCGTCGTGTCCGACTTCGAGAGCGCCTATCACTTCTTTGTCCTGGGCGAGTCCACCTGGGTCACCTCCGAAGGTGCTACGCAGCTGGCCGGCTGGAACAACGTGTTCAACGGCATCGCCGGTATCATCAACATCTTCTGCATGACCGGTTGGTGGAGCGTCTACGCCTCCGAGGATCAGACCGATATGCTGTGGCCCGACATGACCTGGGTCTACATCATCGCCTACGATATCTGGAACTTCTGCTACACCTACAACTGCCTGCCCACCCACTCCTGGTTCTGCGGCTTTGCGCTGCTGCTGGCGCCCACCGTCGCCGCCTTTATCTGGAACAAGGGCGGCTGGATCCAGAACCGCGCCTTTACGCTGGCCATTTGGTGCATGTTTGCCCAGGTGTTCCCGTACTTCCAGGAGGAGTCCATCTTTGTGACCCACTCCACGCTCGACCCCGGCGCCGCTACCGCGGTCTCGATCGCCGCACTGATCGCCAACGTCGCCGCGATCATCTACATCGCCTACCGCGCCAAGAAGCTCGGCCGCAATCCCTACAAGCAGGATGTCTTTGAGGGCACCAGCGACTGGGAGAAGGCCACCGCTCGCCGCGCCAAGGTTGATTACGCGCACGCCGAGTAACGCGCTTATCGCTGTTGGCACTTGGGCATAGGCCCGCCCGCCAGGCTTTTCAATCCAATGTCTCGCAGAGCCCCCGGAAAGCGTTTCACTCGCTTTCCGGGGGCTTTTGTCATTGCGTCTCTATTCATCTATTCAAAAACATGCGCATATATAAAATCGGATTTCAAATCATGCGGCGGCTCTATGGAGTCCCGTTTTTGGGTACAGTGTTGTCCCGATATTGAGCTTGGGGGATATATGAAAGATGAGACGACGGGCCAAGAGGATGCGGCCCAAGATGCAGAAGCGTGTGCCGAAGCCCTGGAGAGCCTAGACCGGCTTTCGCTTGACGAGGTTGCGTTTGACGATTCGAGCGTTGATGTGCAGGATGAGCCGGAAATCGAGGCGCAGCCCGATGATCGGGATGCAAAAGACGATGGCGCCGCGCCCGCCGAAGACGAGGCGGGGCACGAGGAATCCGAATGCGAGGCCGACGGCCAGCCCGGATCCGACACGAGCGAGGAAACCATCTTGCTCGACAACTTGCCGGCCGAAGATTCGCTGACCCGCGAGCTCCCTGGCTTAGGCTCTGCGCCTGCCGTGGACGAGACCATCGCCATGGGCGATATTCCCCTGCCGTCCGTTCCCTCGGCACGCGAGGCCGAGGTTCGCCATCGCAAGATGTCGCCCAAGCGCCGCAATCTGATGGTCGCCGGTGTCGTGGCCGTCGTGCTCGTCGCCGGCGGTGCAGGCTATGCTGCCTGGAACGGATACCGGCAAGAGCAGGCCGCCGTGGTCGCCGCAAACGCCCACACCATGATGTCGGTGCAAATTGGCGTACATGCCGCGGGGCTCGACTGCTCCACCGGCTCAAAGATCCCCGTGCAGGTGAGCGGTCAGGATTCTGACGGCTCTTCTGTGAGCGAAACGCTCTACGTTGACGAGCACGGTCGCGGCATCAAGCTGCTGCCCGGCGACTACACGTTCTCCATCGCCGCCTCCCCCATCGCGGCCGACGGCACCATCTACACCGTCCCGACCACCAAGGCCCAGGTTACAGTCAAGAGCGATGGGCAGGATTTGAGTGCCCAGGCCACCTTTAAGCTCAAGGTACCTTCGGCCGACACGGTGACTGACGACCAGATCGATGCCGCCGCCAAGTATGCCGAGGAAGGCGGGGTGAATTCCGCCGCGGTCGCAAAGGTACTCCAGCAGGCGGCAACCGCGCGACGCGACACCGCAACCAACGCCGTGAGCTCCCGCAAAGCGCAGGCGGCCCGCGACGCCGATGCTCGACATAAGGCAACGGACCTGTATCAGCTCGATATTCCGGTTGAGTGGTATGGCAAGGTCGCAACCTGGCAGAACGGCAACACGCTGTGCATTTATCTGGACGGCGACACCAACACACCGCTCGTGACGCTCGTCGCGGTGCGCGATGGCGAGACCTTTACGCCCGACGACGGCGATACGGTTTTGGGCACGGTCAGCCTAGGCAACGGCTACACCGTCTACGCCAGCGGCCCTGTCTATCCGTACGTGATTCCGCAAACCGTTAATGGACACACGCAGAACCCCGTGTCGACCTACCCCATGGACACGGCCATTGAGCTTGTCGAGCTTACGACCGGCAACCGCTACACCTATAGCCAGATTAAGAACGACCTGGTCGGTAAAGACGGCAACGCAGACGCCGCGACCAAACTCGAGACCGACTACCTCGCCCAGATTCTCCTGCCGAGCATCAAAGCCCAGGACTAGCCGGCCCGAAGACAGCCGCCCAACATCCACATCCCTAACGCAGTTGCGGTGAAATAGGGACTGTTTTTGCTGGTCAAACCGCAAAACAGTCCCTATTTCACCGCAACTTATTGGTGCCTTTTGGATGGCACTCAGCGCCACGGATCGGCTTCGAACATCGGCTCGCGCTCGGGGCGGCGATCACTGTAGGGATCGTAGCCGTCGTCGTCCTCGTTCTCGGCACGGATGTAGGGGTCGCGCGGCTTGGGTGCCGGCTTAGGCGCAGGCTTGGGTGCGACGGGCGCCGCCTCAGCCGCCGGTGCGTTCGTCTTGTTCTCGTCTTTCATCTGCATAGCTCCTTACATCGCATCCGCTCAACATCATCGATTGTCGCACGAAAAAGGGCGGCGGACCCAATTGGATCCGCCGCCCTTGGCGTTTAGAGACGACTGGCAGATTTTAAGGCATGTCCCATAAATCTACTCGGCGTCGGGGACCTCGTAGGTGGCCGCCGGCGTGTTGTCGCACACGACGGTAAAGCCGCCATCCTTGTCGACATCGACCGTCACCTGATCGCCCTCGCGCACCGTGCCGTCGATGATAGCGGCGGCGATGGCATCCACGACCTCGCGCTGAACCAGACGCTTGAGCGGACGGGCGCCAAACACGGGGTCCAGGCCGCCCACGGCGAGCATCTGCTTGGCCGCCGGGGTGATGGCAAGCGTCATGCGCTCCTTGGCCAGACGCGCGCGGACGTCGGCAAGCTGGATGTCGACGATCTTCTCGATCTGCGCCATGCCGAGCGGATGGAACACCACGATATCGTCGATACGGTTGAGGAACTCGGGGCGGAAGGTCTGAGCCATGGCGGCGTCGACCTGATGGCGCATCTCCTCCTCGTCCTTGCCGGAAAGCTCGGCGATGGCCTTGGAACCCACGTTGCTCGTCATGATGATGATCGTGTTCTTGAAGGACACCTGGCGACCCTGGCCATCGGTCAGACGACCGTCGTCAAGCACCTGCAACAGCACGTTGAAGACATCCGGATGGGCCTTCTCCATCTCGTCGAGCAAGATCACGGAGTACGGACGACGGCGCACGGCCTCGGTGAGCTGGCCGCCCTCGTCGTAACCCACGTATCCCGGGGGCGCACCGATCAGACGCTGGACGCTGAACTTCTCCATGTACTCGGACATGTCGATACGCACGAGCGCGCGCTCGTCGTCGAACAGGCACTCGGCAAGCGCCTTGGCGAGCTCGGTCTTGCCCACGCCGGTGGGGCCCAGGAAGAAGAAGCTGCCGATGGGCTTGTCCGGATCGGAGAGGCCCGCACGGCTGCGGCGCACAGCTGCGGCGACGGCGGAGACCGCCTCGTCCTGGCCGATGACGCGCTTATGCAGCTCACCCTCCAAGCCCTTCAACTTGTCGAGCTCGCCCTGCATCATCTTGGACACGGGCACGCCGGTCCAGGCACTCACGACCTCGGCGATCTCATCGGAGGTCACCTGCTCGTTGAGACCCTCGCCGTCCTGCTGCTTTTGTGCCTCGAGCGCAGCCTCGGAATCCTGAATCTGCTGCTGCAGGCCCGGAATCACGGAGTAGCGCAGCTCGGACGCACGGCCCAGGTCGCCGTTGCGCGTCGCGCGCTCCTCTTCGCTCCTGGCCTCGTCGAGCTGGCCCTTAAGCTCCTGCACGTGGTCGATGGCGTTCTTTTGGTTGAGCCAGCCGGCCTTTTGCACGTTGAGTTTTTCCTGGACCTCGGCGATCTCCTGGCGCAGGGCCTCCAGACGCTCCTTGGAGGCGTCATCGGTCTCCTTCATGAGCGCCTGCTCCTCGATCTGCAGCTGGGTGAGCTGACGCGTGGTGGCGTCGATCTCGACCGGCATGCTGTCGAGCTCCATGCGCAGACGGCTTGCCGCCTCATCGACCAGGTCGATGGCCTTGTCGGGCAGGAAGCGGTCGGCGATATAGCGATCGGAGAGGTCGGCGGCGGCCACGAGTGCGCTATCGGTGATGTGCACGCCATGGAAGATCTCGTACTTCTCCTTGAGGCCACGCAAGATCGAAATAGTGTCCTCAACGGTGGGCTCGCTCACCATCACGGTCTGGAAACGACGTGCGAGCGCCGCGTCCTTCTCGATGTACTTGCGGTATTCGTCGAGCGTGGTCGCGCCAATCGCATGCAGGTCGCCACGGGCGAGCGCCGGCTTGAGGATGTTACCGGCGTCCATGGAGCCCTCAGTGGCACCCGCGCCCACGATGGTGTGGAGCTCATCGATGAACAAGATGACCTTGCCCTCGGACTTCTGTACCTCCTTGAGCACGGCCTTCAAGCGGTCCTCGAACTCGCCGCGGTACTTGGCGCCGGCGACCAGCGCGCTCATGTCGAGCTCGATGAGGTCGCGGTCGCGCAGGGTGCTCGGCACGTCGCCGGCCACGATACGCTGGGCGATGCCCTCGACGATAGCCGTTTTACCAACGCCCGGCTCGCCGATGAGCACGGGGTTGTTCTTGGTGCGACGGGACAGGACCTGGATGGTGCGGCGAATCTCGTCGGTACGGCCGATGACCGGGTCGAGCTTGCCGGCGCGGGCAAGGTCGCAGATGTTGCGTCCGTACTGCTCCAGCGCCTCAAACTGCGTCTTGTCCTCGGCGGACGTCACGCGGTCATCGCCACGCAGCTCCTCGTAGACTTGCTCGATGCGCTCCTTGGTCACGCCGGCGTCGCGCAGAACGCGGCCGGCCTCGCCCTTGTCCTCGGCAAGCGCCATCAGCAGATGCTCAGTCACCACAAAGCTGTCGCCCATCTTGGTGGCCTTCTTCTCGGCCTTCTCGATGACGCGGACGAGCTCATTGGAAAGACCCATCTGCTGGCCCTCGCCCGAAACCTTAGGCGCATGGTCGATGGCATCCTGCGTGGAGCGTGCGAGCTGAGCCGGGTCGGCACCGATGCGCTCGATGATCACGGAGATATTGCGCTCGCCGGCACCGAGCAGGGCAGACAGCAGGTGAATCGGCTCCACCGCGCCGGCCTGCGCGTCGGCAGCCGTGCTCATGGCGGTCTGCAGCGCCTCGCGCGACGTCATTGCTAGCTTATCGATTCTCATGGAATCACCTCTCTTGGGGTGGCCGCCCTACGGGGCGGCTTCACGTTGTTCGAGAAGTATTGTTGCCAGCTTTGCGCGATCTTATACACAAATCTAAGTCTCTATATATAAGATTTTCTGAGTGATTGAAAGATAGGGAGCAGGTGCGCTCACCCGCTACGGCCTCGTCCCCTTACTATCTCAATCTGTAACATCTAGCGACTGTTTATGGCTCCAGATGTTACAGATCGAGAGAAAATGACCAGCGGCGCCCGTTTGTCTCAATCTGTAACATCTGGTCAGCAAATAGAGCTCTATCTGTTACAAATCGAGACGAACAGAAAACACCCGGATCAAAAATCTAAATCTGTAACACCAGGCCCACTTTTAGCGGCCAAGATGTTACAGATCGAGACAGACCGAAAACCACCACAAAGAGGACAGGCACCTTTGTGGCGGTCGCGGTCTCTACTCCTTCGCCGAACCCGTACTTCCCGATTCGACGGTCCAGGGCATCTCATCCTCGAACAGCCATGTACGGGCAGACCCACTATCGCGTGCAGTCTGCGGGTCAGGCAAGCAGGTCTGTTTATAGGCATCTTGGATACACTGACCCATAAAATCGTTGAGCTCGGTCTGGTCGCCCTCCATGACATAGGCGACATCGCCGTCCATGATGTAGATGCCCGGACCCTCATTGCCCTCGTAGCCCGGATCGTACGAGACATCACATAACTTTGCGCCGTTTGCAGTGTCCAGCTCGATGGAAGAGTGGCATCCGCCAACCATGTCGTTCGCTTTTGTCCGATAGGACGCATATCCGTACCAACGCTTAAATGTTTTGCCCTTGAGTAGCTCGGACGCCCTATCGATCAGGCTTGTATCCGTGGTATAGCGCATGGCCCCAAGCTGAATACGCGGATAATTGCTAATACCCAGCACAGCCGGCTGCTCATCAAAATCAACGGTAATGGTCTCGGGCTTGTCGTCGCCGGTCAGAAGTTCGACAGATTGAGTCACAGGCTTGACCACCGGCTCCGTCACCGCAGCAGGTAGAAATGCCATACCGACAGCACCCGCGCCAACCACAGCGATCGCAAGCGCCAAGACAATCAATCCAATACGGGCAGGACTTCTCACAGCAAAGCACCTCACAATGCAAGCCTTCGCCATCTGTACTAATAATATCGCCAGCCAGCACTATTACCAAAAGAAGCTGCTCGCACCCCACCACCACAAAGGTGCCTGTCCCCTTCGTGGTGGTTTTCGACGCTAACGGTCGACCATCTTACGCCATGAGATTAAACTTGAATTGTTCTCTGAACATATCCATTTCTGCCTATCCTCAACAGCTCTTTGTCTCGAGGAGCGCATATGAAGCCGTCTCATTCCACCGGTCGCAACGTCATCGCCATTCTCGCCATGCCCATCGTGATGCTCTTCCTTATCGTCATCACGCCCTTTTCTTTTGGTATCGCCTCGCCCTTCGATCTTTGCGGGATGATCGACGCCGGTTCGCGCGCCACCTCGCTCTCCTTTGTCTGCCGTGGCGTGTTCTACGAATATGCAATTCCCACCGGAAGTTGGCAGTCCAAGTTACCGTTGCTCGGCAAGGTCGACGGATGCTCCCCCTATTTCTGCCTTGAACCTCAGGCGCTAAACTATCTAATCGACGACCAGCCCCTCGACTCCATCACCCTCGCCTACGACTACGCACCAAACACCGATGAGCGCCACATGAACCAAGTCCTCGACAAGATGCTTGGACAGTGCGGGCTCACCGAGGAGGCCGGTCGAACCATCTATAGCAACCAGCAATTAAAGCGAACAGAACTCCGCCGTGTCGGAAAAATCAAAGGGCGAAACGGGGCTGCCTACTGGCAGGCCTGGGCGACACGCGACAAGAGCGAATTCGGGCACAGCACCTATACGGTCACCGTCTACACCAAAGATGGAATCAAGGACGATGTTGACGATTTCGCGTCATCCAAACTCGGCATCCCCAAAACAACCAAACCCGCCAGCCCGGATGAAATCCTGTAGGGACGCTCATTAGAATGTCGTTCAACGAGCACGGCAACATCGAGCTCGCCCCCCACCACCACAAAGGGGACAGGAGCCTTTGTGGTGATCTTCGGCCCCGGCGTTCACCATCTCAATCCATAACATCTAGCGGCCGTTTTTGGGTCCAGATGTTACGGATCGAGATGAATTGTTCAGCGGTGCCCGTTTATCTGGATCTGTAACAACTACTCGGCAAATAAGGGTCTACCTGTTACAGAACGAGACAAACCGCGGACCACCACAAAGACGCCTGTCCCCTTTGTGGTGGTTTTCGACAAAAAGAAACCACCCCAATAAAAAGAGGCGGCATCAAGCAAGCCTATTTATTAGCGTCCCTCAAGACCCAACGAGAACGCAGAAATGTAGCCCGGGGCTTACCCTTTCCCGAACGCGACCCTCGCGAAGCGCGTGAGCGGGCGGGAAAGGGTAAGCCCCGGGCGGACAATTAAGTGCGTTACTCGGCAGCGGCCTTGAACTTGTTGTAGTTGATCAGGCAGCCGGCCTTGACGATGGCACGCTCCTCTGCCGTCATATCGGCAATGTAGAGCTCAATCTGCTCGACCGCACCATCGGCGCGCACCACGTAGGCAGCGATGTCCTTTAGGTCGCCGTCGAGCGCGGCGCGGATACCCGGCACAAAGACGTAGTCGCCCACCTCAAAGTTGGGCTCGGCCTCCATCTGGAAGGGCACCATGCCCCAGTTCATCACGTTGGAGCGATAGCGCTTGGTGGCGTACTCGTGGACGATGTTGGCCAGGCCGCCAATCACGCGCTGGCAGCTCGCGGCCTGCTCGCGGGCAGAGCCGTCGCCCGGCTTCTTGGCATAGAGCATGGAGCCGTACTCGGTCGTTTTGGCATCGGCCGCGACACCCGCGCCGGCCAGTTCTTCAAACACACCAGCAAGCTCGGCATCGAGCGCCGCCAGGTCGCCCGCGGCCTCACCGGCAACGCGACGCTTCTCCACGGCATCGACTTCCTTGGAACGACCGACGTAGGCCGGATCGCGGCGGCTGAGCGTAAACTCGGCCAGACCCAGCGGGTTGGAGCGGAAGGAGCTCGTCTCGCCCGAGGGGATGAGCTCGTCGGTCGTGGTAACCGGGTCCATGATCTTGGAGCACACCTTGAGCAGGATATCGTCGCCGAGCGGTTCCATCGCGGGCCACGGCTTGATGTTGGGGCCTTCGACCAACTCGTCAGCAGGCTCCGCCTTGCCAAAGCCCCAGTACACGCGCTTTTTGTACGGGGCGTCGTCAAAGGTGTACTCGCAGGCCTCGTCCCAAGTCTCCTCGGGCAGGTCGGTTGCCGGCGTCAGGACGCCACCGTTGGCAGCCGTCGCCGCAATGGAGCGGGCGTCCATCAGGGCTACGGCACTCAGCTGGCCATTACCCGGCTTGGAACCCTCGCGGTTGGGGAAATTGCGCGTGGTGTGGCGGATCGAAAGGCCGTTGTTGGCAGGCGTGTCGCCGGCGCCGAAGCACGGGCCGCAGAATGCCGTGCGCACAATCGCGCCGGCCTCCATAAGGTCGTAAATATAGCCGCGGCGCGTAAGCTCGAGTGCCACGGGCTGGCTCGTAGGATAGACCGACAGCGAGAACTCGCCGCAGCCGGTGTTGGCGCCCTTGAGCACGCGGGCAGCCTGGACCACGGAATCGTAGTTACCGCCCGAGCAGCCGGCGATAACGCCCTGCTGCACGTGCAGCTTGCCGTCGACGATCTTGTCGAGCAGGCTAAAGTGCGTCTTGCCCTCGCCGATCTTGGCAGCCTCGAGCTCCACCTCATGCAGGATGTCCTCGAGGTTCTCGTTGAGCTCGTCGATCTCGAAGCCGTTGGAAGGATGGAACGGCAGCGCGATCATGGGCTTGATGCTCGACAGGTCGACCTCGACGCAGCCGTCATAGTAGGCGACATCGGCGGGCTTGAGCTCGCGGTAGTCGTCGCCGCGGCCGTGCATGGTCAAAAACGCGTGTGTGTCCTCGTCGGTGGCCCAGATGCTCGACAGACAGGTGGTCTCGGTGGTCATGACATCGACGCCGTTGCGGTAGTCGGTCGTCATGCTCGCGATGCCGGGGCCCACAAACTCCATGACCTTGTTCTTGACGTAGCCCTTGGCAAAGACGGCGCGGATGATGGCGAGCGCCACATCGTGCGGGCCGACGCCAGGGCGTGGGGCGCCCGTGAGGTAGATGGCGACGACGCCGGGATAGGCAACGTCGTAGGTGTCGCGCAGCAGCTGTTTGGCCAACTCGCCGCCGCCCTCGCCCACGGCCATGGTGCCCAGGGCGCCGTAGCGGGTGTGCGAGTCGGAACCCAAGATCATCTTGCCGCAACCGGCGAAGTTCTCACGCATAAAGGAGTGGATGACGGCGATGTGCGGCGGGACGAAGATGCCGCCGTACTTCTTGGCCGCGGAAAGGCCAAAGACGTGGTCGTCCTCGTTGATGGTGCCGCCCACGGCGCACAGCGAGTTATGGCAGTTGGTGAGCACGTAAGGCAGCGGGAACTGCTCCATGCCCGAGGCGCGCGCCGTCTGGATGATGCCGACAAAGGTGATGTCATGGCTCGCCATGGCATCGAAGCGAATCTTGAGCGCCTCGGGATCTCCGGACGTATTGTGTGCCTGGAGGATCGAATACGCGATGGTGCCGCGCTTGGCATCCTCGGGCGTCTGCGTAATACCGCGCTCGGCGGCCTCGGCCGCAGGCACAACCTCGCTGCCGCCGCGCAGGTAGATGCCGTCCTCGTACAGCTTGACCATACTGTCTCCCACTCTGCCCAAAAGATTTGGGCGCATAGCATACATTCGTTCAATATCGTGCCATAGAACGGTTGCAAGTGGGTTGCGAATCTGCGCGTTCACTTTATCTCGGTAAAGTACAGGACGAGTCCGGTGTGAGCAGGCAAAAATGATCCCTTGGGGACGGAGGAAAACGGATCATTGGGTCAGGCCGACCCCCTCAGTGATCCGTTTTCCTCCGTCCCCAAGGGATCATGAAGTTGAATGCCAGATTGCCCGAATGCATCCCGCGTAACTACAAATCGGTTCCCGCACCCAGCAGCTTGCGCATGACCTGTTCGGGGTTGACTGAGCCGTCGCGCGGGGCCAGGGCGGTGATCTTCTTTTGCATCTTGTACTCGTGCAGCTCGTCCTCGAGCTGGCGCACGCGGGCGCGGAGCTTCTCGTTCTCGCGATCGCGCTCCTCGGCACGCTCCTTCATATCGAGGATGCGCACCACGCCGGCGAGGTTGATGCCCTCGTCGGTCAGTTGGTTGATGAGCTCCAGGCGCTCGATATCGGCACGCGAATACAGGCGCGTGTTGCCGCCCGAGCGCTGGGGGTTCACCAGGCCCTTGGACTCGTAGACGCGCAGAGTCTGCGGATGCATGCCGGTCAGCTCGGCCGCCACGCTGATCATGTACAGCGGTTTGTTCCTATTGTCCTCGGCCATGCTACCTGACCCCTTTCCGTCTCGTTATCGTCCATCATAAGCCCGCGGGCGCGGGCGTGCGCCACGACCGCCCTAGAACGTCGCCTTGTAACGGTTGACCTTCTCGCGATAATCGCGCGTGTCGGCCTCGCGCAGCTTGGTCATGGCATCGCGCTCATCGTCGGACAGGTTCGTAGGAACCTGCACCTTGATCTCGACGAGCAGCGCACCCGTGCGGCCGCGATGCTTTACGTCGGGCGCACCCATCTCCTTAAAGCGGAACTTCTTGCCCGTCTGGGTGCCAGCGGGCACCTTCAGACGAACCGTCGCGCCACCGGGCGTGGGCACGTCCACCGTGCAGCCGAGCGCCGCCTCGTAGACCGAGACCGGTACCTCCATGGTCACATCGGCGCCTTTGCGCTTAAACAGCGGATGCTCCTCCACGTGCGTGGTCACGACCAGGTCGCCGCGCTCGCCTCCGGCAACGCCGTACTCGCCACGGCGCTTGTAACGCAATTTGCCGCCGTCGACCGCACCCGCGGGCACCGAGACCGTGATGGTCTGCTGCTCGCCCGTCGAGGGAATGCGGTAGGTAACCTTGTGCGTCACGCCGCGAAACGCGTCCTCGGCCGTTACGTCGACAGTCAGCGACAGGTCGCCGCCCTTGCGCGCGCGGTTGCGGCCCGCGCCCGCACCGGCAGCACCCGCGGCACCGGCAAAGCCCGAGCCCCAGTCGCTGCCCCAGGCGCCGTTGCCGCTGAAGATGCTGTCGAAGATGTCGCCCCAGCCGCTCGCGCCCGCGCCGGCACCGTAGCCGCCGCCATACGCGCCGCCCGCGCCCGGCATGCCGCCAAACATGAGCATCTGGTCGTACTCTTTGCGCTTCTTCTCGTCCGAAAGCGTCTCGTAGGCCTCGCTGATCTCCTTAAACTTGGCCTCGTCGCCGCCGGCATCGGGGTGATATTTTTGCGCGAGCTTGCGAAACGCGCTCTTGATCTCTTTGTCGGAGGCGCTCTTGGATACGCCCAGGATGTCATAGAAGGTTTTGCCTGCAGCCATCGTAGCTCCTCTCCTGTTATATCCGCCGCCCCTGCGGACGGCGGCTCATGCTGTCATATGGCACTTGGCCAGAAAGGGCCCCGGGTGTTGCCCCGGGGCCCTTCTCAATTACTCCTCGGTGCCCTCGGCCGTATCGGCCGTGGCATCCTCGGGCGCCGCTTCGGGCTCCGGTGCGGGGCGCTTCTCGCCACCGTAGGTCACCGTCACCATCGCGGAGCGCAGGATGCGGTCCGCCATGCGGTAGCCCTTCTGGTACACGTCGTTGACGGTCTCGTCGTACTGCGATGCGTCCTCGACACGCCCCACGGCCTGGTGCTCGAGCGGATCGAACGCCTCGCCCTTGGGGTCGATGGGCTCAACGCCCTCGTGCGCAAACACATCGAGCAGCTTGGCATGCACTGCATCAACACCATCGACGAACTGCTTAAAATCGTCGGAAAGCTCCTGGCTACGGGCATGGTCGATTGCACGCTCGATATCGTCAACCACCGGCAGCAGCGCAGTGACGAGCTTCTCGGTCGCGCGCTCGCGCTCGGCGATGCGCTCGTTGGCGGTGCGGCGACGGAAGTTCTCCCAGTCGGCCTGCAGACGGGCAGTGCGCTCGGTGGCGTCCTTTGCCTTGTCCTCGGCGGCCTTCTGAGCCTCTGCCGCAGCATCGAGCTCACTGCGCACGTCGGCAAGCTCCTTTTGGGCCTGCTCGAACTTGAGCTTAAAGTCGTTGTCGGCGGCTTCCTCACCGGCGCGGATAGCAGCTTCCACCATCTCGTCCTCGGTCATCGTCGCCTCCTTGTTGGAATCCTCTACCTGGTTCTCGGCAGCCGCGGCGGCCTCGGCCTCGTTGGCCTCGCTATCGTCGACGGCCTCTACGGGAATCTTCACGTCCTTCTCCTCAGAGTCAACGGGGGCGGCGCCAGCGGCAGCTGCCTCCGTGCGAGCTTTACGGGCGGACATGATTACTTGTCCTCGTCGTCCACAACCTCGTAGTCGGCGTCGACAACGTCATCGTCGGCAGGCTGGGCACCGGCGGCGCCGTCGGTCTGCTGC
The DNA here is from genome assembly GCA_947002045.1 of uncultured Collinsella sp. Classification (GTDB taxonomy): domain Bacteria; phylum Actinomycetota; class Coriobacteriia; order Coriobacteriales; family Coriobacteriaceae; genus Collinsella. The sequence goes on from CAMQJB010000033.1 coordinate 16,113, forward strand.
TGAGCGTCGGCGTAGACAACCTGGGCCAGCTCGTAGGCCACGGACTGCAGGGACTCGCCAGCGGCCTTGATGGCCTCGACGTCAGAGCCCTCGAGCGCCTTCTTGGCGTCGGCGATAGCGGCCTCGGCCTTGGACTTCACATCGGCGGAAACCTTGTCGCCCAGCTCGTTGAGGGTCTGCTCGGTGGAGTAGCAAAGGCTATCGGTCTGGTTGCGGACCTCGACCTCTTCCTTCTGCTTCTTGTCCTCCTCGGCATGAGCCTCGGCGTCCTTGACCATACGATCGACCTCGTCGTCGGACAGAGCGGTGGAGCCGGAGATAGTGATCTGCTGCTCCTTGCCGGTGCCCTTGTCCTTAGCGGAGACCTTGACGATGCCGTTGGCGTCGATGTCGAAGGTGACCTCGATCTGCGGCACGCCGCGGCGGGCAGCCGGGATACCGGTCAGCTGGAACTTACCGAGCGACTTGTTGTCGCGGGCAAGCTCGCGCTCGCCCTGGAGCACGTTGATCTCGACGCTGGTCTGGTTGTCGGCAGCGGTGGAGTAGACCTCGGTCTTGGAGGTCGGGATCGTGGTGTTGCGGTCGATCATCTTGGTCATGATGCCGCCCATGGTCTCGACGCCCAGCGACAGCGGGGTAACGTCGAGCAGCAGGATGCCCTCGACGTCACCGGTGAGCACGCCGCCCTGGACGGCAGCGCCGTCGGCAACGACCTCGTCGGGGTTCACGGACATGTTGGGCTGCTTGCCGGTCATGGTCTTGACCAGATCCTGGACAGCGGGCATACGGGTGGAGCCGCCGACGAGGATGACCTCAGTCAGATCGGAGAGCTTGAGCTTGGCGTCGCGCAGGGCGTTGGTGACAGGCTGCTTGCAGCGCTCGAGCAGGTCGCGGGTGATCTTCTCGAACTCGGCGCGGGTCAGCGTGTAGTTGAGGTGCAGCGGGCCGGACTGGTTCATGGTAATGAACGGCAGGTTAATGGTGGACTGCTGCGCCGCGGAGAGCTCCTTCTTGGCGTTCTCGGCAGCCTCCTTCAGACGCTGCAGGGCCATGGGGTCCTGACGCAGATCGACGCCGTTCTCCTGCTGGAACTTGTCGGCCATCCAGTCGATGACGCGCTGATCCCAGTCGTCGCCGCCCAGGTGGTTGTCGCCCGAAGTGGACAGAACCTCAAACACGCCGTCGGCGAGGTCGAGGATGGAGACGTCGAAGGTGCCGCCACCCAGGTCGAAGACCAGGATGCGCTGGTCGGTGCCCTGCTTGTCCAGGCCATAGGCCAGGGCAGCAGCGGTCGGCTCGTTGACGATACGCTTGACGTTGAGGCCAGCGATCTTGCCGGCATCCTTGGTAGCCTGACGCTGGGCGTCGTTGAAGTAGGCCGGGACGGTGATGACGGCGTCGGTGACGGTCTCGCCCAGATACTTCTCGGCGTCAGCCTTCATCTTCGCGAGTGTCATGGCGCTCACCTGCTCGGCGGTGTAATCCTTGCCCTCGATGTCGACGACGGCACGGCCACCCTGGCCCTCCTTGACCTCATACGGCACGGTCTTGATCTCGGAGGTGCACTCGGAGTACTTGCGGCCCATGAAGCGCTTGATGGAGAACACGGTGTTCTTGGGGTTGGTGACAGCCTGGTTCTTAGCGGCCTTACCCACGACGCGGTCGCCGTCGGCGCGGAAGCCGACAACGGACGGGGTGGTGCGGTCGCCCTCGGCGTTCACGATGATGGTCGGAGAACCGCCCTCGAGAACGGCCATAGCGGAGTTAGTAGTACCAAGGTCGATACCAAGAATCTTACTCATTAGAAATTCCCTCTCTCTTTTGCGTTCGCGCCGCCTCGACGATCTGTCGCGCGGCGCTTCGGCTTGTCTTTCAGGATGTAGTGTATCCCCTTATGGGCCGGAATATACAAAATCTAAGTCAATTCATATAAGATTTCTTATTGCTGAGAGTTTAGGTTCTTAAATGCGCAGGTAGATGCGCTGAATGAGTTCTCGGCAAATCTATTGAGATCTATGTAGAGTTGACTGAGGTGCGAGCCTGAAACTGTGTCCCGTTTTGGACGTGGATTACGGGATGCCCTTTCCGCAAGCACGCTCAATCGCCCTATATTTCAAGTCACCTATAGCTAACATTTGCGCAGCTCAACGGCCTCACCTGCATGTTTTTTAGTAAGCCGCGGCATACTCGGCGAACGGTATGAAGATGCCGGTCAGAGGGTATTGCAAACGGTCGCTCCCGTGGTATGTTTTTGCCCGAATCAAACCGGCGCGCATCGCCTGTAGCGTCGGTCAACAGAGAGGAAACTACCATGGCTCATCCCGTAATTGATGCCGACGAGTGCATCGCTTGTGGCGTTTGCGTCGACTCCTGCCCCGCTGGCGTTCTGGAGCTCCAGGACGTCGCTACCGTCGCTGACGAGGATTCCTGCGTCGCCTGTGGCGCTTGCCAGGACGCTTGCCCCGCCGGCGCGATCACCGAGATCGTCGAGGAGTAACAACTCCCCCACTTGCACACTCACAAGTACACCGTGCACAAAAAAAGGAGGCCTCCGCATCGCCGCGGAGGCCTCTTTTTTTCGTGCGGATAACCAATTTGGCACCGTCGCAGGTTGAGCTCACGTCAGCGAAAACGTCCCTAAGCGAGCAAGGTGACGTGAAAGAGGAGGGAAGCGTACTTTTGTACGCGACCGCCGATTGAACGTCAGATTGCCGCTTAGGGGCGTTTGCAGCGTCAGCTACGATAGGTCGTCTTCGTAGGGCATTAGGTCTGCCAGATAGCCCTTCTCCTTGAGCATGGCCTCGATCTCGTCGAGGGTTTGCTCGTCTTCTGCCGCAATGCGGTGGAAGTGATAGCCGCTGGTTACCGTCAGCAGCGGAAAGCTCTTGCCGCTCTCGATATCGTGCAGGTAGCGCTCAACATCGCGACGATTGCGGATGTCCAGGTCGGCCGTGATCTTGCCGTACACGCGGTGATTGACGATCACGTTGAGCACGGCGCCGCCCGCGTCGACGATGCTCGTGAGCTCATCGCCCGCCTGCTCCACGCCGTGGCGAACCTTGACCAGACGCGTGGGCACAGCCGGGCTGCTCGCCGCCTCCTGTAGCACATAGCCGCGATTGGTGGCGACGATATCGTGTCCGTCGGCGCGCAGCAGGGCAATGTCCTGCACCACGACCTGACGGCTCACGCCCACCTCGCGGGCAAGCGCGCTGCCCGAAACGGGCTCCGTGGCCCCCTCAAGTACGCCCATGATGGCACGGCGACGCTCGCGGGCGTCCATTATTTACCGTCCAGCAGACGCAGGTGCTTAAGCGAGAGGTCGAGGATCGGCGCAGAGTGCGTCAACGCCCCCGAGCTAATAAAGTCAACGCCCAGGTCGGCAAGCGCGCGGATATTGCCGGCGTCCACATTGCCCGAGCACTCGGTCTTGGCGCGACCGGCGATAAGCTCGATAGCGGCGGCCATGTCGTCGTGGGTCATGTTGTCGAACATGATGATATCGGCGCCGGCCTCCACGGCCTCGCGCACCATGTCCAGGTTCTCGCACTCGATCTCGACCGTCGTGGTAAACGATGCATGGGCGCGCGCCATCTCGATCGCACGCGTCACGCCACCGGCGGCGTCGATGTGGTTGTCCTTGAGCATAGCGGCCGTCGACAGGTTGTAACGGTGATTGCTGCCGCCGCCGATCTCGACTGCGGCCTTCTCGAAGACGCGCATGCCCGGCGTGGTCTTGCGCGTGTCGACAAGCACGGTCTTGGTGCCCTCGAGCGCAGCCGCCATCCGATGCGTGTAAGTAGCGATGCCGCTCATGCGCTGCAGGTAGTTGAGCGCCACGCGCTCGCCCGAAAGCAGCACGCGCGCATCGCCGCGCACCTGGCCCACATGGTCGCCGGCGTGTACCTCGTCGCCGTCCGCGACATCGAACAACGCGGAGCTCTGCGGATCCAGCAGCTCAAAGGTGCGGGCGAATACGTCCAGGCCGGCGATAATGCCGTCGGCCTTGGCGATGAGCTCAACGGTAGCGGGGCGCGCCGTGGGGCACACGCTCGCCGTACTCACGTCCTCAAAGGTAATGTCCTCGCGCAGAGCCTGCAAAATCAGATCATCGACGACGAGCTTCATGGTAATGGGATTCATGGTCTACTCCTCCACGGCCTGCGTGCCGGCGGCACGGGCCAGATCATCGATTGCAAGGGTATCGGAACTCAAGGCGCGATGGCGTCCATCGAGCGCGGGCTCGCCTGCCTGTTCCACGGCCAGCGACTCGCCGGTGCGCATACGCCAAGCAGCGCGGCGACCCCAGACTAGGGACTCGAGCAGGCTGTTGGAAGCCAGGCGATTCTTGCCGTGAACGCCATTGCAGGCCGTCTCGCCAGCGGCGTAGAGCTCGGGCATCGAGGTGCGGCCGTCCTTGTCGACCCACACGCCGCCCATAAAGTAGTGCTGCGTGGGCGTGACGGGAATGGGCTCGTCCAGGATGTCGCGACCGTCCTCCAGGCAGCGCGCGCGGATATTGGCAAAGTGCCCGGTCACCACGTCGCGCTCGACGGGGGCAAAGCTCAGCCACTCGTGCTCGGTGCCGTCCTGCTTCATCTGCTCGCGGATGGCGGCGGCGACAACGTCGCGCGGCTGCAACTCGTCGGTAAAACGCTCGCCGGCGGCATTGAGCAGAATCGCGCCCTCGCCGCGGCAGCTTTCGCTGATTAGGAACGTGCGGCCCGGCTGCGGCGAGAACAGACCCGTGGGGTGAATCTGCACGTAGTCCAGGTGCTCCATCGTGATGCCGTGCTCCTGCGCGATGTAGCAGGCGTCACCGGTGAGCTGCGGGTAGTTGGTCGAGTGGTCGTACACGCCACCGATACCGCCCGTTGCCCACAGCGTATGGCGGGCATGGATCTTAAACGGCTTACCAGCACGCACGCCCTCAGCGGCATTTGCCAGCTCGTCGGCGGGGCGAGCTGAATCGTCCTCGTCCACGGCGACGGCGACGACGCCGGTGCACACCGTGGCGTCATCGCGCTCGGCGGTCAGGATGTCGGTCATGGCAACGTGTTCGAGAATCTGCACGTTATCCAGCTTGCGGACAGCCTGGAGCAGCTTGGTCGTAATTTCCTTGCCCGTAATATCGGCATGGAAGGCGATGCGCGGGCGGCTGTGCGCGCCCTCGCGGGTAAAGTCGAGGCTGCCGTCGGCCTTCCGCTCAAAGTCCACGCCCATGGCCAGCAGGTCGTTGATGACCGAACGGCTCGAGCGAATCATGATGTCTACACTCTCGCGGCGGTTCTCGTAATGGCCGGCGTGCATAGTGTCCTCAAAGAAGGCATCGTAGTCAGAACCCTCGGGCAGTACGCAGATGCCGCCCTGCGCGAGCATCGAATCGCACTCGTCGACAGCGCCCTTGGAGAGCATGATTACGCGCGTGCTCGTCGGCAGATTGAGGGCCGCGTATAGGCCTGCCACGCCGCAGCCGGCAATGACGACATCGCACTCCATGTCGGAGTATTGCTTGGTTTCCATAGGAATCCTCTCCCTTGTAATGTGACATAAGGGACCGCCCCTCATGTCACATCGTTCTAGCGCGCCGCGTACTCGAGCATGCGGTCGAGCGTGAGCTTGGCCTGATCGGCGGCCTCGTCCGACACGCCAATCTGCACCTCGCCCTCGCCCGTCTCCAGGCAGTGCACGAGCTTTTCGAGCGTGATGAGATCCATGTTGACGCAGGTGGGCTGCACCGCAGGGAAGTAGAACTTTTTGCCGGTGCCCTCGCAGCGGCGCTCGAGCTCGTAGAGCACGCCGCGGACCGTCACGATGATGAACTCGTTGGCGTCCGACTCCTCGGCATACTTGATGATGCCGGCGGTGGAGCCGATGTAGTCGGCCTCGGCAAGGACGTCGGCCTTGCATTCGGGGTGCGCCAGTACGAGCGCGTTGGGATGCGCCTCCTGCGCATCGACAATCTGCTCGACGGTGATGATGTGGTGGCGCGGGCAGTAGCCCTTGTTAAGCATGACGTGCTTTTGCGGCACCTGCTCGGCTACGAAGCGGCCCAGGTTTTGATCGGGGATGAACAGGACGTGTTGCTGCGGCAGCTCGGACACGATCTTGACGGCGTTGGAGCTGGTGACACACACGTCGCTCCAACTCTTGATCTCGACCGTCGAGTTGACGTAGCAGACCACGGCAAGGTCGTCGCCGTACTCGGCGCGCGCTGCATCGACTGTCTCGCGCTTGACCATGTGAGCCATGGGGCAGTCCGCGCCCGGCTCGGGCAACAGCACGGTCTTGGTGGGATTGAGCAGCTTGGCGCTCTCGCCCATAAACTCCACGCCGCACAGCACGATGGTCTGCTGCGGCAGGCTTTTGGCGAGCTTTGCCAGGTAGAAGCTGTCGCCGACGAAATCGGCAACGGCTTGGACCTCGGGCGCCACATAATAGTGCGCCAAGATCACCGCGTCACGTTGGGTTTTTAGTTGCTGAATGGCCTCGACGAGCTCTGCGGGCACCAATGCCGCGCGCTCCGTTGCCGTCGTTGCCGATGCCAGGCCGGCCGCGATATCGCGCGCAAGCTCCGACGCATCCATGTTCGCGCTCTGTGCCATCAAGGCCCCTCTCTTTTGGCGAATCTTGGGGCTTTAGTATGACACCTAGGTTTACAGCTGACAAGACAGCTGTAAACCTAGGTGTAAAGTTGAAATAAAGATTCAATCATGCGGCAGGTCCATTTTCGAACTGGCAAGCTGAGGATAGTCGAAAATGGACCTGCCGCACGGTTTGATCGGCCCGTTTTGCCTTGGACCAAGGGGCAGTGGTCAAAAAAGGCCAAATATGAGTACTGTCACCAAATTAGTAGCAGCGATTTTCCAGTCCAGAGCAGCAAAATCGCCTTGTTTGGAGCCCGATCGCGACTCTGAAGGACGAAAATCGATGTACTTTTGGCCGCTGGCACCAATTTTTGAGGCCATTTGGCTGCCACCAAACTGGTAACAGTACTCATATTTGGCCTTTTTTGACCACCGGGTTTCCGGCAGACCCCAAAAGCGGGCCCCCCTCGCGCGATCCGGG